>NZ_CP056199.1:4277627-4583172 GCF_013782625.1 Enterobacter sp. RHBSTW-00994 | reverse complement strand
AATTTTGTTGCTGGCTTGTGCGAGTCAGCTCTAACTTTTTAACATTTGTGTTTCAAATTTGATCTGAGTTTATTTCTGTCCTGTTTTACGGGTGTTATTTTAGAGCCGCAGGTTAACCATAACCTTACAAAGCCTGTGGTTTTTCTTCCCAAGGACACCCTATGAAAACCTCTCTCTTCAAAAGCCTTTATTTTCAGGTCCTGACAGCCATCGCAATCGGTATTCTGCTTGGTCACTTCTACCCGGAATTAGGCGCACAAATGAAACCGCTTGGCGACGCGTTCGTTAAGCTCATCAAAATGATCATCGCTCCGGTGATTTTCTGTACGGTAGTGACCGGCATCGCTGGCATGGAAAGCATGAAGGCGGTAGGCCGTACCGGTGCAGTCGCTCTTCTGTATTTTGAAGTGGTCAGTACCATCGCACTGATCATCGGTCTGATTATCGTTAACGTGGTTCAGCCGGGTGCGGGGATGAACGTTGATCCTTCGACGCTTGATGCAAAAGCGGTCGCTATCTACGCCGAACAGGCAAAAGATCAAGGTGTTGTGGCTTTCCTGCTGGATGTTATTCCAGGCAGTGTGATTGGCGCGTTCGCCAGCGGGAATATCTTGCAGGTACTGCTGTTTGCCGTCCTGTTTGGTTTTGCGTTGCACCGTCTGGGCAGCAAAGGCCAGATTATCTTCAACGTGATTGAAAGTTTCTCTCAGGTCATCTTTGGCATTATCAATATGATCATGCGCCTTGCACCTGTCGGTGCGTTCGGGGCGATGGCATTTACCATTGGTAAATACGGTGTGGGTTCGCTGGTACAGCTCGGCCAGCTGATTATCTGCTTCTATATCACCTGTATTCTGTTTGTGGTGGTCGTGCTGGGGTCGATTGCACGTGCCGCAGGTTTCAATATTTTCAAATTCATTCGCTACATCCGCGAAGAGCTGCTGATTGTACTGGGGACCTCTTCTTCTGAATCTGCACTGCCGCGTATGCTCGATAAGATGGAAAAACTCGGTTGCCGGAAGTCTGTTGTAGGGCTTGTGATCCCGACGGGTTACTCCTTCAACCTGGATGGTACGTCGATATACCTGACTATGGCCGCGGTCTTCATCGCGCAGGCGACCAACAGCCATATGGATATTTTCCATCAAATTACGCTGCTGGTTGTGTTATTGCTTTCATCCAAAGGGGCGGCAGGTGTAACAGGAAGTGGCTTTATCGTTCTCGCGGCGACCATTTCGGCTGTAGGCCACTTGCCGGTAGCGGGTCTGGCGTTGATTCTGGGTATTGACCGCTTTATGTCTGAAGCGCGCGCATTGACCAACCTGGTGGGTAATGGTGTGGCAACAGTGGTTGTGGCGAAGTGGGTTAAAGAGTTAGATCACAAAAAGCTCGACGACACGCTGAATAATCGGACATCTGATAGCAAAACCCAGGGATTATCCTCCTAATCTCCTCACTTATGCCCGCATTCCCTTGTCGGGAAGCGGGCTCCTGCGCATAATAACTGTTCATACCTGTCATAATTCGACAAGATTTTTTTTGGGTATATTTCACTTCTGACCGTGACGTTTTGCTGAACACGCGGTCTAATCGACGTGTTTTCATCGTCATCTTTTAGAGTTCTCCACGTCGTGAGACACTCTTTTTTAACCAGGAATGTTGATCAGGGGTTCACATGCAGGGCACAAAAATTCGACTCTTAACCGGCGGTTTGCTGATGATGGCAGCGGCCAGTTATGTGCAGGCAGATGCGCTCCAGCCAGACCCGGCCTGGCAACAAGGGACGTTGGCGAATGGGTTCCAGTGGCAAGTTTTAGCCACTCCTCAACGCCCCAGCGACCGTATCGAAATCCGTCTGTCTGTGAATACAGGCTCTCTTGCTGAGAGTACCCAGCAGACCGGTTTAAGCCATTTTATTCCTCGGCTGGCGCTCACTCAGAGCGGCAGTTTGCAAGCTGTACAGGTGCGCTCACTCTGGCAACAGGCTATTGATCCTAAGCGCCCGCTTCCTCCTGCAGTGGTCTCTTATGACTACACCATGTTTAATCTGAGTCTGCCGAATAACCGTAATGACCTGCTGAAAGAAGCACTCACCTATTTGTCGGATTCGACGGGCAAGCTGGCAATTACGCCAGATACCGTGAACTACGCATTAAGTAACAGTGACATGGTCGCGACATGGCCTGCTGATACCAAAGACGGCTGGTGGCGTTATCGTCTGAAGGGCTCAATGCTGCTGGGACACGATCCGGCAGAGCCGCTGAAACAGCCAGTGGATGCCGAGCAGGTAAAATCCTTCTACCAGAAATGGTACACCCCGGATGCGATGACCCTGATTGTGGTGGGTAATGTTGATAGCCGTGCGGTTGTTGAACAGATCAACAAGGCGTTTGGTGAACTAAAAGGTAAGCGTGAGACGCCTGCTCCTGTCCCGACGCTTTCGCCGTTGCGTGCAGAGCCTGTCAGTATCATGACCGACACAGTGCGTCAGGATCGTCTCTCCGTCATGTGGGATACCGCGTGGCAGCCAATCCGTGAATCCGCCGCATTGCTGCGTTACTGGCGTGCAGACCTGGCGCGTGAAGCCCTGTTCTGGCACGTTCAGCAGACGCTCAGCAAAAACAACATGAAAGATATTGGCCTGGGCTTTGACTGCCGTGTGCTGTTCCAGCGTGCACAGTGTGCCATTAATGTTGAATCGCCTGGCGACAAGCTGAACGCCAATCTCGGTGTGGTGGCAAAGGAACTGGCGAAAGTGCGTAAAGATGGCCTGTCTGAAGATGAATTCAACGCGCTGGTCGCGCAGAAAAAACTTGAGCTACAGAAGCTGTTTGCAACCTATGCCCGTGCTGATACAGACATTCTGATCAGCCAGCGTATTCGTTCCCTGCAAAATCAGGTGGTGGATATTGCGCCAGAACAGTATCAGAAGCTACGTCAGGATTTCCTGAGCGGTCTGACCGTTGAGATGTTGAACCAGGATTTGCGTCAGCAACTGTCACAAGATATGGCGTTGATTCTGATGCAGCCGAAAGGCGAGCCGGAATATGACATGAAAGCGCTTCAGTCGACCTGGAATTCTATTATGGTCTCGTCGACGGCGTCTGCTCAGAATACTGCGACAGATGATGCGCATCAGGAAGTGACGGATATTCCACAGGGGCAGTAAGCTCTTCACTCTCCCCCTCTCTCTTTTGGAGAGAGGGGGAGAGGTCAAACGTCTTAATCAGGCATTGCGTCGCGTGGAATAATCGCACCGCGATACTGAATGACGGTACTGGCCGTCAGGTGTCCGCGCTGTGCGGCGGCTTCAGGTGTTCCACCCGTCAGGCGAACGGCCAGATAACCCGCACTGAATGAATCACCTGCAGCAGTGGTATCAATCACTTTTTCTTTGGCTAATTTCACGGCTGGAACGTCAACCAGTGCATCGTTAGCGACGGCAACCAGGCAGGAATCTGCACCACGCTTAATCACCACTTCATTTACACCAGCAGCCTGAGTTCGGGCGATCACTTCATCGACCGGTTTCTCACCCCACAGGGCATCTTCGTCATCCAGTGTTAGGAATGCGATATCGGTGCACTGCAGCATCTGCTGGTAGACCTGCTGTGTCTCTTCGCGGCTGGCCCACAGACGAGGACGGTAGTTGTTATCGAAGATAACTTTACCGCCATTTGCACGGCATTCACGCAGGAGTGACAACAGTTTTTCGCGGCTGGTCGGGCTTAGAATCGCCAGGCTAATCCCGCTCAGATAGAGATAATCAAAGGTTGCCAGCTCTTCGCAGATGGCGGCGGCGGCGTCGCTTTCCAGCCAGAATTTTGCCGCGGCTTCGTTGCGCCAGTAGTAAAACGTGCGCTCACCTGCACTGTCGGTTTCAATGTAGTACAGACCCGGCAGACGGTTTTCCATCTGCTGGATGAGTGAAGTTTGTACATTTTCGCTTTGCCAGGCTTCAAGCATTTGCTGGCTGAAACTGTCTGTCCCCAGTGCGGTAACATAGTTTACGGAGAGTGCGTCGGGTGCAACCTGACGGGCAATGTAAACTGACGTGTTCAATGTGTCGCCACCAAAACCGCGGCTGACTTCCGCGCCTTTTTGTGACAGCTCAATCATACATTCGCCTATCACGGCAATTTTTTTGGACATAGTCGTGAACCTGAACAGATAAATTAGCGGTAGTGTGCGCTGTGTGGATTTTATGGTCAACTATATTAAAACGACGTTCCATTATTTTTTTTGAGCCAGCGCGTATTCCTGGAAATTTCTGTCATCTTAATTTCATTTTCCCCGCAGACTGAACATAAAGTTCTCAATCGTTGCGCCGATAACCCATTGACGAGTCCAAAAGGTCATCCCCATACAACAGGACATCTGAAATGAAGTCAGAGCAGGTTATCCAGCGGCTAAGCACTACGCCTGAGGCAAGTATTGAGAACTTGCAGGAGCATCGCTACTGGCTGCAATGTGAGCGTGTGTACACCTATCAACCGATCTACCGTACTGATGGTCGGCTGATGGCAATTGAGATTTTAACGGTTGTTACACACCCATCGAATCCTTTACAGCGTATCGCACCGGACCGCTATTTTGCCGAGGTTTCCGTGCGTCAGCGCCTGGATGTGCTGGAAGAGCAACTGAAAATGTTGGCCTCCAGGCAGTCCTTTTTCCAGCAGCACAATATTCTTGCCTCGGTGAATGTCGACGGCCCAACCCTGATGGCATTACGCCAGAATGCGACATTACAGGGATTGATCTCTGCGTTGCCGTGGATGCGTTTTGAGTTGGTTGAGCATGTCCGTCTTCCACAGGATTCTTCGTTTGCCTCTATGTGTGAATTTGGCCCATTGTGGCTGGATGACTTCGGTACGGGTATGGCGAATTTTTCTGCACTGAGTGAAGTTCGCTACGACTACATCAAAGTCGCCCGTGACTTGTTCATTATGTTGCGACAGACGTCGGAAGGGCGAAATTTGTTCACCCTGTTGCTGCAGTTGATGAATCGTTATTGTCAGGGAGTCATTGTGGAAGGCGTTGAAACGCTGGAAGAGTGGCGCGACGTACAAAACTCGCCTGCGGCTGCAGCTCAGGGCTATTTCCTCTCGCGTCCGGTTCCGATGGACACGCTCGATAACGTTATTATCACTTTATAACCCCTGCTGTTTCCCATAATAGTGCGTGGAGAATACGCACTATTACCGGACACAGCGGCCCCCGCTTATCTGAGCCATGAGCTATATTCATGAAAGGTAAGGCCATCAGGTAAGGGGGAAAAGATGACGAAAACAGCCAGGATTGTCACCTGGGGACTTGGGATCTTCTTGTTGTTGATTGTGGTGGCAATCATCATTATTGCCACGTTTGACTGGAATCGCCTTAAACCGACCATCAACCAGAAAGTCTCAACCGAGCTGAACCGGCCTTTTGCCATTCGTGGCGATCTGGGCATTGTGTGGGAACGGCAGCAAGAAGAGACGGGCTGGCGAAGCTGGGTTCCCTGGCCGCACGTTCATGCTGATGACATTATTCTTGGCAACCCACCTGATATCCCCGATGTCACAATGGTTCATCTCCCGCGCGTTGAGGCCACGCTTGCGCCGCTCGCACTCCTGAATAAAACGGTTTATCTGCCCTGGATCAAGCTCGAAAAACCCGATGCACGCTTGATTCGCCTGTCAGAAAAAAATAATAACTGGACGTTTAATCTCGCCAACAATGATGGCAGCAAGCCCGATGCAGTGCCTTCGGCATGGTCATTTCGTCTGGATAACATCCTGTTTGATCGTGGGCGGATCGCGATTGATGACGCAGTGAGTAAGGCCAATGTGGAGATCCTGGTTGATCCGCTTGGGAAACCGCTACCGTTTAATGAAGTCACAGGTAGCCAAAGCAAAGAGGCGTCCCGCAAGACAGGTGATTACATCTTCGGTCTGACGGCAAAGGGCCGCTACAACGGGCAACCGCTGAGTGGCACAGGGAAAATAGGTGGTATGTTGGCATTACGCGGCGACGGTACGCCTTTCCCGGTACAGGCTGATTTCCGTTCCGGGAACACTCGCGTGGCATTTGTCGGAACAATAAATGATCCAATGAACATGGGGGGCGTGGATCTGCGGCTGAGGTTCTCTGGTGATTCACTGGGTGCGCTTTACGACCTGACAGGCGTATTGTTGCCTGATACGCCGCCATTCGAAACGGATGGTCATCTGGTGGCCAAAATAGGTCATCAACAGGCGTCAGTATTCGATTACCGTGATTTCAACGGCCACATCGGTGACAGCGATATTCACGGTTCGCTGACCTACACCACGGGAAAACCTCGGCCAAAACTGGAAGGTGATGTGGAGTCCCGTCAGCTGCGTTTGGCCGATCTTGGGCCACTGATTGGCGTGGATTCGGGGAAAGGAACCAGGTCCAAAGAGGTGAAAAAGGATCTTCAGCCAGCAGGTAAAGTATTGCCATATGATCGCTTTGAAACCGATAAATGGAATGTGATGGATGCCGATGTCCGCTTTAAAGGGCGTAAAATTGAGCATGGCAGTACGCTACCCATTAGCGATCTCTCCACTCATCTGATCCTCAAAAATGCTGACCTGCGCCTGCAACCGCTGAAATTTGGCCTCGCGGGTGGAATGATTTCGTCGAATATTCACCTTGAAGGCGATAAAAAGCCGATGCAAGGACGGGCCGATGTACAGGCGCGGCGTCTCAAGCTAAAAGAGCTGATGCCTGACGTTGAACTGATGCAAAAAACGCTCGGCGAAATGAACGGTGATGCTGACTTCCGCGGAACCGGGAATTCTGTCGCCGCTCTGTTGGGGAGCAGTAACGGTAACCTCAAACTGCTGATGAACGATGGACTGGTGAGCCGTAACCTGATGGAGATCCTGGGGCTGAACGTGGGTAATTTCGTGGTCGGACAAATTTTTGGCGATGACGAAGTGAAAGTGAATTGCGCGGCTGCGAACGTGGATCTGGTCAACGGTGTGGCGCGTCCCCAGCTTTTCGCCTTTGATACGGAGAATGCAGTGATAAACGTCACCGGGACGGCCAGCATGGCGTCTGAACAGCTCGATTTGACTATCGACCCTGAAAGCAAAGGGATCCGCATCATTACCCTGCGTTCGCCGTTGTATGTGCGAGGTACATTCAAAAACCCGCAGGCGGGGGTGAAAGCCGGGCCATTGATTGCCCGTGGTGCAGTCGCTGCGGCACTGGCTACGCTGGTGACACCAGCTGCAGCGCTGCTGGCGCTGATCTCTCCGTCAGAAGGAGAGGCAAATCAGTGTCGGAACATACTGGCGCAGATGAAAAAGTGATTGTTCAGCCTGAAGGCCTTTGTGACAGGAAGAGGACTGGTGCATAAAAAACGGCAACCTTATGGTTAATGCTGGTCACTTAAGGTGACCAGCAACCTTTTTATCCGGATATTTTCTGGTCTTTACCCTGAGTTCCCGCGGGTAACTTCGCTCCCTTCTCTCCGGTAATATCAGCCATTTCGCTTGTTCATACAGCGTTCTCATTTCGCCCGGCATTTTTCCCGGTGAGGCCCACGGCAGGGTTATCAGTAGCCGGATTATTTCGCTTATCGCTCCACTGAAGCTAAGCTGGTTAGGCAAATCATCTCCCTTCAGATGGAACACCATCTGCACCATCTGATATCGCACCAGCTTATACGCCAGCAGACCCCCCCACAGCGCCTGCCTCACCAGTTCCGGCAGGCGACTGCGTAACGTCCATCGACTGTCCAGCATACTCTGCCTGGCTTCCCGGTAACCCAGCTCTGTTTCCCGGCGGTGGCGATATAACTCACTGATGTCATTGCCTGGATAACGATTCGGGTCTGTCAGTGATGTCAGCACCTGCCTCTCTTTTCCGTCCACCCTGCGGGTCAGCAGTCTTCCCACTATTTCTTCCGGGACCCCTGGCCAGTGCTTCCGGGCTCGCGGGCTGGTTTTCAGGCACACCAGTTCATCTCCCCGGCCCAGACGGCGAACCACCCGATACTGTGTATTCTTTTTCAACGGCAACAACCAGTGCCGGTTTTCTCCTAATGTCTGCCAGTGATGGAGCAGGCCCATCGGGTAAAATCCCTTATCGAACAGGGTAATACTGTTATCCGGCGCTTTCTCTGTCAGTTGCTCAGCCAGCCTCATTTCGCTGATATTTTCACTGTCGAAAGCACTGGCTGTGATCAGATGGCTGCTCAGCTCCATCAGACAAACCATACGTACCTGAGGATAACCCCCTTCGCCATACTGACTGGTGTGTTTACTGAAGGCGGCTCTGTTTTCCGGTGTATCTGCGGTACGCCAGACCACGCCATCGACAGCAAAGAGGTTCAGTCCGTGCCATTGTGGATGCACTGCCTGTTTGCCGGGCGATATCAAAAAGCTCCCGCACAGCGTTCTCCCCCTGTGTTTTACGGCGCTGAATGACAGCACTCCGGGCGGTAAAAGGGGGGGCCAGTACGGTCAGTGATATCCATCAGATTTACGATTTCTGTCATTGGACGGTCGCAGAAAATGGACATCCCTACGACAAGCCAAATCATCGACCCGAGAGGGAGTTTGCGTTTACGCAAAGTGACGGTATCGGTCAGCGTGAGTGCCTGCTGAATAAGCGCCGGGGGAATGAGGTCGGCGAGACTACGGGCACGCTCTGGAGTGGTGGCGTTGATAATGCCAGGTGCCTGATAAAGTTCCATTTAAAAAGGGCTCCATCATGAACATGGAACCCTTTTTACACCAGCCACCGGATCGGTCAATCGATCCTTAACTGATCGGCATTAACCTTATGGTTGCCGTTTCGCTTTTATAATGACTGGTGACGCGTCTCGTGTGTCAGCAACAACGCAATTAGCGTCAGCGCTGCCATCGCTGCCAGATACACACCCACATAGAACAGACCGTAGTTTGCCTGAAGCCAGGTGGCGATATACGGTGCGACGGATGCGCCCAGAATTGAGGACACGTTATAAGAGAAAGATGCCCCGGTGTAGCGCACTTCAGTCGGGAACAACTCCGGCAGCAGTGCGCCCATTGGGCCAAATGTCAGCCCCATCAGGCTCAGACCAATTAACAGGTAGGCCATGACCAGCGCAGGGCTACCTGAACCCAACAGCGGTGGGAAGACGAACAAAGCGAAGAGGATAATCAGGGAGGTGATCACAATCATGCTTGCACGACGACCAAATTTATCTGCCAGCAGACCTGCAATCGGAACCATCACACCAAAACCGACCACCGCCATCATTAACATCCACAGCACTTCGTTACGTGGCAGCCCCAGACCGACGGGCGCAGCCGCAGTGCTGAACGTCATCGAGTACACGGTCATGATATAAAACAGCGTATAGGTTGCCAGCATGATGAATGTGCCCAAAACCGTTACGCGAACGTGTTTGGTCAGCAGTGTGCCCAGCGGCACTTTTACCTGCTTTTTCGCCGCCGCAACTTTGGCGAATACCGGTGTTTCATGCAGGGAAACACGCACGTACAGGCCAATCAGAACCAGCACAGCAGAGAAGATAAACGGTATACGCCAACCCCAGTTCATAAACTGCTCATCAGTCAGCAGCCAGGAGAGCAACAGGAAAGTGCCGTTCGCGAAGAAGAAGCCGATCGGCGCGCCCAGTTGCGGGAATGAGCCATACAGTGCACGCTTGCGCGGCGGCGCATTCTCGGTTGCCAGCAGCGCCGCGCCGCCCCATTCCCCCCCCAAGCCGAGACCCTGACCAAAGCGCGCCAGTGCCAGCAGAACAGGGGCCAAAATACCGATGGTGTCGTAGGTCGGTAACAGGCCGATTGCGACAGTGGAGATCCCCATTGTCAGCAGCGATGCGACCAGAGTGACTTTACGGCCCACGCGATCGCCAAAGTGCCCAAATACGGCAGAGCCGATAGGGCGTGCGATAAACGCGATCGCAAAGGTTGCCAGAGACTGTAGCGTGGCAGCCGTAGGGTCGCCCTGCGGGAAGAAAATGTGCGGAAAGACAATGACCGCGGCAGTGGCATAAATATAAAAGTCGAAGAACTCAATGGCAGTGCCAATCAGCGATGCGACGACAACTTTGTTGCGTGAATTGACCGGAACGTTTTCTGGTTCGGTATCGAGTGTTGTGGCTGTGGCTTGCATAATATTTTCTTATTTTTTGACGAACGAACGGCCATATTACGCATAGCAAAAGCGACATTTCAATCTGTAACAAAGTTGCGAGCTGGTGATAAAATCAGCAAAAAGCGGATAATATTCAAGCCAGCAAAATACCTTCTATGAAATGCTTCACAGAATTTAAATATTAGATGATAAAACTAGTTTTTGGTTAAATAAAAGTTACGTACTGGATTTATATGCTGAAATGATGAGTCGAACTGAAGTATTACATGCTTATATCAGTCCGATGGGCCTGTTAACTGTGCGTTTTACCCGGCATTCTCGGGTCGTCTTTGTATTGCGCGGTGGCGATCCACGCTGCGCAGAACAATGTCAGCCGCGCAAAGAAGTAGAAAAAGGCCATTAGCCCAAGTACTGAGCCGAAAGCTGCTCCAGACGGAGATTTCACCAGTGTTGGCAGGGTATAGGTCATCACGATTTTGATCACTTCAAAGCCTATGGCTGCGATCAGCGTGCCGCGAATCAGTGCCTTTTTACGTGGTCGGTGGCGTGGCAAACGCCAGAAGATCCAGAAGAACAACAGGTAGTTCGCGAAAATGGATATTGCCAGACCGATAACGCGCCATGCCGGTTTAAGCCACTCAATGCTGTCGAGATAGAGTGCCGAGATGATCAACTGCTGTGCCGAACCGGCTACAGAAGTGATAGAAAGCGTCACAATTAGCGCAATCAGCAGCCCGATCAGCGACACGAAGTCGCGGAAATATTTCACCCATATCTTCTCCTGATCCTGCGGTGTGCGCTCCCAGACATCGCGCGACTGGGCGCGAATGGCTTCACGCAGGTTTCCCATCCAGTTAATCCCGGAATAAAGTGCAATCAGCAATCCGACGATACCCACCGTGGTACGTTGCTGTACGGCGGTGTTAATGGTGCTTTTGAGCGTGCTCGCAAGAGTGGGATCGCTGACATTCAACAGGATTTTCTCGAAAATATCCTCCAGCAACGTCGGATGGGAGGCAAGAATAAAACCGGCGGCAGCAAATGACACCATCAGGATGGGGATCATCGATAAAAATGAAAAATAGGTGATGGCTGCACCAAACTGATTCCCCATACGATCATTGAAGCGTTCAGTGGCACGTAACAGGTGCGCAATGACGGGACAACGCTGAATTTTTTGCGCTGTGCCGGTTACTGTTTGTAGCGCCTGCCTGGCTTTTCCGGGGGAGGTTTCCTGGGGTGAAGGTTGCGGGTTGTTTTCCTGCGTCACGCGCGTTTTCCTTATTCGTCTGACGGGATGTCACTGAAATTATAGCCTGTCTCTAATCAACATAACCCTTCATTAACACTGTGAGCCACTCCATGAAGAGATGTACCCGGCGGGAGAGGTTACGCCGGTGGGGATAAATGAGGGATACCGGCATGGGTTCTGCACGGTATTGCGGCAAGATCTCCAGAAGTTTTTTCGCGCGCAGAGACTCACGCACACCGACGCGGGGAACCTGGATGATGCCTAACCCGGCGATACAGGCAGCGTGGTAGGTTTCGGTGCTGTTCACCGTCAAAATACCGCCCGTTTTAATCCATTGAGTGGTACTGCCGTTGTAAAACTCAAAGCCATGAGGACGCGTTGCCAGATTGGCGGAATAGTGGATAACGGCGTGAGAGCCCAGATCGTCCAGGCTATCCGGGTAGCCAAAACGGTCCAGATAATCAGGGCTTGCACAATTGATCACCGACAGCTTGCCAAGTGGGCGAGCAATCAATCCTGAGTCCTTTAGTGTGCCGACGCGCACCACACAATCAAACCCTTCGCGTATGACATCCACCAGACGGTCGCTGCTGCTCAGCTCCAGTTCAATGCCGGGGTACTGCTGCAAAAAGGCAGGCAGTTTTGGGATGACTAAATTTCGTGCAATGCCAACAGGCATATCGACGCGCAATCGTCCGCTGATGCTGGAAGGGTCATGCTGAAATAATCCATCCAGTTCATCGAGATTCGCCAGGAGATCTTTTGCACGTTCATAATAAACCATACCGTCCTGCGTCAGGCTGACGCGGCGCGTGGTTCGGTGCAGAAGCTGCGTTCCCAGCAGGTTTTCCAGAGACTGGATCTGACGTGATACGCTGCCTTTTGGCAGGCCTAACGTTTCTGCTGCACGGGAAAAACTCTCCAGTTCCGCGACGCGGATGAAGAGTTGCATTGCGTGAATTTTATCCATAGCAAAGACTCATTGTTGTTTTTATTGGAACAGTGAAGCGTTTATTTCCATCTTTATTGATTTTCTATCACCTAATAAGCTCTATCTCAATCTCCATAACAGTAGAAATGAGGTTTCTTATGACTGAACGTATTGCATTAGTGACTGGCGGAAGCCGAGGGCTGGGTAAAAATGCGGTATTAAAGCTGGCAGCGGCGGGTACGGGAATCATCCTGACCTATAACAGCAGCGAGCAAGAAGCTCAGGACGTGGTACGTGAAATAGAGGCGAAAGGTGTTAAAGGAGCAGCGTTGCAGTTGAATGTTGGTGACATCACGAGTTTTGACAACTTTACCCGCGATGTGCAAAAAACGCTCAGGACGGTCTGGCAACGCGATGCCTTCGATTATTTATTGAACAATGCCGGTACGGGTTTGTACGCACCTTACGCTGAGACAACGGTAGCCCAGTTTGATGAGGCGATGAACATCCATTTCAAAGGACCATTTTTCCTGACGCAATCTCTGCTACCAGTGATGAACGACGGTGGCCGCATCCTGAACGTCTCCAGTGGTCTGGCGCGTTTCACACAACCTGGCTCCAGTGCCTACGCGGCGATGAAAGGGGCGATGGAAGTACTGACGCGTTATCAGGCGAAAGAACTGGGTGCGCGTGGGATCTCCGTCAATATCATTGCGCCTGGGGCGATCGAAACGGACTTTGGTGGCGGCCGGGTACGTGATAATGCACAGCTCAACCAGCTTCTGGCTTCTCAGACTGCGCTGGGACGGGTGGGATTACCTGACGATATTGGGGACGCGATTGCCGCGCTACTCAGCGATAATCTCGGCTGGATGAATGCACAACGTATTGAAGTATCAGGCGGTATGTTCCTCTGATTTGATGCCGGAGGGGAGGGAACCCCATCACGGCTATATTTTGAGGAATTCCTCAAAATAAATGTGTCAAAAACACGGGAAATTTAACGATGCCAGGCAATATGTAACCTTTACCCTCATTGAGTTTTTTCTCAAAAAACACTTCGCTAGAATCCTCCTCGCTATTTATTACGTTTAACAATCATCCATGACGACAGCCATTTTCGTCAGAGGGAGAAAAAGAATGCGAGTGATCATGTTTGACAGGCAGTCAATATTTATTCATGGAGCAATGAACAGTTTGCAGAAATTAATTCCGGAAATAAGTATGACGGGCACAAGTCAGACGGATGAGTTGTGGGCGCTTCTTTCTGCATCTCCTTCCTGTATTGCCCTGATTGACGGGCATTTCATTCAGGATGATGGTATGGCCTTTCTGGCAGAGGTGGCATTTCGTTTTCCGGCCCTGCGTATTGTCATGGTTCTGGCGAAGAAAGAGGCAAGGTGGGTTGAGCAACTCATGCAGTGCAACGTGGTCGCCATTATTCCTCGTCGCGCCTCGCCTGCAATGTTTTCTGCTGTTCTGGAGTCTGTATCAAAGGGAATGGTTTGCCTTCCGGGCGATTGGCTAAAAGCAGCGTCGCCACCGAAACAGGAGTTGTCATCCCTGAGTGAGCGCCAGCATGAAGTGTTGATGTTGTTGGCCGCCGGCGAATCAAACAAAGAGATTGGCCGTTTGCTCAACATCAGTGTGGGAACGGTAAAAGCGCACCTGGAAACGCTCTTTCGCCGCCTTGATGTCAAAAACAGAACTCAGGCGGCCATGCTCTATACCCGGCAGACCGTCTGAAGAATATTCATTTGCAGGCCTGATGTATCACTTAAGCTAAATATCAACGACACCAGCGCATCATGCTGATCCTGTGTTAAGGGTTGGGTGATATTTTTCCGCAGTAAATCCTCGCATTTCTGGAGATCTTTTTGCAGTAAATATGCGGCTTCAGCAGGGGTGATAAGTTTGTTAAACGAATCACCCTGGCTGATGACGTGGCCATATCCAATGACCCATATCCCGTTTTCATCGCGATATTTCTCCAGAGAAAGCCCCTGTGTTTTTTTAATTAACTCAATTCCGGTAGAAGATATTTTTAGCGAATGGCATGTCATAGGCGTTTCCTCTCTCGGACATGACTGTAGAGGAAACGAAGCGTATGCCATATCAGCCAAATGGCTATTGTTTACGGGTTATCGATAAGATACTCATGTTTCAGCAAACCGAAGATCCAGTCATTTTGCCATTGCCCTGCAAGGAAATAGCTTTCCCGCAGTTCGCCTTCCTGGCGGAACCCTGTTTTTTCCAGCAGGTATCTTGATGCGAGATTACCCGCAGTGACGGTTGCGGTCAGTCGACGAATACCGCCCTGGTTAAACGCGAAATCACACAATGCCTGTAGCGATTCGAAACCATAGCCTTTGCCTTGTGCGTGCGGTGCAAAAAGGAATCCCACCTCGGCGCAATCCTTTTCCCGGTGAATATAGCCGGTGACACCCAGTGGTGTCTGGCTGGCCGTATCACGCACGACGAGACAGAGCCAGTGCGAACTTCCCGGTGTCCAGAGGGGCAGACGAGAATCGAAAGTCTCACGGATATCACTGATGTTGCGGGTATCAGCAACATAACGCATCACTTCAGGATGTTGCTGCAAAGACAAAAAAAAGGGCCAGTCTTCCTCTCGCAACAGTGTGCACGTCAGGCGCGAGGTCGTGAGGGTAGGCATACGGATTCTCCATGACATTTGCAAATGATTGTAGGGCTGTCACTGTATTTGAACAGAAACTCGGTTATGGTTTAACTTCGTATAAATAAAAAGAAAAACGGTCCATATGTGGCCAATACCGATGTCTTCGCTGGCTTTGAAGGAAAACAATGGCTCTCAGCACATCACACCACATCCGCGCTCAGTTTGAACACTGCCTGGCGGTTATTCGTCAGGCGTCTGTGGAGATTTTGCTTCTCCTCAATGTGCATGTTTCTGAAGGAAAAGATCCTCGCTGGTTTCTGGAGCAACTGGATAATGCTCGCTTAGGTTTGGGCGGATGGGCCGCTGTGGCGAAGCAGCTCAACCTGAATGACGCTGAAATGTCCGATTTCACTTTGCAACTGCGTTTGTTGCAGCAGCGTGTACCGCAGTACGAAAGCGGTCAGGATGTGAGTGAAAACCAGCTTATTGCTGCCATGCGTTTCGTGACATCACTCGAACACCTGCGTCTGCGACAGCCGCTTTTAATGTACAGCACCGAAGTTGCACCGGGTAACGATATTCAGCAGCAGCAGGCCCATAAGCAGGTTCGCGCAATTGAACTGATGATTAAAGGACTGGTTTTGCAGGCATGGCCCGACCCGGTACGGCTGAATAACCATCTGAAAACGTTGTTCAATGCAGACCGCGTGCGCCGCTGGTTGAAACTGGGTGAAATCAACGATGTGCTCAGCGGAATGTTGTTTAGCGAGCTGGCACTGATGGTGGTGGATAAAAAAGAGTTCAGTCGGTATTACTCGTCATTGTTTAGCGACCCGATGATGCTGACGCTGCTGGTTGAACCGCGAAAAACGTTACAAACCTTCCTGGATGACATCCGGCAAATCCGCAACTGTATTACCGTGCAACAGCCCCTAAGTTCAGCGCAGATACTGCTACTGGATAATTACTATGCGCAAATTACCCAGCCTGTTCAGCGTGCGTTTGAAGAAGGGCGGACGCGTATCAATCCGGCAGGATTAATGGCCGTCGATGCGAGTGAACTGCATGCCTTTTGGGAAAACGCGCAGAAAATGGATCGCATAACCGGTGGCGATCTCTTTGAAGTTCGTGACACGATTGAAAAGCCGACCCAGCGTGCGCCTCGAACGCCTGAACAGCGCGAACAGCTCATCTCAGGTGCGCTCTGGGGCGCGGTTGGCCTGATGGTTATTGCTATTGTGGTCGGAGGATTCTGGCTGGTAACCAGCAGCAAACCTGCGCAAGTGAATGCCACCGTAGAGGTCAGGCCGGAGCCTAAGGAAATGCGAGAAGCACCGTCTTCACGCGAAACTCTCACGCGCATGGGCGTCACCTGGGATGAGAATAATTTTCGCTCGGCTATCAACCGTAACGATACCCGCGTAGCCCTGCTGTTTTTGCAAGGTGGTATGGACTGGAAGATGTCATGGACCGAAGAGGCGATGTCGGCAGGCGATGATGACGTGCTGGAAATTCTGTTGCGTTATCGGCTTCAGATGGTGGAAGAGAAGCCGTGCCGCCGTTTTATCAACACCCTTAGTCACGCGATGTCCAATGGCGAATCATTAACGTCAATGCGTAAGCAGTATTTACAGGCTTTTTGTACTGTACCTGCGGTGGTCAAACGACAGCAGCATGACGCGGACATGGCGAAACGCCGCGCGCAATCGCAGCCAGATGAAAACACGAAAAAGTGGCAGTCTATCCAGACCGCTATTTATGATGTGATTCGCTAAGCGCTCCCTCTCTTCTGATACGGGAGAGGGACGCACTTTAAGGTTCCCCATACAATCCAATCAACCGCCTCACCACGCCGTTCGTCCAGCCGAAACCATCCTGCAGTGGATACTCACCGCCGCCGCCTTCGCGCGGTGTGCTGCTGGCAATATGGTACTTTTCGATTAACTTGTGGTGCTTCTTATAGAAATGGTTGACGGTTTGCAGCCAGCTATGGGCTATTTCGTCACCCAGCGAATCATTGCCATAGCGCTTGAATCCCTGAACCGCCATCCATTGCAATGGGGCCCAGCCGTTAGGTTTATCCCACTGTTCTCCGGTTTCATGTTCGGTTGCTAAGATGCCGCCCGGCGTCAGCAGGCGTGCTTTTACGGTGTCAGCCAGTCTGTCTGTTTGTTCATGGGTTGCCATATCGACGTACAGGGGCACAATGCTGGCCGCTGAGAACAACCCCATCTCTTCGCGTCGCCAGTCGTAATCGCGATAGCAGCCGCTCTCGTCATCCCACAGATATCGGTTCACTGCTGCACGGCGGTCGTGCGCTTTTTGCCGGAAACGGGCTTCTGCCTCTTTATCCCCTTTCAGGCCGGAGAGATTGGCGATGGTGCTTTCGAGCTTATACAGGAACGCATTCAAATCGATCGGGATAAACTGCGTGGTACGAATACTGGCAAGACGTCCGGCATCGCGCAGCCAGCGGGAAGAGTAGTCCCAGCCTGATGCCGCACCGGCGCGGAGATCACGGTATACCTCATTTGCCGGACGCCCGGAGTGTTTAGCGGTTTCAACATCTTCAATCCACGACTCGTCGCGCGGAGTATCGCGGTCGTCCCAGTAGCGGTTAAGGAGTGACCCATCAGGCAGTCGCACGACATGGCGGTAGGCCTGATTTAGCACCAGTGATTCTGCGCCATCCATCCAGAAGGCATATTCCATCAGTAGATGATCAAGATAACGCCGAGCACCGCGCACACCGTCCTCTTCAAACAGTTCAACCATCAGCGCGAAAACGGGCGGCTGGGAGCGGCTCAGATAGTAGGTGCGATTCCCGTTAGGGATGTGCCCATACCGTTCGATCATCCAGGCGAAGTTGTCCGCCATGCATTTCAGCAGGTCGTTACGGCCACTCTCTGCCAGCCCCAGCATAGTGAAGTAAGAATCCCAGTAGTAGGTTTCACTGAAACGCCCGCCGGGCACAATGTAGGCCTGCGGCAGCGCCAGCAGTGACGACCAGGGAATATGATCCTGCGGTTCGCGCGTCAACACGGGCCACAGGCTGTCAATGTGCTCTTTGAGCGACAGACCAGGGTCGGAGACATACTCTGTACTGTAAGTTTCCGGCAACCAGAAATGGTTCTCCACGAATTGTCGCAGGTTAAAATCCGGATGGCGTTTAACTTTACGGTAGCGGATCAGAATATCCAGCGGGTCCATTTTGGGCGCACAGTCGGGGAAGGTTTTGCTATCGGCGAACAATCGAGATGACTGAACATGTTCAAACAGTTCAAGATAGCGATCGGCAGGTGTGAGCGCGTCAGAAGCAGGTAGTCCCTCAATCATTTCGGGCTCCGGCTCCGCCTCGATCATTTCATCCAGTTTCAACTCGCAGGGATCGGTCTCGTAGCGAAGCTCTTCCGCGATCTCGAATTCGACGGTGTCTGCAGCGTGTAGTTTCTGGCTGAACATGGCGATAAAGACCTCCGGTTGTATGTTCACAAAGACAGGTTTTTCCGGGTGTCTGTTAAGCGTAGTCATTCGCTTCGGTGTGTGGGGATGGAAATGTGCGCCTGATCACATTTACGGATGAGGCGTCATCGTCGCTGCTGAATACAGGTTTCTGTTTTTACTGCGATAAACATCATTTTCAGCAGCGATCTGGCGTGGTCAAATTCGGATCATTCGCTTTGCAACAGAGTGTGAATTGGAGTCTGAAAATCAGGCTTCAGCGTCCTCTTCTTCGATATGCCAGTCCAGTGCGCGTCTGAAAATTGCTTCGGATGAGGGCAGCGCGTGAAAACCTTTACCTTCCGGTTGAATGACAAATTGCAACGATTCGTGCAGCGGTACGTTTTCATCATCCGTATTTTGACCAATCACAGCATTCGCGGCGAAAGGCGATATGGCCGATGCAAAGGCGAGCTGCATCTTCTCGCGGTTTTTATAGTGAGCTTTCTTGATATTGAGTGCTTTGTGGATGATTGCACAATCGATCATCGTGCCTGTCAGCCACTCGCATGAGGAGGAATAGCCCGCGCACCAGCACAGATTACTGTCCTGAGTAAATCCCTGCATCAGATGTGTTTTGGTGCCTGCAAAACACGACCCCAGCATCAGACCTTTGATATTGAACTCGCGGGATTTCTGATTAACGGCGAACAGAATATCGATAAGGGAGACATCGCCGATATGTGTTTCGCTGCCATGTGCTGCGACATAAACGATGGTGTTTTCAAATCTCTGGCGGCACAGACACTCAAGGGCAATGTCAAAACTCTTTTTATTGTAGAAATTCAGGAAATAGACTTCGGTATCGCCCTGCATTTTTGCGATCCCCTGAATAAACGGTACAACGGATGAACGGTTGGCATCGTAATCATCCAGTCCCCACGGTGATTCGATAACCAGAACACAGTTTTTACTTTTGCTTTTTGGCATGGAATATCAACCTAAGTAAAATTATTTTATTTTCTATTTAAGTATTTTGTCTCTTTGCGCTTTTATTTTGCAGCACAACTCTGCAAATAAATGGACAAAATCTCGGTTGTTTTGGCGTTATGCTTTGAGGCATTAAAGGGGCTCACTCAGGTCATCTGCTCTGATGACAACACAACTCTGGAAACCCTTATGAACCTTAACGCGACGCGTCAGGGCGCTATGCCTTTGTCTTTACACCCTGTGCCTGAACAGAAAAATACTATATCAGACTTCAATGGATTAATAGAATATCGGCAATTAGCCGGACTTACCGTTCAGGATAAAGAGATAAAAGCCATTATTTTTCGCAGTAATATCCGCGAAAGCCTGTTTCGTCATATTCAATTTTCAAACTTCACGCTCAATCGCTGTTACCTTGAGAATATCGTTTTCGAGAATTGTGATATGCGTAATGTGTGTTTCTCACATTCAGTGATTACAAAACCGATTATTTTACGGCGTTGCCAGGTGGCAGGAATGCGTTTGATGAGTATGCACAGGAGGATGTTTGTTTTTGAAGAGTGTACTGGCGTCGGGCAAATGCTGATTGCCTGACGCCAGTTCTCATGCGTAATTAACGCATGGTCACAAACTCTTCTGCCGCAGTTGGGTGGATCGCCACGGTATTATCAAAGTCTTTCTTGGTTGCGCCCATCTTCAGTGCCACAGCAAAGCCTTGCAGGATCTCATCCATACCAAAACCAATACCGTGAATACCGACAATCTTCTCATCCGGGCCAACGCAAACCAGCTTCATACGGCACGGCTGACGATGAGAAGTGACCGCGGTGTACATTGCGGTAAAGGCCGATTTGTACACTTTGACCTGGTCGTCGCCATACTGTTCGCGTGCCTGAGGCTCGGTTAAACCCACAGTGCCAATCGGTGGATGGCTGAACACGACGGTCGGGATGTTGCTGTAATCCAGATGCTCATCCGGCTTATTGTTGAACAGACGTTCTGACAGGCGACGGCCCGCAGCAACCGCTACGGGTGTCAGTTCAACGGCTCCGGTGTTATCGCCAACCGCATAAATACCTGGCACGCTGGTGTTCTGGAATTTATCGACAACGATATAGCCTTTGTCATTGGTCTTCACGCCTGTCACGGCCAGGTTGAAGTTATCATTTGCCGGTTCACGACCAATCGCCCAGATCAGGCAATCTACGGTCTGGCTACGGCCATCTTCCTGCTCAAGCGTCAGGCTGTCATCGGCATTTTTCACAATGGCTTTTGGTACGGCGTGGGTATGCAGGGTTGGGCCTTCAGCGTTCATCACCTCAACCAGCGTATCGACAATCAGCGGGTCAAAGCTGCGCAGCGGGGCATGTTTGCGGACAAACAGATGCGCTTCAGCGCCCAGGCCATTAATCACGCCAGCCAGCTCAACGGCGATGTAGCCTGCGCCAACAATCGCAACACGTTTTGGCAATGCGGGCAGTTCGAAGAAACCGTCCGAGTCGATACCGTATTCTGCGCCTGGAATGGCCGGGTGGACTGGACGGCCACCGGTCGCGATCAGGATATGATCGGCGGTGATCGTCTCACCATTAACTTCGATCGTTCTGGCATCGACAAAGCGGGCAAAGCCACGGATCACATCCACATTATTTTTACCCAGCACGTTGTCGTACGAGGTATGAATGCGGTCGATGTAGGCGGTACGGCTGGCGATCAACTTGTCCCAGTCGAAATGATTGATCGTGGTGTCAAAGCCGTAGTCCGGGCCATACAGATGGATAGCCTCACGGATTTGCGCGGCATGCCACATCACTTTTTTCGGCACACAGCCCACGTTCACACATGTGCCACCAAGTTCTTTGGCTTCAATCAGTGCACATTTCTGGCCGTACATGGCTGCACGGTTGATCGAGGCGATACCGCCGCTGCCGCCACCGATAGCGATGTAGTCATAATGCTTAGTCATAGCCTTTATCCTTAATCGTTAATTGCCGCGATTGTATACCTGAAATCAATAGGTTCCACCGATGACTGTGATTACTCTGGCACGATCCAGCTTACTGTCGCATGGCCAATTCCGTTCGGAACCAGCGTTTTGTGCAGCCATGGCAGCACGTTGTTCATTTGCGCTTCGAGCTTCCACGGTGGGTTGATCACAATCATACCGGAGGCGGTCATGCCACGCTGGTCGCTGTCCGGGCGCACGGCCAGTTCAATTTGCAGGATCTTACGAATGCCAGTGGCTTCCAGGTCTTTGATCATGCGTTTGATTTGCGCACGCAGGACCACCGGATACCACAAAGCATATGTCCCCGTAGCAAAGCGTTTGTAGCCTTCATGGATGCCGGTCACTACCGCCTGGTAGTCGGTTTTGATTTCGTATGGCGGGTCGATCAAAACCAAACCACGGCGGGAAACCGGTGGCAGTTTGGATTTCAGCTGCTGATAGCCGTCTGCTTTTTCCACTCGGGCGCGGCTATCTTTCTGGAATTCAGAACGCAGCAGCGGGAAATCGCTCGGGTGCAGCTCGGTGAGCTGAAGGCTGTCCTGCTCGCGCAAAAGCTGGCGCGCAATCAGTGGAGAACCTGGGTAGTAGCGTAGCTGACCGCTGCGGTTGAAGTGATTGACCACATTGATGTACGGCTCCAGCTCGGCAGGTAAGTCATCCTGCTGCCAGATACGTGCGATGCCTTCGAGGTACTCTCCCGTGCGTTCAGCGTGCTCGCCGCTCAGTTGATAACGGCCCGCGCCGGCGTGCGTGTCCAGGTAGAGAAACGGTTTATCTTTCTCTTTGAGCGCTTCAATAATCAGGCTCTGAACGGTGTGTTTGAGGACGTCGGCGTGGTTGCCTGCGTGAAAGCTGTGGCGATAACTGAGCATGGATGCAGAGATTCCGGGAAGTAAACAAGTTAAGCGGTAGTTTACCGTAGATCCGCCCAGATTACCGCTAAAGCGCCGTGCTGTTTCAATTGCCGCAAAAGCGTTGCAAAACATAACCGTGTCATAAAAGTGTCAACCAGCGGGGCTAGCGTCGCAGTCAGGCAAGGTAATTGTTTGAATAAAAGGAAAAATAATGAAGCTGAAAATAACACTCCTGACATCTGCACTGATGCTGGCGTTGCCGGTTCTGGCGAAAGAGGTTCCGGTTAATCAGGCGGCGGCGATCGCTAACAGCGTAACGCCAGCGGCGGAAAGCATGGCGTTTGATACGCTAGAGAGCCAGGCGCTGGCGCAACTTCGTGACGCACTGAAGGGCAACGCGTCAACGCTGACGCGTGAGGCGCTTGAACATGCTAAACAGACCAAAACGCAGGCCGATAAAGCCTGGCTGAAGGCCAGTGGCTATGATTTCCAGACGAAAGAGAACCAGCAGGCTGGCATCGCGCTACTTTCAGCCTTTAGTTCGCTACCCAAAACGGTGATTCAGGACAATCTGGAAACGGTAACGGTGATTAACCGTGACGCTGTTCAGACAAGCCGTCATCAGGCCCTGGCAGATGCGGAAGGGATTAACTATCTCTATTTCCTCAGTGATGCGTTGGGGCCACGTTTGGGTAAAGCCTTCCTGACGGCTTACGATAAAGGTGAACTGGGGAAAGCGGCTGCACTGATTAAAGCCTCGGAAGTGAGTACCAGCGAGGCGAAGAAACATTTCAATAATCCTCGCCCATTCCTGATTCAGGGCAACACGATCCACCTTGTGCCGGATGATGTGGTGGTGAAAGATAATCATCCGTACACCGCTGACGGTGGTTCATTCCCGAGCGGACATACCAATACCGGCTATACCGATGCACTGCTGATGGCCGAGATGATCCCGGAGCGGTTTGATGCGCTGGTGACGCGAGGCGCACGCTATGGTTATTCACGGATTGTGCTCGGCGTGCATTATCCGCTGGATGTCATGGGCTCGCGGATGGTGGCACAACGCAATGTTGCCCACTACCTGAACGACGCGAAATACCGCACGCTGTTTAATGAGGCCCGCGATCAGTTACGTACTGCGCTGGAAAAAGAGTGCGGCATGTCCCTTGCTGATTGCGCGAAGACAAATGGAAAAGACGATCCCTATCGTGACCCGGCCATGCAGGCTTTCTACCGTTTCACGATGACCTACGATTTGCCGCAGCAGAAAGGTGAAAAACAGAATCTTACGGTTCCTGAAGGTGCTGATGTTCTGCTGAAGGCCGCGCTGCCAAACCTGTCTGTTGCCCAGCGTCAGGCGTTGATGGTGAAAACCGCATTGCCTGCCGGTTATCCGTTGTCGGGCGATACGGCTGAACAGCAGTTCTGGCAACGTCTTAACCTGCCTGCAGCCTATGCACTCGGACATCACGCCCGTTAACGCCTTTGCGCCCGGTATGTGCAATGCTGCCGGGCGTAATTCACCGCGCTCACCATTGAAATTATCTACACTTAACCCCATTCTAGAACCAATATGCACAGCGCCGGATGCGCGCTTCATTCACCTTTTTCAACAGGACAGCGCTTATGACCAATCCATTACTGACGCCTTTTTCCTTGCCGCCTTTTTCTAAAATCCTCCCTGAGCATGTTGTCCCCGCTGTAACCCAGGCGCTGGATAACTGCCGTGCGGCGGTAGAAAGTGTGGTGGCCCAGGGGGCGCCGTATACCTGGGAAAACCTGTGTCAGCCGCTTGCTGAAGTGGACGATGTGCTGGGGCGAATTTTCTCTCCAGTCAGCCACCTGAACTCGGTGCAAAACAGCCCGGAACTGCGAGAAGCCTACGAACAAACGCTGCCGCTGCTGTCTGAATACAGCACCTGGGTCGGCCAACATGAAGGGCTGTACCAGGCGTACCGTGATCTGCGCGATGGCGATCACTATGCAGCGATGAATACGGCACAGAAAAAATCGGTTGATAACGCACTGCGTGATTTTGAGCTGTCCGGTATTGGCCTGCCAAAAGAGAAACAGGTCCGCTACGGTGAAATTGCGGCGCGTCTGTCTGAACTGGGCAACCAGTACAGTAATAACGTGCTTGATGCCACCATGGGCTGGTCAAAACTGATTAGTGATGAAGCTGAGCTGGCGGGGATGCCAGAAAGCGCACTGGCGGCGGCAAAAGCGCAGGCTGAAGCGAAAGAGCAGGAAGGTTTCCTGTTAACTCTGGATATCCCAAGCTACCTGCCTGTGATGACCTACTGCGATAATCAGGCTCTGCGTGAAGAGCTCTATCGCGCTTACAGCACTCGTGCCTCGGATCAGGGGCCGAATGCAGGCAAATGGGACAACAGCCCGGTAATGGCCGAAATCCTCGCGCTACGTCATGAACTGGCGCAACTGCTGGGCTTTGAAAGTTATGCCTATAAGTCTCTTGCCACCAAAATGGCGGAAAACCCGCAGCAGGTGCTCGATTTCTTAACCGATCTGGCAAAACGGGCGCGTCCTCAGGGCGAAAAAGAGCTGGCACAACTGCGCGCCTTTGCGAAAGCAGAATTCGGTGTTGATGAGCTTCAGCCGTGGGATATCGCGTACTACAGTGAAAAACAGAAACAGCACCTGTACAGCATCAGCGATGAACAACTGCGTCCATATTTCCCGGAAAACAAAGCCGTTAATGGTCTGTTTGAAGTGGTAAAACGTATCTACGGCATTACGGCTAAAGAGCGTAAAGATATCGACGTCTGGCATCCTGACGTGCGTTTCTTCGAGCTGTATGACGACAAGAATGAACTGCGCGGTAGCTTCTATCTCGACCTCTATGCGCGCGAAAATAAACGCGGTGGGGCGTGGATGGACGACTGCGTGGGCCAGATGCGTAAAGCCGATGGTTCACTGCAAAAACCGGTTGCGTACCTGACCTGTAACTTCAACCGTCCGGTAAACGGCAAACCTGCGCTGTTCACTCACGACGAAGTGATCACCCTGTTCCACGAATTTGGTCACGGTCTGCACCACATGCTGACCCGTATTGAAACCGCTGGCGTTGCCGGTATCAGCGGTGTGCCGTGGGATGCGGTCGAACTGCCGAGCCAGTTTATGGAAAACTGGTGCTGGGAGCCGGACGCGCTGGCGTTTATCTCCGGTCATTACGAAACGGGTGAGCCGCTGCCGAAAGAGCTGCTGGATAAAATGCTGGCGGCGAAAAACTACCAGGCGGCGATGTTTATTCTGCGTCAACTGGAGTTCGGACTGTTCGACTTCCGCCTGCATGCGGAATTTAGCCCGGAGCAGGGGGCGAAAATCCTCGAAACGCTGGCCGAGATTAAAAAGCAGGTAGCGCTTATTCCTGGTCCTGCCTGGGGACGTTTCCCGCACGCTTTCAGCCATATCTTTGCGGGGGGCTATGCAGCAGGTTACTACAGCTACCTGTGGGCTGATGTGCTGGCGGCAGATGCCTTCTCGCGCTTCGAAGAAGAAGGGATCTTCAACCGTGAAACCGGTCAGTCGTTCCTGGACAGCATCCTGACGCGCGGAGGGTCTGAAGAGCCAATGGTTCTGTTCAAACGTTTCCGGGGCCGCGAGCCACAGCTGGATGCGATGTTGGAGCATTACGGGATTAAAGGCTGATTGCTACGTGAAGATCTGCTTAGTCGATGAAACAGGCGCCGGAGACGGCGCCTTATCTGTTCTGGCCGCCCGATGGGGGCTGGAACATGACCCAGAGAACCTGATGGCGCTGGTGATGACGCCGGAGCATCTCGAACTGCGTAAGCGTGATGAGCCTAAGCTTGGCGGCATTTTTGTTGATTTTGTTGGCGGGACGATGGCGCACCGACGCAAGTTCGGCGGTGGCCGCGGTGAAGCCGTTGCCAAAGCTGTGGGGATCAAAGGGAGCTATTTACCGGATGTGGTCGACGCCACGGCGGGACTGGGGCGCGATGCGTTCGTGCTGGCGTCCGTGGGTTGCCGCGTGCGGATGCTGGAGCGAAATCCGGTTGTGGCCGCTTTGCTCGATGACGGGCTAGCGCGCGGTTACGCGGACCCGGAAATTGGTCCGTGGTTGCAAGAGCGTTTGCAGCTGATTCATGCCTCCAGTCTGACGGCGCTGACGGACATTACGCCGCGCCCGCAGGTGGTCTATCTTGACCCGATGTTCCCGCATAAGCAGAAAAGTGCGCTGGTCAAAAAAGAGATGCGTGTGTTTCAGTCGCTGGTGGGACCGGATTTAGACGCTGATGGGCTGCTGGAGCCTGCTCGCTTGCTGGCAACAAAGCGTGTTGTGGTGAAGCGCCCGGATTATGCGCCACCGTTGGCGGAAGTCGCGACGACCAACGCAGTGGTCACGAAAGGGCACAGATTTGATATTTATTCGGGCACAGCGGAATAGTGCAGTCTGATGTTTTCACCTCCTCTCCCTGTGGGAGAGGAGGTGGGGAAATATTTACTCGTCTTCTTCGTCACGCAGCGGAACAATCAGCATATCAACGTGTACGGTGTTGATAAGCTGACGCGCTGAGGACATCAGCTTGCTCCAGAAGTCCTGGTGATGGCCGCAAACCACCAGATCCATATCGTATTTCTTAATCGCATCGACCAGTACCTGACCCAGATCGCCACTACCACTCAGAGTCTCAGTGATAGGGTAGCCTGCGTTGGTGGACAGTTCGCTTAGCGCATGGTGGGTTTCTTCGGAAATACGTTTCTGCATATCGCCAAGATTCACATCGATCAGGCCGGTATAGAGATCGGAGTAATTCACGTCAACGTGAATCAGCGAAACTTTCGCATTGTACGGGCGCGCCATGGATACCGCTTTATCAACCAGCACTTTGCTCTCTGGGGAGAGGTCTACCGCGATGAGAATGTGTTTGTAAGCCATAGTGTTACTCCTTCCTTAAGTTATCGATGACCATTCAGTTAAGCCGTCGTCTATCTGCTTTTATTACGGCCCAGTTGAACAAATTTTTCAAGCTTTGGTGTTGATAACGATTAACCTTGTGGCAAAAAAATTAACGGATCTCCTACACTATTTAATGAGTCGCTCGGATATTAAAATGAGATGCCGATCGACTTTTGAGTCATTCTTCACTGAACTGTCTGTCAGGGCATTGGGGTGCGGTAGTCCCGAAGCATTGCTTCGTGGGCGGACGCCGGGGAGGAAGTATGGTTAGCACCGTCGCATTGTTTTGGGCGTTATGTGTGGTTTGCATAGTGAATATGGCGCGCTACTTCTCATCGTTACGTGCGCTGTTAGTAGTACTTCGTGGTTGCGATCCGTTGCTTTATCAGTATGTGGATGGTGGAGGCTTCTTCACCTCGCATGGACAGCCCAGCAAACAGATGCGTCTGGTGTGGTATATCTACGCCCAGCGTTATCGTGATCATCATGATGAAGAGTTTATTCGTCGCTGTGAGCGCCTGCGTCGTCAGTTCATTTTGACCAGTGCCCTGTGTGGCCTGGTTGTGGTGAGTATGGTTGCATTGATGATTTGGCACTGAGCACATAAAAAAAGCGGGTCAGTTTCCTGACCCGCTTTTCACATTTCGCGTGCACTGCCTATCGGATGATATGCAGTGAAATCCAGTAGAGACCACCAGAAAGCAAAATGGATGCCGGGAGCGTAAACACCCAGGCCATCAGGATGTTGGTCACGGTTTTGCGTTGGAGACCACCACCGTCAACAATCATCGTACCGGCGACGGACGAGGAAAGAACGTGAGTGGTGGATACTGGCATACCGGTGTAGCTTGCCAGACCGATAGAAACGGCGGCTGTCATCTGCGCGGACATACCCTGCGCATACGTCATGCCTTTCTTACCAATCTTCTCACCGATGGTGGTGGCGACGCGACGCCAGCCAATCATCGTACCGATACCCAGAGCCAATGCGACAGCCATGATGATCCAGATTGGCGCGTACTCAATGGTATTGAGCATATCGCTTTTCAGTTTCTTCAGCAGACGCTGGTCATCAGCATTCACTTCAGGCTGCTTCGCGACTTTGTCCGTCACGTCAGAGATGCAGAGCATGATACGACGCAACTGACCGCGCTGTTCAACGGTGAGCTTGTCGTAGCTTTCGATGTCGCCCAGCATCCCTTTAGCGCGTTCCAGCGCATTAATGGCATTTGCCGGATGGCAGTGGAACTCGCCTGGCGCAGTTGTCGTGGTGGTGGCCGGAGACGGCAGCAACTGGTCAACGCCCGTCACTTTCTTCAGCAGCTCAGGATGTTGCTGGAAGTAGACCTCGACGTTGTTCACGGCATCACGGGTACGGGTGATTTCGTAACCGGAGGCATTCATGTTAACCACGAAGCCAGCGGGCGCAACACCGATCAACACCAGCATGACCAGACCAATGCCTTTCTGACCGTCGTTTGCACCATGAGAGAATGCCACGCCGATAGCGGAAAGGATCAGTGCGATACGTGTCCAGAATGGCGGTTTTTTCTTACCGTCTTTCTTCTCACGCTCAGCCGGAGTCAGGTGAATACGGGCGCGTTTTTTCGTTCCGCTCCAGTAACGGCGCAGGAGGAAGATTAACCCACCGGCAACGACCAGGCCCACGATAGGGGAGACGATCAGTGAAGCAAAGATCCCCAGCACTTTCGGGATGTTAAGCGCATCAACGACAGATGTACCGGTCATCAGGGCGTTTGTTAACCCAATACCGATAATTGCACCGATGAGCGTGTGAGAACTGGATGCAGGCAGGCCGAAATACCAGGTACCGAGGTTCCAGATAATTGCAGCAAGCAGCATTGAGAACACCATAGCGAGGCCATGGCCAGAACTAACATTAAGCAGCAGATCCGTTGGCAGCATATGCACGATGGCATAAGCAACGCTCAGTCCGCCCAGGAGAACACCAAAAAAGTTAAATACCGCCGCCATAACGACCGCAACCTGCGATCGCATTGCGCGAGTGTAGATAACCGTTGCTACTGCGTTTGCAGTGTCGTGGAAGCCATTGATAGCTTCGTAAAACAGTACAAATACCAGAGCAAGCAATAGTAAAAGCCCGGTATGTAAATCCAGGCCGGCAAACAAATGTAGCATAGGACGTTACGCCATTTTGAGGACATGAACGCGGCGCATTATCCAGGACAAATGCGCAACGGGCAAAGTGAAATATAGACTTTTTTTGATATACCACCTGATTTGGGAATTGTGCCTGAGAGGTTATTCTTTAAATTTCAATGAAATGGCTTTGTAATATTTATTTACGCTGGTGTGACCACAGCGGAAACTTTACAATCCGCGGCAGTTAACGAAGAGGATTTTGACGTGGAAAGGTTTGATGCCGTTGTAATTGGTGCCGGTGCGGCGGGTATGTTCTGTGCGGCAATGGCCGGACAGGCGGGTCGTCGAGTGCTGTTGCTGGATAATGGTAAAAAACCAGGCCGCAAGATCCTGATGTCTGGCGGAGGGCGCTGCAACTTCACAAACCTGTATGTGGAACCCGCCGCCTACCTGAGCCAGAACCGCCATTTCTGCAAATCTGCTCTGGCGCGTTACACCCAATGGGACTTTATTGACCTGGTGGGCAAACACGGTATTGCATGGCATGAAAAAACGCTGGGCCAGCTTTTTTGCGATGACTCGGCACAGCAGATTGTCGATATGCTGGTGGCTGAGTGTGAGAAAGGTGGTGTGGTGATGCGTTTGCGCACGGAAGTGCTCGACGTGACAAAAGACGGTCAAGGCTACACGTTGCAGCTCAACGGTGACACCCTCAGTACGGATAATCTGGTCATTGCCAGCGGTGGCTTGTCGATGCCGGGTCTGGGCGCGTCGCCTTTTGGCTACAAGATTGCTGAACAGTTTGGCCTAAAAGTATTGCCAACGCGTGCGGGTCTTGTCCCCTTTACCCTGCACAAGCCGCTACTTGAACAGTTACAGACCCTGTCTGGCGTCTCTGTTCCTTCCGTTATTACGGCGGAGGATGGAACCGTATTCCGTGAAAATCTTCTTTTTACGCATCGTGGTCTCTCCGGGCCTGCGGTACTGCAAATCTCCAGTTACTGGCAGCCGGGCGAGTTTGTGACGGTGAATTTAGTCCCTGAGTGTGACCTGGAGAGCTTCCTTGACGAACAACGCACCGCGCACCCGAATCAGAGTCTGAAAAACACCCTGGCAATGCAGTTGCCGAAACGACTGGTGGAGTGTTTGCAGCTTCTGGGACAGATCCCTGATGTCTCGCTTAAACAGCTCAATAATCGCGACCAGCAGGCGCTGGTTGATACCCTGACCAACTGGCGTGTACAGCCTAATGGGACAGAAGGCTATCGCACGGCGGAAGTCACCCTTGGCGGCGTGGATACGCATGAACTTTCGTCACGTACTATGGAAGCACGTAACGTGCCGGGGCTCTACTTTATTGGTGAGGTGATGGATGTCACCGGCTGGCTGGGGGGATATAACTTCCAGTGGGCATGGGCGAGTGCCTGGGCATGCGCGCAGGCGCTGGCTGAAAAGAATGTTTGATTTTTTTGAGTGGTAAGACGCAAAACGGTCCACTCTTTTCATTACTGGTTTATGCCAGTCAGCATGGTTAGTGTCTTTGTTTTCAAAAAGGGTTGTGTATGTCTGCTGCTCATCTCGGTTTCCCGACGGAAACCGTTGTTGTCTTTGTGGTAATGGCCGTTGGGGCGATGTTTATCGACCTCTTCATGCACCGTCACGATAAGCCCATTTCGCTGAAAAGTGCGGCGATGTGGTCCATTTTCTGGGTCATGATGGCGATGGCTTTCGCCGGATTCCTCTATGTGCACCACGGCGCGGAAATGGCGAGCCTGTTCCTTACGGGTTATGCGCTGGAAGAGGTGCTTTCCGTCGATAACCTGTTTGTGATGATGGCGATCTTCGCCTGGTTCGGCGTGCCGGATAAGTACCGCCACCGCGTGCTGTACTGGGGGGTGCTGGGGGCGATTGTCTTCCGCGGTATCTTTGTTGCCATTGGGACCAGCTTATTGAGTCTGGGGCCGTATGTTGAAGTGATCTTTGCCCTGGTTGTTGGCTGGACGGCGGTGATGATGCTGAAACGCAACGAAGAGAGTGATGAAGTCGAAGATTACTCCGGCCACCTGGCCTATCGGCTGGTGAAACGTTTTTACCCTGTCTGGCCGAAAATTAGCAGCCATGCGTTCATTCTTAGCCAGAAAGAGGTTGATGCCGAACTCGAAAAGCCGGAAAACCAGGATGTGATGGTGGGGCGAGTGAAGAAGGCGAAACGCTACGCGACGCCGTTATTACTCTGTGTGGCCGTGGTTGAACTTTCCGATGTGATGTTCGCGTTTGACTCTGTTCCGGCCATTATTGCCGTTAGCCGTGAACCGTTGATTATCTATAGTGCCATGATGTTTGCGATCCTCGGCCTGCGTACGCTCTACTTTGTACTGGAGGCGCTGAAACAGTATCTGGTGCATCTGGAAAAAGCGGTGGTTCTGCTGCTGTTCTTTGTGGCGTTTAAGCTTGGGCTGAATGCGACAGACCACTTCTGGCATCACGGTTACAGCATCTCCGCCACGGCGAGTTTGTTTGTGGTTTTGGGTGTACTGGCTCTTGGGATTATTACGAGCGTGCTCTTCCCTGGGAAACGAGAAGCCTGATGTCATGCTTTCGCCCTCTCCCATAGGGAGAGGGCCATAGATCACACTTCACGCTTAATCGGTGAGTTCCGGCGCTTACGCGGATGATGGAAGTGTCGCCAGTGTGGATCTTGCGCCGCCGCCAGCAGTTCGTGGTCGCCACGGGTATCGCCCCAGGCACGAAGGTGGTAATCGTTCAGATCGCCATACACTTTTTCCAGCCTTGCCACTTTCTGAGCACAACGGCAGTTATGGCCGGTAATATGCCCGGTCAGCTTGCCGTTTTTCACTTCCAGTTGCGTACCAATCAACTTAATCCCGAGCTTATCGGCCCACGGCTGTAACACCAGTGCCGGAGACGCAGAACAAATCGTCACTTCCGCGCCGGAGTTAACCTCTGCCGCCACCGCCAGAACACCTGCCGGGCGCATCAGTTTTGTCCAGTTTTTCTCGCAAAACGCTTCCGCCTGCTGACGCAGCCAATGTTCATCTACGCCAGTGAGGAAGGTTTTGATCAGCACTTCTTTCAGCTCATCACGCGTCAGCTTCCGGCGTACGCAACGGATGGTCGGTAACGCCATACGGACCAGACGACCCGCGAAGTAGCGTTTACCAAAGGCAAAACGCAGGAAAGGGATAAAGCTGTCGTGGTGCGTCAGGGTTCCATCAAAGTCAAAGACAGAGAGCACTCTGGATTTTGCCACTGCCTCATCGGCAATCATATTGGTCATAGATACGTCTTAGCTGAAATACACATTCTGCGCATTAGTTTACCTGCTTTACCTCTACAGTCCTTATATCGCGCGCGTTTTTTTATCGAACTTGTGGGCAAGCCCGGTCAGATGATGTCATCCACGACACCGCCGTCGACACGCAAGGCCGCACCGGAGGTGGCAGAAGCCTGAGTTGAACAGACATACACCACCATATTAGCGACCTCTTCAACCGTGGCGGCGCGCTGGATAACCGAGCCTGGACGGTTCGCCATGACAAACTCCTTCGCCAGTTGCTCAAGTGATTTACCGGTTTTTTCGACCTCGTCCTTCATCATCTGTGCGAATCCATCGGACATTGTCGGGCCGGGTAGCACGCTGTTAACCGTTACGCCGCTTCCGGCCACGAATTTTGCCAGTCCGCGTGCCAGAGAGAGCTGTGCCGTTTTGGTCACACCATAGTGGATCATGTCTGCCGGAATATTGCGAGCTGACTCCGATGAAATAAATACCACGCGGCCCCAGCCTTTTTGCACCATGCCGGGTAGCAGGGCGCGGGAGAGGCGCACACCTGACATGACGTTGGTTTGCCAGTAGCGCTCCCAGGTTTCATCGTCTGTGGCGTAGAAATCCTGCGGTCCGTAGATCCCGGCGTTGTTGACCAGAATGTCGACATTCGCCGCCACCTTCAGGAGGGAATCAACCCCTTCTGGCGAGCTGAGATCGGCCACCGCCGCGCGGACCTGAACGCCAGGCACAACCTGCTGCAACTGCTGTATCCCCTTGTTCACGGATTCTGTGCTGCGTCCGTTGATAATCACCTCAGCACCACTTTCAGCCAACCCTCTGGCGATAGCAAAGCCAATGCCGCCAGTGGAGGCGGTGACCAGTGCCACTTTTCCCGTAAAATCGATTTTCATGATCGGCTCCTTGTCGTTTTCAAAGTTCAGACCTTAAAGCGTAGCAGTTGACGGATCCTGAGGTTGGCTAAAAAGGCGGAGTAGTGTTTCAACCTGCTCATCCAGTGGGGTGAGCGATCGCTTAACAATCAGGTGCAGCGGAGTAGCTCGTCGGATACCGTGGCTCAAAGGCAATGTTTTAAGAATGCCCTGCTCCAGTTGCGTTTGAATACGTTCTTCGGGTAGCCAGCCATACCCCACCTGGAACATCACCGCTTCGATAGCGGCATCGATCGTCGAAAATGTCCATGATTCACCGGCCTGACGCGCGGCAGGAGCACTACCTGCAATTTGAATCAATGGCCACGGGCGCAGCAGTTCGTCGTTAAGCGGCGTATCAAGGGTGAACAGGGGATGATCGCGATGGGCGACGGCGACAAAGTCGATATTCATAAGCCATTCACCCAAGCCGGTGATGTCCTGACGGCGGGTCAGCACCATTACATCGGCCTCGTTATTAATCGGCTCTGAACTGGCGTTTTCCAGCACTTCAGTCAGCCGCACCTGCGTTTGCGGATACCGTTGCTGAAACTGACGCAAAATAGCGAACAGGCGGCGGCGCGGGAAAATGCTGTCGACAACCAGATCCAGTTGCGTGCGCATGCCACTGCGCAGAGTGGCGGCGCGGGTTTCGACATAAGAAAAGGCGTTGAGCAGCGGTTTGACCTGGTTGAGCAGTAATTCCCCGGCAGGGGTCAATACCGCCCGGCGTCCCTCCGGGACCAGCAGCGCCACGCCCAGACGCTCCTGCAACAGCGACAGGTTGTAACTCACGGAAGACTGGCTTCGGTTACTCTCTTCGGCAGCTTTTGCGAAGCTGCCAAGGGTGACGACCTTTTCCAGCAGTGACCATTGTTCCAGCGTTGTCTTATGCATAACACATCTAAAATTTGAATGAATTTGATTCAAACATAGCGTTATTCATTCATTTTTTGAAGGGGTACGATCGTTTCATCAAAACAGAGGAGACCCGTTATGAACACCTTCGACAAACATGATTTAAGCGGCTTTGTGGGCAAACACCTGGTGTATACCTACGATAATGGCTGGAACTATGAGATTTACGTAAAAAATGACACCACGCTGGATTACCGCATCCACAGCGGCATCGTGGCAAACCGTTGGGTGAAGGACCAGCAGGCTTATATTGTGCGGGTTGGGGAGAGTATCTATAAGATTTCCTGGACTGAGCCGACGGGTACTGATGTCAGTCTGATCGTGAACCTGGGTGATAAATTGTTCCATGGGACAATTTTCTTCCCACGCTGGGTCATCAATAATCCTGAAAAAACCGTCTGTTTCCAGAACGAGCATATTCCTCTGATGAATGCTTATCGTGATGCGGGTCCAGCGTATCCGACTGAAGTCATTGATGAATTTGCGACCATTACGTTTGTCCGTGATTGTGGGGCTAACAACGATAATGTGATTGCCTGTGCTGCCAGCGAATTGCCCGATGATTTCCCTGCTAATCTTCGCTAAGCGCGACAATTCACATTATTAAAAAGTTCCCAGGGGATTACGGCTTTCAGCTGAAATCCCCTGTATTTTTATATCGGTTGATTATTCATTTACTTTTCTTATTATTTTCACGGTAATAAAATGAAATATATCCTTAATATGCCGTGAGCATAGTCACAAAAAATTCAAAAAAATAGCACCTTCACCTATCTTTATGTTGTTCAACGATTTTTTAGTCTCCTCGGTTTGCCTGTTTCATCGCGCTTTATTTATGTCTTAATTTTTTCCTAAGAAAAGAACGCTACTTTGCTTTAGTTGATGGTTTGTTGACATAAATGAAGCAACGACTAGATTTTATTTGGTCTTTATTTAAAAACCATCTTGCAAGATCCCATTGAGCTGCCCATTACGACAGCGCAGTAAAAAGATGACGCCTTTAATACAGCAAGGAAATTAATAATGAGTGATTTTCTGCCTTTTTCGCGACCGTCGATGGGCGTTGAGGAAATTACGGCGCTTCAGGACGTTCTGATGTCAGGTTGGATCACGACAGGGCCAAAGAATCAGGCGCTTGAAGAAGCATTCTGTGCACTGACGGGGAACCGTCATGCCATTGCCGTCAGTTCTGCTACCGCGGGTATGCATGTCACGCTGATGGCGCTGGGGATTGGTCCTGGCGATGAAGTCATTACGCCCTCTATGACATGGGTATCGACGCTCAACATGATCGTCTTGTTGGGGGCGACGCCCGTGATGATCGATGTCGATCGCGATACGTTGATGGTCACGCCAGAAATGGTAGAAGCGGCTATTACGCCACGCACTAAAGCGATTGTGCCTGTGCATTATGCTGGCGCACCTTGCGATATTGACACGATCCGCACGATTGGCGAGCGTCACGGCATTCCTGTTGTTGAGGATGCGGCACACGCTGCGGGAACCTACTACAACGCTCATCACGTGGGCTGGCAAGGTACGGCTATTTTTTCTTTCCATGCCATCAAAAACATGACCTGTGCCGAAGGCGGGTTAGTGGTGACGGATGATGAGCAACTGGCACAACGGATACGTAGCCTGAAATTCCACGGACTGGGTGTGGATGCCTACGATCGTCAGACCCATGGACGTGCTCCTCAGGCAGAAGTGATTTCGCCAGGCTTTAAGTACAACCTCGCTGATATCAACGCCGCGCTGGCACTGGTTCAACTGGGCAAACTGAGCGAAGCCAACAAGCGCCGTCGCGAAATTGCCGACCGCTATCTGCTGGAGCTTTCCGATACCCCGTTCCAGCCGTTGCGCATTCCTGCGTGGCCGCATGTGCATGCCTGGCATCTTTTCATTATTCGTGTCGATGAAGCACAGTGTGGACTCACGCGTGATGCGCTGATGGCTGCACTGAAAGAGAAAGGTATTGGTACGGGTCTGCATTTCCGTGCCGCACACACTCAAAAATACTACCGCGAGCGTTTTCCGGATGTATCGCTCCCGAACTCCGAATGGAATAGCGCGCGTATCTGTTCTCTCCCCCTTTTCCCGGACATGACCCATGACGACACAACCCGCGTCATTACCGCGCTCCATCAACTTGCAGGACATTGATATGTTTAGCGCCCCGCCCGTACAAAAAGTCTCCGTGGTTATTCCGGTGTACAACGAGCAAGAGAGCTTGCCCGAACTGATTCGCCGTACGACAGCGGCCTGTGAAACCATGGGTAAAGCCTATGAAATTTTGCTGGTTGATGATGGCAGTAGCGATAACTCAGCCCTGATGCTCACTGAAGCAGCACAGGTCGAAGGTAGCCATATCGTTGCCGTGTTGCTTAACCGTAACTACGGCCAGCATTCCGCCATCATGGCGGGTTTCAGCCACGTTACGGGTGATTTGATCATCACCCTGGACGCCGATCTGCAAAACCCGCCAGAAGAGATCCCGCGTCTGGTGGCTAAAGCCGATGAAGGTTATGACGTCGTCGGTACAGTGCGCCAAAACCGCCAGGACAGTTTGTTCCGCAAGCTGGCGTCGCGCACCATTAACCGTCTCATCCAGCGCACCACGGGTAAAGCGATGGGCGACTATGGCTGCATGCTGCGCGCCTACCGTCGCCATATTGTTGATGCGATGCTGCACTGCCACGAACGCAGCACCTTCATTCCTATTCTGGCGAACACCTTTGCCCGTAAAGCTACGGAGATCCCGGTTCTGCACGCCGAGCGTGAACACGGGGAGTCGAAGTACAGCTTTATGCGTCTGATCAACCTGATGTATGACCTGATCACCTGCCTGACCACCACCCCCCTGCGCTTGCTGAGCGTCTTCGGCAGCATCATTGCGCTGGCCGGATTTACGCTTTCCGTTCTGCTGGTGGTGTTGCGACTGGTCTTCGGTCCACAGTGGGCGGCGGAAGGGGTCTTCATGCTGTTTGCCGTTCTGTTCATGTTCATCGGGGCCCAGTTTGTCGGTATGGGGCTGCTCGGTGAGTACATTGGCCGTATCTATAACGATGTTCGCGCACGTCCGCGCTATTTTATTCAACGTGTTGTCCGTCAGGAACACAAAGCGTCTCAAGAGGAAATTCACCCATGAAAGCTGTTGTATTTGCCTATCACGATATGGGGTGCACGGGCACACTGGCCCTGCTGGACGCGGGCTATGATATTGCTGCGATCTTCACTCATCCGGACACTGCCGGTGAAAACCATTTCTTCAGTTCTGTGGCCCGTATTGCCGCAGAGCGTGGTATCCCGGTTTATGCCCCGGATGATGTAAACCACCCGCTGTGGGTAGAGCGTATTCGGGATCTCGCCCCCGATGTGATTTTCTCCTTCTACTACCGCAATCTGTTGAACGACGAGATCTTAAGCCTGGCCACCAAAGGCGCGTTCAATCTGCACGGCTCTATGCTGCCAGCCTATCGTGGTCGTGCACCGCTGAACTGGGTGCTGGTTAATGGTGAAACGGAAACGGGCGTAACATTGCACCGTATGGTACGCCGCGCTGATGCAGGCGGTATTGTGGCGCAGCAGAGCGTGGCGATTGATGCCGATGAAACCGCATTACAGCTGCATCACAAATTGTGTGGTGCGGCGCAAAACGTGCTGCGCGATGTTCTGCCTGCGATTCGTCAGGGCGCTTTCTCAGAAACGGCTCAGGATGAAAGTAAGGCGAGCTGCTTTGGCCGCCGTGCACCTGAAGACGGTCGTCTGGACTGGAACAAGCCTGCACGTCAGTTGCACAATCTGGTGCGTGCCGTCACCGATCCGTGGCCAGGCGCATACAGCTTTGCTGGTGTGAGCAAATTTATCGTCTGGAAATCCCGCGTGCGTGATGACATTCCGGTGGCAAAACCTGGCACTGTCGTCTCCGTTTCACCGCTGATTGTCAGCTGTGGTGAACAGGCGCTGGAAATCATTACCGGCCAGACAGACAACGGTGTTTACGTTCAGGGTACGCAACTGGCGCAGTCGCTGGGTCTGGTTGCGGGCGCACTGATAACGAGTGCTCCGGTTGTGGCGATCAAACGTCGCACGCGCGTTCTGATTCTGGGCGTTAACGGCTTTATCGGTAACCACCTGACCGAGCGTCTGCTCAAGGACGACAACTACGAAATCTATGGCCTGGATATCGGTTCTGATGCGATCAGCCGTTTCCTGGACAACCCGCGTTTCCATTTCGTTGAAGGAGATATCAGCATCCATTCCGAATGGATCGAATACCACATTAAAAAATGCGACGTGGTTCTGCCGCTGGTGGCGATTGCGACGCCGATCGAGTACACCCGTAACCCGCTGCGCGTGTTTGAGCTGGACTTCGAAGAGAACCTGAAGATCATCCGTGACTGCGTGAAATACGATAAGCGCATTATCTTCCCGTCAACCTCTGAAGTTTACGGTATGTGTACCGATAAGAATTTCGATGAAGATACGTCTAACCTGGTGGTAGGGCCGATCAACAAACAGCGCTGGATCTACTCGGTTTCCAAACAGCTTCTGGACCGCGTGATTTGGGCCTATGGCGAAAAAGAAGGTCTTCGCTTTACGCTGTTCCGTCCGTTTAACTGGATGGGACCGCGTCTGGATAACCTGAACGCTGCGCGTATCGGTAGTTCACGTGCAATCACACAGCTGATCCTGAACCTGGTTGAAGGTTCCCCGATCAAGCTGATTGAAGGCGGGAAGCAAAAACGCTGCTTCACCGACATCAGTGACGGTATTGAAGCGCTGTTCCGCATCATTGAGAACAAAGATGGCCGCTGCAATGGGGAAATCATTAACATTGGTAACCCGGAAAACGAAGCCAGTATCCGTGAGTTGGCAGAAATGCTGCTGGCAAGCTTTGAACGTCATCCTCTGCGCGATCAGTTCCCTCCGTTCGCGGGCTTCCGTGAAGTGGAGAGTAGCAGCTACTACGGCAAAGGTTATCAGGACGTTGAGCACCGTAAGCCAAGCATCCGCAATGCGAAGCGCTGCCTGAACTGGACGCCAGAAGTGAAGATGGAACAGACCATCGACGAAACGCTCGATTTCTTCCTGCGCACTGTGGAGCTGTCGGAACAGGTATCATGAAAAAAGTCGGTTTACGCATTGATGTTGACACCTTTCGGGGCACGCGCGATGGCGTGCCTGGATTACTGGCGTCGCTGAGTCAGCATGACGTGCGGGCCAGTATTTTCTTTAGCGTTGGGCCTGACAACATGGGACGCCATTTATGGCGTCTGGTTAAACCGGCATTTCTGTTCAAAATGCTGCGCTCACGCGCAGCTTCCCTCTATGGCTGGGATATCTTGCTGGCGGGCACAGCCTGGCCTGGCAGGCGCATCGGCGCAGGTAACGAAGAGGTTATCCGCGAAGCGGCGCGCGTCCACGAAGTGGGTCTACACGCCTGGGATCACCATGCCTGGCAAGCCTGGGCGGGTGTCTGGGAGATCCCTCGTTTAACGCGCGAAGTGGAGCGGGGAATGCTGGAGCTGGAAGCGATTATTCGTCAACCGGTGCGGTGTTCGGCTGTGGCTGGCTGGCGTGCGGATCAACGCGTGGTGCGGGCCAAAGAGCCTTTTGCGTTTCACTACAATAGCGACTGCCGCGGTACGGGGCCGTTTTTACCGCAGTTGGGTGAAAACCGGGTTGGTACGGTGCAGATCCCGGTCACGCTTCCCACCTGGGATGAGGTGGTCGGGCGCGAGGTGAGCGCTGAAGGGTTTAACCGTTACATTCTGGACTGTATCCATCGTGACGCCGGTACGCCGGTCTACACCATTCATGCCGAAGTGGAAGGTATCGCCTACCGGAAGGATTTCGACGCACTGCTGACGATGGCCGCTCAGGAAGGTATTCAGTTTTGCCCCTTAAGCGAGCTACTGCCTGACGATCTCAGTACGTTACCCATTGGAAAAATTGTTCGTAATGAAATGGCTGGCCGGGAAGGCTGGCTTGGCTATCAACAAACCATGAGCCCGGTATCATGAAAGCAGCCCGTTATGGCTTTGCGCTTTTCGCACTGTTTGTCATTTATTACCTTTTGGCGGTGGATTTCCGTCTGTTGTGGCAGCCTGATGAGACGCGTTATGCGGAAATCAGCCGTGAAATGCTGGCATCCGGAGACTGGGTCGTCCCGCATTTTCTGGGGTTACGCTATTTTGAAAAACCGATTGCCGGATACTGGATCAACAGCATCGGCCAGTTACTGTTTGGTCACACCAATTTTGCGGTACGCGCTGGAGCGATATTCTCCACGGGGCTGACTGCGCTGATGGTGATGTGGCTGGCCTGGCGGATCTGGCGTGATAAGCGGGTGGCGCTGTTCTCCGGCGTCATCTTTTTAACCCTGTTCCTGGTGTATGGCATAGGTACGTATGCTGTGCTGGACCCGATCATTACTCTCTGGCTGGTGGCCGCCATGTGCAGCTTCTGGTTTGCCGCACAGGCTAAAACCACGGGGGGGAAGGTCGCTGGATATCTGCTGTTAGGGTTAGCTTGCGGTATGGGGGTGATGACCAAAGGCTTTCTCGCGTTAGCCGTTCCGGTCATTGGTGTACTGCCGTGGGTCTTTGTACAGAAACGCTGGAAAGAGGTGCTGCTGTTCGGCTGGCTGGCGATACTCAGCTGTATTCTTATCGTCCTGCCCTGGGCGCTGGCGATTGCTCATCGTGAACCGGATTTCTGGCGCTATTTCTTCTGGGTGGAACATATTCAGCGTTTTGCCCAGAGCGATGCTCAACATAAAGCGCCGTTCTGGTATTACCTGCCATTCCTGATTGCAGGAAGCCTGCCATGGCTGGCGTTATTGCCTGGCGCATTACGTCTGGGGTGGCGAGACCGGCAAGACACGGCAAGCGGGCTGTATTTATTAGGCTGGATTGTCATGCCTCTGCTGTTCTTTAGCATTGCGAAAGGCAAGTTGCCAACCTATATCCTGCCGTGTTTTGCGCCACTGGCGATCCTGATGGCACGTTATGCCTGCACAGTGATGGAGAAAAGTGCCAGGGTTTTGCGCGTCAACGGCTGGATAAACCTGGCCTTTGGCGTAGTGGGTGTGGTTGCTGCGCTGGTTGTCTCCCCGTGGGGACTCACCAAACATCCCGTCTGGACGTCCGTCGAGCTGTATAAGGTTTTCTGTGCCGTCGTTGCCTTCCTCATCTGGGCGGCCGTGGGATGGTTTACGCTCTACAAAAGCCAGCAGCGTTGGTGGCTGGCAGCTCTTTGTCCGCTTGGTCTGGTGCTGTTGATCGGTTTTGCCATACCGAACCTGGTGGTGGATTCTAAGCAGCCGCAGTCGCTGGTGGATACGGTACGTGAGCCGTTGCAGGACAGCCGATATGTACTGGCAAACAATGTTGGTGTTGCGTCGGGTCTGGCGTGGGAGTTGAAACGCAATGACATTACGCTCTTTGGTCAAAGCGGTGAGCTGAGATACGGGCTGGATTACCCGGATGTGACAGGCCGCTTTGTGGGTAAAGAGGATTTCGCGCAATGGCTGGCTGAACATCGTCAGGAGGGGCGTATCTCTCTTGTGATCTTACTGTCGAAGAATAGCGATCTTGAACGCGCTAATCTGCCAAAGCCGGATAACCTGTACATTCAGGGACGTCTGGCCTACCTGCAGTACCTGCCACAATGATGATCTGGTTCTGGCTGGTACTGGCCAGTTTGCTGAGTTGTGCAGGGCAGTTATGCCAGAAGCAAGCGACCCGTCCGGCGAAAGCCGGGCGGCGCGGAACGCATATCGTGTTATGGCTGGGCCTGGCGTTACTGGCTCTGGGCAGCGGTATGCTGGTCTGGCTGGTGGTATTGCAACATCTGCCAGTCGGGATTGCCTACCCGATGCTGAGTCTGAACTTTGTCTGGGTGACGCTGGCGGCTAAGGCGTTCTGGCGCGAGAAGATTGCCCCACATCACTGGCTGGGTGTGGGGTTCATTATGGTCGGGATTATTTTGCTGGGAGGAAGCCTGTGAAAGGCGTGTTCTGGGCATTGTGCAGCGTGCTGCTGGTCAGCGTTGCGCAGCTGTTGCTGCGTTATGCCATGATGACATTGCCGCCGGTGGGGGAGATTACCCGTTTTATCCCGGCACTTTGGCATCTCGCACCGGGTGCAGGTTCACTGATACTGGGGCTGATGGGGTATGTCGCCTCGATGGGCTGCTGGTATCTGGCACTTCACCGCATGGTACTCAGTAAAGCGTATGCCTTACTGAGCCTCAGCTACATCCTGGTGTGGGGCGCGGCTATTTTGCTGCCTGGCTGGGAAGACCGTTTTTCCTGGCACGGACTTGTGGGCGTCGCCTTTATTGTCCTGGGCGTACTGGTGATTTTCAGGCCTGTGATCCCTCGTGGAGAGAAACCGACTCCGCCGTGAGTTGAAAGGGCGTCGGGGTGCAAACGGCAAGGCTCAGAGTACCGAACCGCAATTGACTGACTGAATGTGTCTGCGCTGTACTGTCGATGCTGACAATCTGCCAGGCACTGCCGCCACGCTGTTTCACGATGGCCTCTTTGCGCGTCCAGATACGCCAGAATGCCGAGAGTTTTGCCTCTGGCTCTTCACGTTCCAGTTCATGATGTTCTGCCACGCTGAACACGGCATTGGCCAGCGCCTGCCAGTTTTCTCGCGGGCGAATCACTTCGATATCACAGCCCACTTCGCCTTCATCGCTGAGCAGCAGGGCAATATCATCTCCACTGTGGCTCAGGTTAAACCACAGCGGATGGTCATCTGCAAAAGTGGGTTTCCCCTGATCGCCAAAGACGATTTCCGGTAACGGAGAGGGGGATAACGCATGGGCGAGCAGCGCCCGGCCTGCAAGCCAGGACGCGTTCCGGACGCCCTGAGGGGCCGTATGTTTAAGCGCAGACGCCAGAGGGTCCGCGCTCAGGGTGGAGATTTTTCCCAGTATAAACTGGTACATAGTTACGCCCAGCGTTTGATGATTATGGAGGTATTGATGCCACCGAAGGCGAAGTTATTGCTTTGCAGATACTCGCAATCAATCTGGCGTGCTTCTCCCATAATATAATCTAATGCGCCGCATTGCTCATCAGGTTGTCGTAAATTGAGCGTTGGGGCGAACCATCCTTCCCGCATCATCTGCAAGCTCATCCAGGCTTCCAGTGCGCCACACGCCCCCAGCGTATGCCCAAAATAGCTTTTCAATGAGGAGATAGGCACGCTATCACCATAGATGGCGGCGGTGGCCTGACTCTCGGCGATATCGCCGCGATCGGTGGCTGTACCGTGTGCGGAGATGTAACCCATGTCTCTGGCACTTAAGCTTGCCATTGCCAGAGATTGCTCCATACAAATCTGCATGGTTTCTCGCTGCGGTTGCGTGATATGCGCGGCATCGCAGTTGGTGGCAAAGCCCACAATTTCACCGTAGATCGTTGCGCCGCGGGCTTTCGCATGTTCCAACTCTTCCAGAATCAGCGTACCAGCACCCTCTCCGATAACCAGACCATCACGCTCAGTATCAAACGGTGACGGGGTCGTTTTCGGCGCATCATTGCGCTGGCTGGTGGCGAACAGGGTGTCAAATACGGCGGCTTCTGACGGGCAAAGCTCTTCCGCGCCGCCGGCCACCATCACGGTCTGATAACCGTGACGAATGGCTTCCCACGCATAACCAATGGCCTGGCTACCGGAAGTACAGGCGCTGGAGGTGGGGATCACCCGCCCACGCAGGCCGAAGAACAGACCGGTATTCACCGCGGTGGTGTGTGGCATCATCTGCACGTAGGTTGTGCCTGTGATGTTATTGGTGTGCTTTTCGGTCAACATGGTGGCGAATTCGCTAACCGGGCCGGTACTTCCTGTTGACGAACCGTAAGCAATCCCGGTTTGCCCGTTGGTCAGCACCGGGTCGCCAATCAATCCGGCTTGTTCCAGTGCGCGCTCGGTGGCTCGGGTCGACATCAGTGAGACGCGGCCCATGGCGCGGATGCGTTTGCGGGTGTAGTGCTCCGGCAGGGTAAAATCATCGATCGGCGCGCCGAGCAGCGTATGAAGACCATCGTACACCTGCCATTCCGGCATTTTACGTACGGCGTTTTCGTAGGCGAGCAGCCGCGCGGAAACGGATTGCCAGTCTTCTCCAAAGGCGGTGACGCCGCCCATTCCGGTAATGACCACACGACGCGTCATAACATTCCTCCATTAATGGAAATGACCTGGCGGGTAACATAGCCCGCGATATCAGACATCAGATAGCTGGCAAGACCAGCCACTTCGTCGGCCTGGCCCATACGTTTCATTGGGATGATGGACATCGCCTCTTTCAGTGCGGCTTCTTCCATCTCGATCATGCCGGTATCAATCAGCCCAGGCGCAATGCAGTTGACGGTGATTTTGCGCTTCGCCAGCTCAATCGCCAGCGCCTTTGTCGCACCGATAATCCCTGCTTTTGCTGCGCTATAGTTCACCTGACCACGGTTGCCCATCACGCCAGAAACCGACGATAAGGTAATAATACGTCCCCCCTTGCGCATGCCGATCATGGGCATAATGCAGGGGTGGATGACGTTGTAAAAACTGTCGAGGTTGGTATGGATAACGCTGTCCCAGTCATCTTCACTGAGTGCCGGAAATGCACCGTCGCGGGTGATCCCGGCATTGCTGACGACACCATACCACGCGCCGTGAGTGTCCATATCCTGTTCCAGTATCTCACGGCACTGTTCGCGGTTACCCACGTCAAAGGTGAGCAAACGACCACTGCCTCCCGCCTGCTGTATGGCATCCAGTGTGTTCTGTGCGCCTGTGGCATCGCGGTGATAGTGCACGCCGACAATGAACCCATCAGCCGCAAGCTGTTGGGCGATGGCACGTCCAATGCCTTTACTGGCTCCGGTGACCAGAACGGAACGACTCATGCGATAGATCCCTGATTAAATAACGTAGCGAGTTCTTCCTGGGTGGGCTGGAAAGTATTTACGCGGCCCGTTGCCAGCGTCTCCTCACCCGATGTAATGGCACATTCGAAGCTGCCAAACCGTGCATCCTGCATCAGCAGTTTGACGGTGATCGTCAGCGTCGAATCTGCGGGAAACCGACCTGTAGCACAGATCAGTTCGCGCGCGCCGAGCACCATACCCAGCGCGCTTTGGCTTTGTCCCTGTTGCTGACGATGCCAGCCGGACCATACCCCCACGGTCTGCGCCATAAGCTCAAGCGCATACCAGCCAGGCAGGTCGCCATTGGCCGTGAGGAAGGGCGCGAGGACGCCAGTGTTGTTAACGCTGACGCAGCAGACCGCGCTTTCGTCTGTGACTTTCTCGACGGATCCCAGCAGCAGCATGGGGGCGTCGTGGGGCAGATAGTCGACGGGGGGCAGATAACTCATGACACTCTCCCCAGCAGGATGCTGGCATTATTGCCGCCAAATGCGAACGAATTAGACAAAATCACGGCCTTTTGCAGTGCCGTTGGTTGATGAAGCACGCCGCACGGCGGCAGTGCCGGGTCTGGATCATAGCGGCTGAAATCCTGTGGCGGCAACGGCAGTTCACGCGTCAGGATCAACCAGCTCAGGGCCGCTTCCGTTATGCCTGCTGCACCAAGCGTATGGCCGGTCAGGTGTTTGGTTGAGCTGCACGGCACATCCGCTCCGAAGAGGGTATGCACCACCTGCGACTCAATGTGATCGTTGAGTGGTGTCGCGGTTCCATGCAGGTTGATATAGCCAACGTCATGGGCTTGCAGGCCGGCCTCACGCAGTGCCTGAGTGATGGCGCGAATAGCACCTTCCCCCTGGGGATGTGGCGCTGAAATATGGTAAGCGTCACTCGATTCGCCCGTCCCCAGCAGGGCAACAGGCTGCGGCTCACGGGTCAGAATCATCAGAGCCGCCCCTTCGCCAATGGTAATGCCGCGTCGGTCACGACCGAACGGCTCACACAAGGTAACGGAGAGGGATTCGAGGCTGTTAAACCCATTAACCGGCATTCGGCTCAGAGTATCGGCTCCGCCCACGATAGCGATATCCACAAGCCCTGCTTCAATCAGTCGACGACCGCTGATCATGGCCCGTGCGCTTGATGAACAGGCGGTTGAAAGGGTATAGGCCGGGCCTTCCAGGGTAAGCCAGTTCGCCAGAAAACGTGAAGGATCGCCCAGTTCCTGCTGCGGATAATGCCAGTGAGGGCTCTCCTGCCCGTTCGAGACCAGGCTCACGTGCCGGTCGCCTTCGTCCAGCCCTGAGGTGCTTGTACCCAACACAACCGCGATGCGATCGCGGCCTACGCGGGCAATCGCCTCATCCACGGCGGGCTGGATTTGCGCCAGTGCAGCCAGTAACAGCTGATTGTTGCGGGTGCGATGAGCGGCCATGCTATCCGGAATAGCCGGGAGTTCACCCTCAACGCCACCGAATATGGCATCAGAATGTCCCTGCAACCAGCCTGCTCGGCTGCGCATTCCAGGTGAAACGCCTTGCGTCAGATTCGTGGCAATCTCATCCGCCGAATTCCCCAGCGCGTTGACCATGCCAACAGCAGAAATGTAGATCATCTCAGTCACCCAGATATTGAATGGTGATGTGGTATTTAAAGACGTGCTGCTCGATGCTGATCGGCTCGCGCTTGCCTTTACGTTGCAGGTAGACGATCTCCGTCACCAGTTTGCCGCTGGCATTGCGCAATTCGCGTTTGTCACCGATGTCCCGGAGTGTCCAGCCCTTCGGCAATTGCGGCTGCCAGGCGCTCAGCGGCCAGTGGCTAAGCATTACGTCTGCCAGGACCTGACTGGCTGGCGGCAGTTGCGGCACGATGATGGACTGCTCGGTGTGAATGCCGGTCTCATCATAGGTGGCGAGGAACAGGCGAATACCCACCGAAGAGAGTCCGGCGAGCGTCACTTTGTGTGCATCGGCATTGAGCATCACCAGCAGTGACTGGGTTTGCCCGTTGAAGCTGCCGGTCAGCAACTGCTGTGAACTCACCGCAGGAGTAATGCCCGGTGCGGGCAGCGTCACTTTCGTGCCAGGCTGTAACCAGGCCTGAGGACGATTACCCTCTGTTGTGTTTGTTGAGTGGCTACATCCCGCCAGCAGCAGAGTCGCAACCAGCGCCGCAGCGCGGAAAAAAGGGGTCGTCATCGTTTTCTCTCTCTTTTGGCGGGCATGGCGAGTGGGGCCAGCAGGAAAGCGGTAAAGATGCCGCTGACCAACACAATGCCAAAGCTGCCGATCGCCTGCGTCGCGCTAAACACCAGCATCCCGAGGGTCAAAAGCGTGGTCATCATAGCCAACGTGATGGCGAGCATCGACGTTAACGGCGTGCCGCGCGGGTTGCTGAAAAACAGCGTGTAATTGATACCGATACCCAGCACCAGGACCAGTGCCAGCAATGAGAACAGGTTAACCGGATGGCCCGTGGCCGCCAGCGCCGCCAGGCCGCAGCCCAATGACAAGACGGAAGGAACCAGGCTTATCAAGCCTTTACGCCAGCCAAGGCGCAACATCGCACCGCAGGCAATGACCGCCAGGGCAACCAGCAGTAATCCGGTCAGCACCGCACGGTAGAGTGCAAACAGGCTGTCGAAGCTGCTTTTACGATCGACCCATACCACACCGGGATGTGCGGCTGCCAGGGCGTTGAGGGGCGCACTGTGTTTTGCACCATCGACCGGAACCAGCACGCCGCTTTGCCCGTCAGGCAGCGTCAGCCACAGCAGACGCCAGCCTTCGCTTGCCGGGCTGGCAAGCCAGTCATCCACGTTGACGGGCATCGGTCGCAGGTCAGGTGAGACGCTGCTCAATCCGGCGTTTTGCAGGACGTGGGCAACGGCAGGGGCGGCCTGACGCAGTAAACCCAGATCGCTTTCTTGCCGTGTCAGCGAGTTCAGTGGGACCGTGCGGTATGCCGTTAGCTCCCCGGTTTTTTTCGCCTGCTCCAATGCCGGGGTAAACGCTTCAAGCCGCTCGAGCGCCTGCTGAGCGGATGCACCGTAAACCACGAACCATTTCTGATCGACGCTTTGTCCGGTCAGGGCGGTAATGATTTTTTCCTGCGCCAGGATGTCCTGCGGTAGCGCCTGAAGCTGGGCGATATCGTCATCCACGCGCAGAGACGCTATGCCGACGACGGAAACCAACGCCAGTGCGACCGGCAGGCCGACCGACAGTTTCTTATTGCGCCGCCACGCGGCCAGCCAACGAAGCATCAGAACCATAGCCGGAACCGGACGAACCGGCAGGCCACGGCACAGCCACGGATGCCAGAAAATGACCGTCAGGCACGAGGCGCTCAGCCCCACGGCAGCAAAGACCGCCATCTGGCGGATGCCAGGGAAGGGCGCAAGCATCATAATCAAATACGCGGCAACCGTGGTGAGTAGTGCCAGCAGCAGGGCATTGCGAACCTTGGCCAGGCTTTGCCACGGCGAATCCTGACTGCCGTGTACCATGCGCTCAGTCAGGTAGTAGAGTGTGTAATCTGCCGAGATGCCGATGATGCTCATACTCATCACCAGGGTCATCAGATGCAGTTCACCAAACAGCAGCAGGGTGACGACTGTACCGGCCAGCGCACCAATGGCGATAGATATCAGGCACAAGGCTAAAGGGCGCAGAGAGCGGAATACCGCCACAATCAGCAGGATCACCCCGATGATGGTCGCGACACCGAGCGTGGAAATATCGCGTTTTGCCTGCTGGCTGGCGTAATCGCTGTAAAAGACCGTTCCGCGTGATAACAGCTGTGCCTGCGGGTAACGGGATTTGAGCGTGCTTTCCAGGTCATGCAGCGTTGTCACCAGCTGGTGCGTTTGCTGCATATCAAACGACGACCCTGCCAGCTCGCCGTGCAGCAGATACCAGTAATTTCCGGCGTCATCTTTAGTGACCAGCCAGCCGTCCATCAGCCTCAGTTTCTGGCTGTTTTGCGCCAGTGAAAGCTGTGAGCCGCGCATCAGCATCAACGGATCGTTTTGCAGCTCTTTGCCGCTCACGCCGGAGAACGCGGAGTAGAGCTGGGACAAAATCCACTGTGCCTGCGCGTCGCCACCATTCTGTAAGCGTGCGCGCGTTGCGCTGTCGATCAGTCCATTGCGGTGTTGCCAGAAAAATTCGCCCCAGGCTTTTTGCCCGGCGGCGTCCATCGGGCCTTTTACCGTACTCAGGGATGGTGTGCCTTGCAGCAACGTCAGCCACTGCTGTGCGACCTGTGGGTTGGGCTCTTTCCCTGGGCTAACCAGCCAGACCAGCTGTTTATCGAGACGCTGCATAAAGCCGTCGTTGAGCGCCGGAGGGATCGCCCCCAGCGTCTGTTTCGGCAGCATGGCCAACACGCTACTGTTGAGCCGGGCGCCAGGCAGCAGGGACAGCAGCACGCCCAGCAGAACCAGACATACCGCGGCCCACAGCAGTGCCGGGCGCAGCGTGTTACGGTGCGGCAAAGCGTTGGCGTTCGTCATGGGTCAGGCTGGCGGGCGTCAGTTGGTGGCGTGAAAGGGCAATATCGGTGCGATCGCCCTGTTTATCGTTCAGGCGGATGGATTCCAGGTAGGTTGCCCCCCCCAGCTCCATGTTGGCAAAAATCTTGTCCAGTGGCGTCGTGGTTGGTGTTAATACCAGTGACCAGCGACCCGCACCGAGATCTTTAAAATCAATGCGGAAATTCTCTTCCAGCACGCGGCGATCCGCCTGGAACAGGGCACGCAGCAGATGGTTGAACTGGAACATCTGCGGGTTGTTGTCGGCGGTGATGGTCTGGGGGGGTTGACCGTTGATCGCTTGCACCATCCGTTTGTCGTCCAGCAACAATGTCATCGGGAAAGGGGCTTTTTGATCCCACAGAAGCCCATTGTCGCGGGCAATCAGCATCTCGCCCTGGGAGCGCAACGGCTGCGGCATGTCTTTGATAGTGCGCACCTGCTCGAAATGCGCCCGCACGACAGGCTGCCCGGTAAAGCGTTGCTGAAGCTCATCAAGCGTGACCGCGCTGACGAACGGGCTGACCAGCAGGGCCAGTAACGGTAGCCACTTCATGGCGTCACTCCCATACGTTCAAAGAGGATCGCCGGGCTGACGAAACACATCTCACGGCTTGTCTCCTCAACAGCAACCTGAATGGTGTAACCCGTCGTGGTGCGTTTTCCGGTTTTTGCATCGAAAATCTGGTACGCGATGCGCAGACGGTTTTCGAACTCTTCAATATGGGCTCGCACACGGATACGTTGCTCGAAGGTGACGGCATCGCGGTATTTCACTCGCGTATCCACCACAGGCCAGACATAGCCAGAGGCTTTCATCTGGCGATAGCCATAATCAAACTGATTAAGCAGTGCCTCGCGGGCAATCTCAAAATAGCGGAAATAGTTACCATGCCAGACCACGCCCATCATATCGACGTCGTGAAACGGTACGGTCAGCTCTACTTCCGTCGTAAAACGGGGATCGGTCAGCACCCTTTACTCCTTGTTTTTGGCATCCGGCAGACGCCAGAAATCGAAAAAATTAAACCAGTCGAGCGGCGACATCAGGGCGTAATGTTCAAGCCGTTGCGCGTAGCGCTCGACGGTGTGCTGTAGTGCTTGCTGACGCTCGCCGCGCGGCAGTATCAGCGGGTCGGCAAAACGTTCGCAGTGAATGTGCAACTTGTCCTGCTGACGCAGGGCGTAAATCAACAGCACCGGGCAGCGCAGAATAGCGGCCAGAATAAACGGCCCCTGCGGGAAAGGGGCGGGCTGGCCCATAAACGTACTCCACACTACGCGCCAGTCGCCACCGCGTTGTGGGTTGACGGCGATACGATCACCGACGATGGCGATCCACTCTCCCCGTTCGAGTTTTTCTTTAATGGCGATGGCCGTTTCTGGCCCGATATCGGTGACAGGCATCAGATGAAGCCCGGCCTGTGGGGCCATCTCTTCCATGATTTGTTTAAAACGCTGGGCGTTTTCGCTGAATACCAAGGCATTAATGGTTTTACTGCCATCAAGCTGCGCCAGCGCCCGGCAGGCCTCGACATCACCGAGATGAGATGCCAGCAGCAGTTTTCCCTGTGGCGCGTCGATGTCGAGAGCCTCCTGTGCGCCGGGGGCGAATACCACATCCCGGTTCATTTTCAGCTCGCCGCGCCAGCTAGCGACTTTATCCAGCATGGCATTGCCGAAACGCATGAAGTGGAAAAAGCTGTTCAGGCGCGGTGGCACAGGCATGTGCTGTTGTGCCAGCCTCTGTTTTACGCGGCGGATCCACTGCTGGGATGCTTGTCGCGCCGGACGAGCGGTGAGCCAGTACACCGCAATCACCGGCCATAACAGCAGGGTAAAGGCGTTACGTCCAAGGTGTTGCCAGACGCGCAGCATCAGGCGCATGCCCCACAAACCGTTCACTTCCTGCTGTTTTGCCCAGTGTTGGCTGCGACGGCGCAAAAGCAGCGACGGAATGCGCGGCAACATGCCGAAGAACAGGCGGGTATGCATCAATGAGATACGCACGTTGTCCTTCAGGGCATCAAAATGCGACAAGCCGTCGAGTGGATAGGTGACGCGGGTTGGCAGAAAATAGCTGGTATTGCCCTGCCAGTAGAGACGCACCATCACTTCGGTATCAAAATCCATCCGCTTGCCGAGCGGCACACGTTGCGCCAGTTGCAGCGTGGGCACGACGGGGTAGACACGAAAACCGCACATGCTGTCCTTCAACTGCAACGACAGCGTTTCTATCCACACCCAGACGTGGGTGATCCAGCGTCCATACAAACGTGAACGGGGGATAGACGCGTCATAAACAGGCTGGCCGGAGATCAGCGATTCTGGGTGGCGTTCAGCCAGTGCCAGCAACTGCGGAATATCTTCAATGGCGTGCTGGCCGTCGGCATCCACCTGCACCGCATGGGTATAACCTGCGCGAGCACACGCTTCCAGGCCCCGAATCACCGCCACGCCTTTACCGCTATTTTGCGGCAGGCGAATCAGGGTCATTTGCGGCTGTTCTTGTGCCAGACGTTCAAGCTCCAGGCGTGTGCTCTCCTCGCTGCCGTCATCGACCACCAGGCAGTGCAGGTTGAACGGCTGCAGGCGTGCCAGAACGCTCGCCATCATCGCGCCGTGGTTGTAGCAGGGGATCATCACGCAGGGGCGGAAAGTCAACGACATAGGCGAATTTTCCCGCTGCTGGCAGTATGGCGTGCATCGCCGTCGTGGCGCTGATAGCTAAAGGTGAGGATCTGGCGGTCACTGTTCCAGTCGAGCACTAAGGTTACTGTGCTCTCCGGGAGCAAGGGCGCCTGAAATTTCACGTTCTGAATACTGTGAAAACGATGTTCCGGGGCCAGCAGTGTGGTGGCATAGTGCATCACCCAGTCAAGCTGGGCGACGCCTGGCAACAGTGGCTGTACGGCAAAGTGCCCCTGGAACCAAAACAACGCGGGATCGAGATGCAACACAATCTCAAGGTGTTGCGGTTGTGCCTGGTGGCGCTCGATTTCATGAATTTTCATGAAATAACTCCTGTAACTGCGCATAGACACGCTTATTCATACTGTTAACTGGCATCTCATCAATGATGCGCCAGTAGCGCGGAACCGCGACAGGCTCAAGCCATGGCAGTAAGGCCCGACGCCATGCGAACTCTTGTTCTTTGGTTCCGTGGTGTTGCAGACGCTGACGGGCGTCATCATTCAGCACCAGTAAGACGCCAATCCCCTGACGCCCACCGCGTGTTACCGGCAGCGCAGCCGCTTCACAAATGCCGTCCAGCGCCAGCAAACGCTGTTCGATTTCATTGAGTGAAATGCGTTTCTCTTCGATTTTCACCACCCGCCCACGGCGACCCGCCAGCGTGAAACTGCCGTTATCGTCAAAGTGCAGGATATCGTCAAGTAGCAGACCGGCGTCTTCGTGGATCAACGGTGACGTTACGCGGAAGGTTTCACCTTCGGCATGGAATGCGATCTCGGGGAAAGGCTGCCAGGCGATCGCCGCTTCCTGACGATGTCGCCAGGCGAGGATACCGGTTTCGGTGCTGCCGTAAATTTCATCTGGCCAGATATTCAGCCAGCGATGGGTTGCAGAGACCTCATCCCACGGTAACAGACCACCCGCAGAGAGCAGCATGACCACCGGAGGCGGTGTGAGCTGCGTATCGAGCCGCTTCAGAAACGCAGGGCTACTGACAAACATATAGCGATGATCGTGGCTTAGCGCGGCGAGCTGTTCTGCGTAATAGAGCATGGCAGCATGCAGCGGCAAACCTAACGTCATGGGCAAAAAGATGCGGAACGTGAGGCCGTACAGATGCTGGGGAACCACCGATGCAACAACGCGGCAACCCGCCAGACGTTCGCCAAAGCGGGCAGCCAGCATGCTGGCTTCACGATCCAGGCTTGAGACGGGTTTGGTTATTCGTCGTGGTGCGCCAGTGGAGCCAGAGGTAAAGAGTTCCACGCAGCAAGAGGCATCCAGCGCCGGAAGTGGCGTAAAGGCGGTGACATTGCAACGCGCGGAATTGACCACAATTCGTGGTCCCTGGAATGCCAGCGCTTGATCGCTCAGCACGCCGCTGAACAACGCTTTTTGCTCTTCCAGCAATGACACGCGGCAGTGCCCTGGAATGACCGGCGTTTTTCCCGCATGCAGCGACGCCAGTAGCGCTACGATAAACAGGTAGCTGTTTTCAAAACACAGTGCCCACCGTTCGCCTTCCTGCTGGCGCAAGGTCTGCATTAGTGACGTAACGTCGTGGCGCAACTGACCGAGTGTCCAGGTGTGTTCGTCCAGCCAGGCAATCGGCGTGTCGTCAGGGCGTGGCGCATTGAGCCACTGGCTTAGCGGAAGGGGGTTATTCATTGCGCTTCTCTTTATGTATCACCCGTTGGCGCACCAGCCATTCTGTTGCCATCAGCGTCCCCATCAGAACGTAGGCAATCATGCCATTCCACAACGTCCATAGCCGTATATCACCTTTTAGCACCGTAAAAAGGGCAACAGTGCCATTGATGATGAAAAAGCCGCACCAGACCCGAGTGACGTTGCGGGTATAGCGGACGCCTTCCGGGGGCAAATTCGGCTCACGCAGACGCGCCAGCCGTTCAACCAGCGGCATCGCTGTCCACAGCGATCCCCCAAAAACGGCCAGCATGACAACATTGACGACCACCGGATAGAACAGTAGCCACTGATGTGCTTTCAGCAGATAGCTTGCCGCGCAGAGCGCAATACCCGCCAGGGCAACGCTCTGAATGACAAAACGCATCGGTCCGACGCTATGTCTCGCTTGTCTCAACCGGCAGACCAGCAACAACGCCATCAGCGGCAGTAGCCAGTGCAGACTGTTGTGCGTTAAGCCAAAACCAATCAGGAATGGCCACGCCAGCAGCATCAGACCCGTCAGCAGCGGGATCGCCGGAAACGACCGGGAACCACGCACGATCTCTTACTCTTCGTGCAGAAGCTGAGCGACGGCGTCAACAACGTCCTGGACAGTACGCACCGACTTGAAGGTTTCCGGTTTGATTTTTTTGCCCGTTTTCTTTTGAAGATGAACAATCATGTCGACGGCGTCGATGCTATCCAGCTCCAGATCTTCATACAGGCGAGCCTCTGGGGTGATCTCCTCAGGGGTAATCTCGAACAGTTTAATCAGAAGTGCAGAGACTTCCTGATAAATGGTTTCTTGTTCAGTCATGGTGAGTTCTCAGGCGCGTTGGGCATGGATAAATGATGCCAGCGTGGCAACAGAGTAGAAATGCTGACGCATCTCTTCGCTTTCCGCTGATAATACAACGCCGTACTGGTTTTTCACTGCCAGACCCAGTTCGAGGGCATCGATGGAGTCGAGACCCAGGCCATCCCCAAACAGCGCCGCTTCTGTGTCGATATCCGCGTCGGTAAGCTCGTCCAGATTCAGCGTAGAGATAATAAGATTCTTAATTTCAAGATAGAGCGCTTGCATCATTAATTCCTGACAAAGATTGAAGACCTGATGTTAATCGATGCTGCAGATGCCGGTTTAACTGCCTTGCCGCCAGCGCCGGTTCTTGTTGCGTCGCATCGTAAAAATCATGAATATTCACCCGCTCACGAACATCCACGGTGAAATAGGGCTTGTTTGGCGGTATGTCATACCACCGGCTTTTTTTATCGAGCAGATGCTCGCTGCAGTGGATCAGTACCACGCGCAGATCGCTGCCACAACGAACGGCGATATTCGCCGCGCCGCGTTGCAACGTGATGGCTTCTCCGGCGCGCGTGCGCGTGCCTTCCGGAAAAATCAAAATCGTATCGCCCTGTGCCAGCCGACGCTGGCTTGAGGATAACAGCGTTTCCGCTTCGCTATTGATCAGGTAATCCGCTGCGCGAATGACGCCGCTGACAAAGGGGTTGCGTAGCAGCGCACTTTTCACGAGGCAGTCTGTTTCTGGCATCACCGATGCGAGGATCACGTAGTCGATTAGCGTCGGGTGGTTAGCCACGACCAGACAACCGCGTTCTTCGCTCAATGCACTGAGGTTATCAATACGGTAATCCAGCACACCTGTCAGGCGGGCAACGGTTAAGAAAAAGCGGAAGCTGGCGGAGATGCTACGTCGTGCCAGTCGACGACGTTTCGCACGATCGCGCTGCATAACCAGCAGCAGGTTGAACCATACCAGCGAGAGCAGCAGGCCGCCTGTGCCAAAGAGCACGAAGCAGAATCCGGTCATTGCCAGACGCCATACCCTGTTGATGCGGCTCATCAGGGTGCTCATGCGCGCGCCCATTGCCACAGCAAACGTTCGCCGGAGATGTGAAAATGCTTTTCATCCCGGAGGTAGCGCTGCAAAAACAGCAGACTTTGTGGCAGCGAAGGCTCTTCTGTCGGGCTTGCGCGTTGGGTTTCGCAGCTCAGTGTATTACCTGCTTCAATCACCAGTGCCATGGCGTAGGGCCATGTTGGCAGGGGGGCAGGCAGTGTAGAGTGGTAAAACTCAGGCAGTGCGCCATCGAAATCGACCATCAATACACGGGTGTAACCGGCGTACAGCAGGCTCAGGACTTCGCACAAACCTTGCTGGAAAGTATCCCGACCGGCTGAAAGCGAGGAGGAGACAATTGGCTGGCGCGCGGCAATGGTCAGATTACCCACGGCGGAATTGTGCACTGACATGGCAAAATCAGTCGGTGAAACGGCCTGTTCTGTCGCCAGTGCGTGCAGGATACGGTAATTGCGTTCCAGCTCGCCGTGGCGGCTGGTGTAGACGACAGCATCAATGGCGTGTTTGCGTAGCATGGCAAGACCGCAATCAACCGCCAGCTTACTGCCGGAGTTGAGGCGGCGTGCGGTCATCATCGGCAAGTCGGTCAATTTTGCCTGCGCAGCGGTTGGATCGATGATTAGCGAATGGCGTGACCATACCTGCCACTCTGTGGCATCGCTGAGACCCGGCGCTCTGGCCTGCCAGTCGATTATGTTCAGTGAAAATTTCATCTACGCGCGTCCGCGAAAAACCGTAATCAATAATAATAAAAGGGTGGAGCAAGGCAGCTACACTGCTCTATTGTTCATTTTTCTGACAAACCAGTAAGGTATGACCCACTCCAAGATTGTCATGCCGCTGTGTTACGCGGAATCCTGCCATTTCCAGGTAGTGATAAAATTTTTCTGCACTGTAAAAACGGCTGTTGCCATTCGCTATACAGGTGAAATAAAGCGAAGTGGCGTTAAGGCTAAACGATGCCGCTTCAAATTTCTGTGCGTCCCAGAACAGCTCCATAATGCACAGTTGCGCACCGGGCTTCATAACCTGTGCAATTTTACCGAGCATGGTGACAATCTGATCGGGTGAGAAACAGTCCAGGAATTGACTCATCCACCAGATATCCGCCTCACCAGGGAGCGCCGCATGGCTAAGCATATCGACAGGATGGAACCCAATGCGATGAGATAAACCTGCATTTGCGATATTCTGCTGCGCCAGCGCGATTTGTTGCGGCAAATCCAGGATGGTGACTGCGACATTCTCATCATACCGACAGCAACGCAGCGCCCATTTCCCCGTATTACCGCCTACATCGTACAATTTTGTTGGCGAGCTTGCGAATATATATGGCAATGCGGCATCGAAAGCGGCGTCAGAATAGTAATGATCAAACGCAAACCAGCTCTCTTTCGCCTGCGCGGGTAATTGTGACAACGCAGGATAAATGGTTGGCCAGTCGCCAAATACGCTGAGTCCTGAGGGTTTTTCTTGCTTGAGGGAGTCGGCGAGATGAAATAACCCCTGATAGCAAACATCCTGGGTGAAATCCATATTTACGCGGGTCATGGTATCGTGGAGTAAAAAATGCCCCACCTTGGCCAGGTAATAACGTCCCTCGGTATAAGTCACGATCCGGCCGCTTAATCCCATGTCCAGCAACACGCTGACGCCATATTCATTCAGGGTGCTGTTTTCCGTTATATCCGCAAGGTTAGAGCCTTGTTTTCCCTGCTTATCCAGCCAGGCCAGAACACCAGAGTTACGCAGACAGAGCGCAGTTTGAAAAAGCATCGGTGCAAAGGCGATGCGTTGCGCTTCAGTGATGGCATCCAGCGCGCTGAGAGAGTCCTTTTCGTACATTGTTGCGTAACCTTTACGGAACTAATGGAGGGATTATCGGGCCATTAGCGGCCCGACTTTAGCGAAACTTACTTCGCAGCAGGAGCAGAGAGATTCAACTGAATGTCATTATCGAGGTTCTGAACCCAGCGGTTGTAGCTTTTGTGGATTTTGCCATCGCCAGCTTTCAGGTTCAGGCTATTTGCATAGTTAATGGAGTAACCTGTTGCGGAATAAGGAATGCGCACTTCGGCAAAGTGGTCACGGGTCTGAAGGCGGCCTTTAATAACACCAGGGCCTGCTTCCGTCATGATCCATTTACGCTGATGGCCGGCGTTAAGAATTGCGTTTTTGACCTGTTCAGACGTGTGACCCGCGCTCACAATTGTATGAACTTGATCGATTGGAGCAGTACGCGCACAACCTGCAAGAGCACCCACGATGGCAAAGGCTGCACACCATTTAACAAGCTTTTTCATCAACATCTCCGTATCAATAATAACGATTTATTCGAGTAATATTTACAGCTTCTGGTTTTAAATCAGACAAATGTTATTCTGACGACATCGCTTTGATGCCATTATTTTACAAATAAGATATGAAGGGAAGCATATTGTTATTGAAAGTACAAATGCTTAACCAGATGTGATTTAATTTGATTTAAATAACCATTGCCATGAGGTTTATCTGTTTTTTTCGGGTTATTCCTGGCGTTGATTTATGCAGATAAATAAAGGCTACTGCAATTATAAAATTGGCAAATATTCTACAGAGTGCCAACTGGTAATAAACCTACCCGGGTTGGTAGGTTTACGCATGACATTATTAACCGGGAAGCCGGCTTTTGGGTCGGCCCGGGCCGAGCAAAATAGCCAGTTTGCTGCCACCCTTCGTTGTCTCCATCCAGATTTTACAGACACTGGTCAGCGGGACTGACAACAACATACCGACCGGTCCCAGTAGCCATCCCCAGACCAATAATGACAGAAACACTACCAGCGTCGACATCCCCAGCCGATGACCCATCATGCGGGGCTCAAGAATATTTCCCAGCACCATGTGCACGATCAGGAACAGTGCACCGACCAACATGCATTCATAGATACCATTGAACAGAAACGCCTGAACCATTGGGGGGACGGCGGAGAGCACCGCGCCGATATTCGGAACATAATTCAGCAGAAAAGCCAGCACGCCCCACATCAGTGCAAACTGTACACCCATGAATGTCAGACCCAGCCAGATAATGACGCCAGTCCACAAGCTGAGTAACGTTTTAAGGGCCAGGTATTTAGACACGCCTTTCAGCGCACGGTGCAGGCCAGCGATATGGATCTGCGGATTATTCAGTGCAAAACGCAGTTTATAGGGCACGTGACGCACTTCGAACAACATAAAGACGACGGTCATCACCAGTAGCAGAACGCTGGCCATCGCCCCGGACAGGCCAGTCATAAGCGTCGTGGCGAAGGTCATGATTTTCTCGGAGTCCATGCGTTGCAACATGCGTTCGGGCGACATATGCATATGCAGGAAGGGCAGTGAGTCCTGCAAAATCAGCGCCTTGCGGGTTAGTTCTTTGTTGTACGCCGGCAGCATGGTTGAGAATTCGCTGAGCGAGGCGGCGAGGACGCCAACCAACACGGTGAGGACGACCAGCATCACCAGCACCACAAGGGTAATTGCAACGGTTCGCTTCATGCCGTGACGGATAAACCAGGTCACTAAGGGGTTGAGGACGATAGCAAAAAATAGTGCCAGCAAGAGCTGAACAATAATATCCGCTGCGGCGTGAATACCGGCGAGGATCACGACCAGACTGGCGAGTTTAAGCAGTATATGTAAACCCGCTTTGTCGGGCTGAATGGATGTCATGTGAATTCCTTTTATTGTGTGCTCTTAAGTGTAGTGCGCCCTCCATGCGCCGTATGGGTTGATAATCTGAAAGTCGCTGCTGATTTTCATGGCTCGTCGTGGTAATAGTGAAACACTGTTGTAAAAATCCAGGTAGAGCTCCATGCCCGAACCCGTCGCCGAGCCGGCATTAAGCGGATTACGCCTTAATCTGCGCATTGTTTCTGTTGTTATTTTCAACTTCGCCAGTTATCTGACCATTGGCCTGCCTTTGGCTGTACTGCCCGGTTATGTTCATGATGTGATGGGATTTAGTGCTTTCTGGGCAGGGCTGGTGATCAGCCTGCAGTATTTCGCCACACTGATAAGCCGCCCCCATGCCGGGCGATACGCTGATTTATTTGGCCCGAAAAGCATCGTCGTATTAGGACTTTGTGGCTGCTTCCTGAGTGGTCTGAGCTATTTAATGGCCGGGTTGACCAGCGGCTGGCCAATGGTGAGCCTGGCGTTGCTCTGTCTGGGACGCGTGATCCTCGGTGTTGGACAAAGTCTGGCCGGAACCGGTTCAACGCTGTGGGGCGTGGGTGTCGTTGGTGCGCCGCACATTGGCCGGGTGATTTCATGGAACGGGATTGTCACCTATGGGGCAATGGCCCTGGGCGCGCCACTGGGCGTTGTCTGCTTCTCCTTTGCGGGGCTGAACGGTCTGGCATTGACCATTATGGCCGTGGCGCTGATGGCGATCCTGTTTGCATTACCGCGTCCAAAAGTAAAAGCCAGCAAAGGCAAACCCATGCCGTTTCGGGCGGTACTGGGGCGCGTCTGGCCTTACGGAATGGCGCTTGCGTTGGCGTCGGCAGGTTTCGGGGTGATTGCCACCTTTATCACCCTGTTCTACGACGCAAAAGGATGGGATGGCGCAGCGTTTGCCTTAACCCTGTTTAGCTGTGCGTTTGTGGGGACGCGTTTGCTGTTCCCGAACAGCATCAACCGTCTGGGCGGCCTGAACGTGGCGATGATCTGTTTCGCCGTAGAGATTGTTGGGCTGTTGCTGACCGGTGTGGCGGGCGAACCGTGGATGGCAAAAACAGGGGTCTTCCTGGCTGGGGCTGGTTTCTCGCTGGTCTTCCCGGCGCTGGGGGTGGTGGCGGTAAAAGCGGTTCCCCAGCAAAACCAGGGGGCAGCACTGGCGACTTATACGGTGTTTATGGACATGTCTTTAGGCGTGACCGGGCCGCTGGCGGGGCTGATGATGTCGTGGGCGGGTGTGCCGGTTATCTATCTGGCGGCAGCTGGGCTGGTGGCGGTGGCGCTGTTGCTGACATGGCGGCTAAAAAAATGGCCTCTGGAGCAAGCACCAGAGGCCACGTCATCATCGTGAAGACTTACTGAATCACGATGGTGTTAATGATATTTTCCGCTGCGGTTTGTGCTTTCTGCTGGTCTTCGGCAGGCAGTGTGATTTGCAGGGTCAGCAGCTTGTTGTCCACTTTGCCGAGAACCACGGAAGAGTAAGCCGTCTGGCCTTTTGCAGAAATAATGCTGTCCAGTTGTTGCATCGTGTGGCCTTTCAGTTCGATGGACTTATTGGTCACGACCTGCAACTGTGGATCGCGGCTGCGCTGTTGATCTTCCAGACGTTTTGACAGTACGCCCAGCGCTTCGCTGGTGTCGTCACCCACAATCACAATCACCGCTTTTTGTCCGGTGGCGTCGGAATAGACGTGCATATTGTTCGCCTGCGTGCCCAGCTTACCGCTCTGGTCGGTCATATCCGCCGGGAGAGAGAAACTGAGTTTGCCATCCAGCAGATTAACCGGCTGCCCGGTGGCATTACTTTCAGCTGACGCGCCTTGTGCAGGTGCTTTTGTGTCGCTGTTATCACAGGCTGCAAGGCCCACAACCAGCAGGCCAATCCCGACATATTTAACCAGATTGCGCATTGACTTCTTCCTTTCGATAAACGGCCATAACGGCTCATTCGTCCATCTTATCACAACTGATAAATCGAACCCTTAACCTGCCTGCAATGCGGTGATTTCAGATTTATCTGCCAGCCTTTTCAGCAGCATATTCAGCAGTACGCCATACATCGGCAGGAAGAAAACAATGCTGATAAGTACCTTGAAGCAGTAGTCAACCAGCGCGATCTCCATCCAGTGTGCTGCCATAAAAGCATCCGGGCTACGCCAGAAGGCGATAAAGAAGAATGCCAGCGTATCGCTCACATTGCCAAACAGCGTTGATGCTGTTGGCGCCATCCACCAGCGGTGATTCTGGCGAAGACGGTTAAAGACATGAACATCGAGGATTTGCCCCAGGGCATAGGCCATGAAGCTGGCCGCCGCGATACGGGCGACAAACAGGTTAAAGTGCGTCAGCGCTTCGAAGCCCTGCCAGCTTCCCATGTAAAACAGGGACGAAATCACGTACGAAACGAATAACGCAGGCAGCATCACCGCAAAAATAATGCGACGAGCCAGCGGCGCGCCAAAAATACGCACGGTCAGGTCAGTGGCAAGGAAAATAAACGGAAAACTGAACGCACCCCAGGTGGTATGGAAACCCAAAATGGAGATAGGCAGCTGTACCAGATAGTTGCTGGAGGTGATCACCAGCAAATGAAAAAGCGAAAGCCAGAACAACGCTTTTACGCGCTGGGTTTGTGTAAAGGAGTTCATATTGTACCTTTTTGATTAATCTTTGGGGTGAGGGAACCCAATAAAGCCGCCGCATGATACTGCTTTAAATGTAGTTTGCAATGGCTAATTTTCACGCAATCGTTAACCTGGTTTGCATTGACGGGAACGCGGCGTAAACTACAGCCGTTTTTATGTGAACGAGACGAAAATGACCGACCTGTTTTCCAGCCCAGACCATACGCTCGATGCTCAGGGCCTCCGCTGCCCTGAGCCTGTGATGATGGTGCGTAAAACTGTACGCACCATGCAGACGGGCGAAACCTTGCTCATCATTGCTGATGATCCTGCCACCACCCGCGATATTCCCGGTTTTTGTACCTTTATGGAACATGCGCTGGTGGCGCAAGAGACCGATACGCTGCCGTACCGGTACTTAATTCGCAAAGGATAGTCGGCAGGCCTACTTCCTGCGAAGCAGCCTCAGGGCGTTTGCCGTAACCAGCACTGTCGCGCCGGTATCGGCCAGCACCGCCAGCCACAGCCCGGTGATCCCAAGCAGTGTGGTCACCAGGAAAATCCCTTTCAGCCCCAGTGCAATCGTGATGTTCTGGCGAATGTTGGTGCGTGTGGCGCGAGCCAGACTGATCATTTGCGCCAGCCCGGTCAGGCGGTTATGTGTCAGCGCGGCATCGGCAGTTTCCAGCGCGACGTCTGTACCGCTGCCCATTGCAATCCCAATGGTTGATGCTTTCATCGCGGGCGCATCGTTAATTCCGTCGCCTACCATAGCCAGCGGAGCGCGGGCATTCATCTGCGTGACAGCATTCACTTTATCGGCGGGCAGCAGTCCGGCCTTAAATTCCATCCCCAGTTCTGCGGCAATACTGGCGGCGGCACGTGGGTTATCACCTGTCAGGATAATCCCTTGTACGCCGAGTTGATGCAGATCGGCGATCGCGGCTTTTGCATCATCGCGCAGGGTATCGCGCAGGGCCAGCATGCCTTGCGCCACGCCGTCCTGCACCACGATAACCACGGTCTGTCCGGCTTGCTCCAGCGTCTGGATTTGCTGGCTCAGCCCGATAGCCTTGAATTTATCTGCGGTGATGATCAGCGTTTTTTTACCCTCGATGTCCGCTTCAATGCCGGATCCCATCAGCGCCCGTTGAGCCGTGGCGGCTGGAATTGCCAGCCCACGTGACTGGGCTTCACGGACAATCGCCTGCGCCAGCGGGTGGGTTGAGCCTTGCTCAACAGCAGCTGCCAGCGCAAGCAGGTTATCCTCGGTGGTGTCCTGCGGATAAACTCCTGTGACCTGAGGTTTACCGATAGTTAGCGTGCCCGTTTTATCGAAGGCAATCTGGTGAATCTGGCTCAGTTGCTCCAGTGCTGCGCCACCTTTAATCAGGGCGCCATATCGCGCAGCAGTAGCCAGACCAGAGGTAATCGCGGCGGGGGTTGAGATAACTAATGCACACGGGCAACCAATCAGCAGCAGCGTCAGCCCTTTGTAGATCCAGCCCTCCCACGGCGCGCTAAAAAACAGTGGGGGCAAGACGGCAACCAGCAGAGCAATCAGCATAATGACCGGGGTGTAAATACGGCTGAAGCGATCGATAAAGCGCTCAACGGGAGCGCGACGCTCTTCCGCTTCTTCAATGAGCTTCAGAATGCGATCGATGGCACTGTCGCCTGGCTCGGACAAGACGCGAAGCTGCACCAGGCGGTCAACGCTGGTCGCACCCGCAGGGATTTTTTCACCTGCGGTGCGTTCCACAGGGATGGATTCTCCGGTCAGGGCGCTTTCATCAAAGCTGGCGGTGGCCGTGAGGAGAGCACCGTCAGCTGGCAGACGACCGCCCGCAGCCACTTCAATCACATCTCCCGGGCGTAGCGCGCCGATCGCCACAATCTGACGTTCTCCGTTGATAACCTGGGTAGCGGTTTCCGGTTTTAGTGCCATCAACGCGCTCACGCCTTTACGTGCCCGGCTCGCGGCCCAGCCTTCAAGACGCTCACCAATTAAAAACAACAGCAGAACCATCGCTGCTTCAGCGGTTGCACCAATAAAAAGCGCGCCAATGGCGGCAACGCTCATCAGTGTTTCGATGGCAAACCAGCTCCCGGTTTTTATCAGGCGCAGTGCCTGACGGGCGACGGGGTACAGGCCAACCAGCGTGGTGGCGATAAACGCCAGGTTACCGAATGGATGGTTGAATTGTTCCAGTACCCAGCTCAACGCCATCATGATGATCAGCGTGATCAGGGGAAGGTTTTTGCGCAGTGGCGTGGTTTTTTCTGCCGGAGTGTTTTCATTACGCAGAGTGTAACCGGCGCGGATAACCGCCGCTTCCACCTGGGCACTGATGTCTGATGTGGCGTTGACCAGCAGTTTTTCGGTCGCAAACAGCACCTGGACATGCTCGACGCCGCTGACCTGCCGGACCGCATTCTCAACTTTGCGGGCGCAGGCAGCGCAGTCCATGCCATTCACGACCCAACTGAAGCGGTTACCGCTTTCGGGCAGTGCTTGCGCCTTTTCACTTTCGCAAGACGTCCCCTCACAGCAGCAATCGTCTTTAGCCGGGAGGGGATTAAGTTTAAGTGCCGAGAATTGCGGCACTTTTTTGTTTGTGTCTGGAGTCGACATGGCAGTCTCCGGTAATGATAATTTTCTCATTAGCCGCAGCATACACTCTGGAGTCGACTCCAGAGTCAAGGCTTATTTAAATATAAAGTGAACGCACAATCAGGAAGTGACCGGCGAAGTAGCAGGCTGCGGCAATGGCATTATCCGCGCGGAAACGGCGGCGATAATGGCTGCCCAGCCAGACAATATTGCCGATCAGCAGCAGCGCCGCGCCGAAGAAAGCAGACATGGCAGGCGATGTCGGACGGAAGAACCAAAGTTCTCCGGCCAGCCAGACCATCACCAGTGTCATGGCGATAAAGGTACAGACTGGCACACGCATCTCTTCCAGACGTGTCCAGATAACCGCCAGCAATAGCGCGCCAATGACCAGCAGCACCAGGGGTAATGGCCAGAAGAAGGAGAGCGTCATCTGGCTGGCAAAGTAGATGGTGTAAAGCAGATGCGACAGGAAAAACGCCCCTATGGCATAGAGCAGGCGCTGACGTGGTAACAGCGTTAACGCATCGCCAATTAATGACGCGCACAAACCGGCGAGGACCAGATAGCTAACGGCATTGAACATTGGCGCTTGCCAGGCAAGCAGGAGCAAAAGCAGCAGGGTGACGGGTTTAAATAACCAACGCTGCCACGCAGGGCCGCGATAAGACGCATCGACATAAAGCCATGCGGAAAAACAGACAGCGATAAATGACCAAAGCATATTAACTCCCTGTATCTGTTATGACTGAATCATCAGTTTCAGATCAGTGTAGTGATGCGGGCGGGCGTTTGGCAATGACGGATAAGGCAAGGTATCCTGATTTCCGCCTAATCTGATAGGATTTAACAATGAGCAAGATGCCGTTTTTTTTTATTATTGTGGTGGCTATCATCGTGATTGCTGCCTCGTTCCGTTTCGTGCAGCAACGCCGTGAGAAGGCCAGTAATGACGCTGCCCCGTTGGTGCAAAAACGTGTCGTGGTGAGTAATAAGCGCGAGAAAACCCTTAACGATCGACGTTCACGTCAGCAGCAGGTGACGCCTGCGGGAGCGACGATACGTTATGAGGCGAGCTTTAAGCCGGAAACCGGTGGGTTGGAGATGACTTTCCGCCTTGAGGCGCAGCAATATCATCACCTGACGGTGGGGGATAAAGGGACGCTAAGCTATAAAGGATCGCGGTTTGAGGGGTTCGCGCCGGAATAATGCCCGGAAAGTCCCCTCTCCCTGTGGGAGAGGGTGAAAACATCAGGCCGCTTACTTCTTCGCCTGCGCTTTAAATTTCTTCATCCATACCAGCAATTCAAATACGCCAAAAATAAAGACGCGCAGTTGTTGCCAGCCAGTCATCTGTGGGCCATCTTTCGGCAGACCGTTTTTTAGCATCACCATCTGCAGAGCATGCATAAATGAGGTGAAAATCAGCGCAACGTTGACGAAAATATTCATCGGACGTGGGAAAGGATGCACCAGATTCAGGATCAGAAACGCCCAGACACCCAGCATCAGTAAACGTCCCAGATTAATCAGTACCGGCATTGGATTCTCCTTGTGCTTCACGGTGATACAAACGATACGCAACCTGTCCGGCCACTTTTTCCCGGTGCAGGCTCCAGTGAGCAGGCACTGGCGGCAGGCCATTTTCTACTTCGCTCTCGACGTAAATCAGCGCGTCATCGGCCAGCCAGCCATTTTTCTCCAGCAGTGTGAGCGTTTCGTCCAGCAGGCCTTTACGGAACGGCGGATCGACAAACACCACATCATGCGGCGTACCTGACTGCGCAAGGAAACTGAGCGTATTGGTGTTCACCACTTTTGCATTTGCTGCTTTCAGGGTTGCCAGGTTTTGCTGCAACTGCTGTGCGACGTTACGCTCCATCTCCAGCAGGGTGGCGCTGGCGGCGTAACGAGACAAGGCTTCGAGACCTAATGCGCCGCTCCCGGCAAAACAGTCCAGACAACGGGAATCGACCATCGATGGTGACAGCCAGTTAAACAGCGTCTCTCGGACGCGATCGGTGGTGGGGCGCAAACCGGGGCTGTCCGGAACCGGTAATTTCCGGCCTCGCCACTGGCCGCCGATAATACGAATTTGTCCGGCTGAGGCGCGGGTGGGTTTCTTCATTTCAGGAAAGCTCTGCTAACAATTGGCCTGCGATTCCAGGCGGTGATGTCAATTAAGTAAAGTGTTAGACTATTTCATCATTTTTTTAGCTTCCCTGTATATAGCGCCGCGAGGAGTGTAGTCGCTGATGGCAAAACAAAAAAAACGTGGCTTCTTTTCCTGGCTTGGCTTCGGTGAAAAAGAGCAAGAAACAGAACAGAAAATCGAAGAACAACAAGCCGTTGAAGAGCAATCTCTGCCTGAAACGCCTGTTGAAACCGCAGCCGTTGTAGAAGCAGAAGAACACGCCCACAGCAAAGAAGAGACTGAAGCCTTTGCTGAAGAGGTGGTTGAGGTCACTGAACAGGTACAGGAAAGTGAGCAACCACAGGTGGTTGAGCCTGAGCCAGTTGTTGTTGAAGAACCCGTTGAAGAGGTTGTCGAAACCCCTTCTCAGGCGGTGGTTGAACACGAAGAACTGCCTTTGCCGGAAGAGGTGAAAGCTGAGACAGTTTCCCCGGAAGAGTGGCAAGCGGAGGCTGAAACCGTTGAAATTATTGACGCGGTCCAGGAAGAAAATGTCGCTGATATTACTGACGAAGAGCTGGAAGCTCAGGCGTTAGTTGCTGAGTCTGCTGAAGACGCTGAGATTGCTGAACCGGAGGAAGAGGCCGTTCAGGAGCAGGAAAAACCAACCAAAGAGGGTTTCTTCGCACGCCTGAAGCGCAGCCTGCTAAAAACCAAAGAAAACTTAGGTTCCGGATTTATCAGTCTGTTCCGGGGCAAAAAGATCGACGATGATCTCTTTGAAGAGCTGGAAGAGCAGTTACTGATCGCCGATGTCGGTGTGGAAACGACCCGTAAGATTATCGCCAGCCTGACCGAAAGTGCCAGCCGCAAACAGCTGCGTGACGCCGAGGCGTTATACGGTCTGTTAAAAGATGAGATGGGCGAAATTCTCGCAAAAGTTGACGAACCGCTTAATATTGAAGGAAAAACGCCCTTTGTTATTCTGATGGTTGGTGTGAACGGTGTGGGTAAAACGACCACCATCGGTAAGCTGGCGCGCCAGTTCGAGCAGCAGGGTAAATCGGTGATGCTGGCGGCAGGTGATACCTTCCGCGCGGCGGCGGTGGAACAACTGCAGGTGTGGGGCCAGCGTAACAACATTCCGGTGATTGCCCAGCACACCGGCGCGGATTCCGCGTCAGTTATCTTCGATGCCATCCAGGCCGCAAAAGCGCGTAACGTGGATGTGTTAATTGCAGATACCGCAGGGCGCTTGCAGAACAAAGCGCACCTGATGGAAGAGTTGAAGAAAATCGTCCGTGTGATGAAAAAACTGGATGAAGATGCACCGCATGAAGTGATGCTGACCATTGATGCCAGCACAGGACAGAACGCCGTGAGTCAGGCGAAGCTGTTTGATGAAGCGGTAGGACTGACAGGGATTACGCTGACCAAACTGGACGGTACAGCCAAAGGTGGGGTGATCTTCTCCGTGGCGGATCAGTTCGGCATTCCTATCCGTTACATTGGTGTGGGCGAGCGTATTGAGGATTTACGTCCGTTTAAAGCGGACGACTTTATTGAGGCATTATTTGCCCGAGAGGATTAACAATGATTCGCTTTGAACACGTCAGCAAGGCCTATCTCGGTGGGAGACAAGCGCTGCAGGGAGTGACCTTTCACCTGCAGCCGGGCGAGATGGCATTTCTGACCGGCCATTCTGGCGCGGGGAAAAGTACCCTGCTCAAGCTTATCTGTGGGATCGAACGGCCAAGTGCCGGGAAAATCTATTTTGGCGGCCATGATATTAGCCGCCTGAAAAACCGTGAAGTGCCGTTTTTACGTCGCCAGATCGGTATGATTTTCCAGGATCACCATCTGTTGATGGATCGTACGGTATTCGACAACGTCGCGATCCCGCTGATCATTGCGGGCGCGAGCGGGGATGATATTCGCCGTCGCGTTTCGGCGGCACTGGACAAGGTTGGATTGCTGGACAAAGCGAAGAACTTCCCGATCCAGCTTTCTGGCGGTGAACAGCAGCGCGTGGGCATTGCCCGTGCAGTGGTGAATAAACCTGCCGTTCTGTTGGCGGATGAACCGACCGGTAACCTGGACGACGCTTTGTCTGAAGGGATCTTGCGTCTGTTTGAGGAGTTTAACCGCGTAGGGGTCACAGTATTGATGGCAACGCACGACATCGGACTGATTTCCCGTCGTTCGTACCGCATGCTGTCGCTGAGCGACGGTCATTTGCACGGAGGCCACGGTGAACAAGCGTGAAGCAATGAACCAGATTCGGCAGTTTGGGAACCGGTTTGACCGGTTCCGCAAATCGCAGGGCGGCGGCGATAACAACCGCAATGCGCCAAAGCGTGCGAAGGCTGCACCAAAACCGAACTCTCGCAAAACGAACGTCTTTAACGAGCAGGTGCGTTATGCTTTCCACGGCGCATTGCAGGATCTGAAAAGCAAGCCGCTGGCGACGTTCCTGACGGTGATGGTTATCGCCATCTCCCTGACGTTACCGAGCGTCTGCTACATGGTTTACAAAAACGTGAACCAGGCGGCTTCACAGTACTATCCGTCGCCGCAGATCACGGTATATCTGGATAAGGCTCTGGACGATAACGCTGCGGCACAGGTGGTGGGGCAACTTCAGTCCGAGCAGGGTGTGGAGAAGGTGAACTACCTGTCGCGCGAAGAGGCGCTGGGCGAGTTTCGTAACTGGTCCGGGTTTGGCGGTGCGCTGGATATGCTGGAAGAGAACCCGTTACCTGCGGTGGCCGTGGTGATCCCGAAGCTTGATTTCCAGGGCACGGAGTCACTCAACACGCTTCGCGAGCGCATCACCCATATCAACGGTATCGATGAAGTGCGGATGGACGACAGTTGGTTTGCCCGTCTTGCTTCTCTGACCGGGTTAGTGGGGCGCGTGTCGGCGATGATTGGCGTGCTGATGGTGGCCGCAGTATTCCTTGTCATCGGTAATAGCGTGCGTCTGAGCATCTTCGCGCGTCGCGATACGATCAACGTGCAAAAACTGATTGGTGCAACGGATGGATTCATCCTCCGTCCGTTCCTGTACGGTGGTGCATTGCTCGGTTTTTCCGGGGCATTTCTTTCACTGATATTGTCAGAAATTTTGGTGATGCGGCTCTCTTCCGCCGTCACTGAAGTGGCGCAGGTTTTTGGAACTAAGTTTGATATCAGTGGGTTAGGATTTGATGAGTGCCTGTTGTTATTGCTGGTCTGCTCAATGATTGGCTGGGTTGCGGCATGGCTGGCGACTGTTCAACATTTACGTCACTTTACTCCCGACTAATAAAAGCGTGATATAATCTTTCCCTGCACCGAGTTGTTCGCTCTGCAGGGAAAGAGCTCCCTGTTGTCTCTTCCCCGCAGTATCATCGTCATGTCACATTTTGTGCGTAATTTATTCACTGTTGCACCTGGAACTTGTGGATAAAATCACTGTCTGATAAAAATGTGAATGCTATTCTCGTTGCTCAAATGCTTTGGCATGGTTGTTGCCTGATGGGGATAACCTGGACCAGAAGATATCGAATTGAGAGGAATGAATGACCAAAGAAATGCAAACTTTAGCTTTAGCCCCTGTTGGTAACCTGGAATCTTATATCCGGGCCGCTAACACTTGGCCGATGTTGACGGCTGAGGAAGAAAAGGAGCTTGCTGAAAAGCTGCATTACCAGGGCGATCTGGAAGCAGCTAAGACGCTGATCCTGTCTCACCTGCGCTTTGTTGTTCACGTTGCTCGTAATTACTCGGGCTATGGCCTGCCGCAGGCGGACTTGATTCAGGAAGGTAATATCGGTCTGATGAAGGCTGTACGTCGCTTTAACCCGGAAGTGGGTGTGCGACTGGTCTCCTTTGCCGTGCACTGGATCAAAGCAGAGATTCACGAATACGTCCTGCGTAACTGGCGTATCGTGAAAGTCGCCACGACAAAAGCGCAACGCAAACTGTTCTTCAACCTGCGTAAAACCAAGCAGCGTCTGGGCTGGTTCAATCAGGATGAGGTCGAAATGGTGGCGCGCGAGCTGGGCGTATCCAGCAAAGATGTGCGTGAGATGGAATCCCGTATGGCCGCGCAGGACATGACTTTTGACATGTCTTCTGACGACGATGCGTCTGATAGCCAGCCAATGGCGCCGGTTCTGTATCTCCAGGATAAATCGTCCAACTTTGCTGACGGCATTGAAGAAGACAACTGGGAAGATCAGGCCGCTAACAAGTTGACCTTCGCGATGGAAGGCCTTGACGAGCGTAGCCAGGATATCATCCGTGCCCGCTGGCTGGACGAAGATAACAAGTCCACGCTGCAGGAACTGGCCGATCGTTATGGTGTTTCCGCAGAACGTGTTCGTCAGCTTGAAAAGAACGCCATGAAAAAACTTCGCGCGGCTATCGAAGCATAATTTTCACGAAGTACCTGATAACCCTCGAATGCAAATTCGGGGGTTTTGTTTTTTTAGCGCCTGCTCTGGCGAATTCTCTCCCTCTGGCAAACACTTACAGGTGCGCTATTCGCATTTTGGGTGCTGGAATCTCAGGGGGACAGGGTGAAAAACAACGAGTTGAATGAACGGCGTCTACAGGCGACGCCGCGCGGTATCGGCGTGATGTGTAATTTCTATGCTGATAAAGCAGAGAATGCCACGGTGTGGGATGTGGAAGGCAACGAAGTGATCGACTTTGCTGCCGGGATCGCAGTGCTGAACACCGGACACCGCCACCCGAAGGTTATCGCCGCTATTGAAAAACAGCTGCATGCCTTTACGCATACGGCCTATCAGATTGTGCCATATGAAGGCTATGTGGCGCTGGCGGAACGTATCAACGCTCGCGTACCGATTGAAGGCCCGGCCAAAACCGCCTTCTTCTCCACTGGCGCAGAAGCGGTCGAGAACGCGGTGAAGATTGCGCGCGCATACACTAAACGTCCTGGATTAATTACCTTCGGTGGTGCTTTTCACGGTCGTACCTTCATGACCATGGCACTTACCGGTAAAGTTGCGCCGTACAAAATTGGCTTCGGCCCTTTCCCAGGCTCGGTGTATCACGCGCAATATCCTAATGACCTGCACGGCATCAGTACCCGCGAGGCGCTCAAAAGCCTGGATCGCATTTTTAAGGCCGACATCGCCCCGGATCAGGTTGCCGCCATCATTCTTGAGCCAGTACAAGGTGAAGGCGGATTCAACATCGCGCCTGCCGATTTCATGCAGGGTCTGCGCACCGTGTGCGACACCTACGGAATATTACTGATCGCCGATGAAGTTCAAACCGGCTTTGCGCGTACCGGTAAGTTATTCTCGATGGAGCACCAGAGTGTGAAACCGGACCTGATCACCATGGCCAAAAGTCTGGCAGGAGGCATGCCGCTTTCTGCCGTTTCCGGGCGTGCTGATGTTATGGATGCCCCAGCCCCGGGTGGACTGGGCGGGACCTACGCAGGTAACCCGCTGGCGATTGCCGCCGCACTTGCCGTGCTGGAAGTGATCGACGAAGAAGATCTGTGTCACCGCGCAGCCCATCTCGGCCACGACCTGGTCGAAGTGCTCAGTAAAGCGAAAGCGGGCTGCCCTTATATTGCGGATATTCGCGCGCAAGGCTCAATGGTGGCGGTGGAGTTTAACGATCCGCAAACCGGACTACCTTCGCCGGAGTTTACCCGTCAGGTGCAGGAGCGTGCGCTCCAGGAAGGGTTACTACTGCTGAGTTGTGGCGTGTATGGCAACGTCATTCGCTTCCTTTATCCGCTCACTATCCCCGAAGTTCAGTTCCGTAAAGCGCTGGATATTATCTCGTCAGTGCTGACACGTTAAAGCCATTGCCCGGTATCGAATGCATGCCGGGCTTACCATAGATACATTTCAAATTAGCTATTCCAAATTCATAAAAATGGGGTATGTTTTAGCAGAGTATGCTGCTTTTGTCCGGGTGGCACGCCAAAACATAACTATCATATGCTTTTCTTATACCTATAAGAAAAATAATATACTGCACAACAACATCACAACAATTGCAAAAACCATCACAATGGGGATTCTCAGGATGAATATGAAGGGTAAAGCGTTACTGGCAGGATGTATCGCGTTGGCATTCAGCACCATGGCTCAGGCCGATATCAAAGTGGCTGTTGTTGGGGCAATGTCTGGTCCGGTAGCACAGTATGGCGATCAGGAGTTCACTGGCGCAGAACAAGCGGTTGCAGATATTAATGCCAAGGGCGGGATCAAGGGCGAAAAACTGCAGATCGTAAAATATGATGATGCCTGTGACCCTAAACAAGCAGTCGCCGTGGCGAACAAAGTGGTCAATGACGGGATCAAATACGTTATCGGTCACCTGTGTTCCTCGTCCACTCAGCCAGCGTCTGACATCTACGAAGACGAAGGCATTCTGATGATCACCCCGGCAGCAACTGCACCAGAGCTGACGGCGCGCGGCTATAAATTGATCCTGCGTACGACAGGCCTGGACTCTGACCAGGGCCCAACGGCAGCCAAATACATCGTCGAAAAAGTGAAACCGAAACGCATCGCCATCATTCACGATAAACAGCAGTATGGTGAAGGGCTGGCACGTTCCGTACAGGACAACCTCAAAAAAGCCAATGCTGACGTGGTGTTCTTTGACGGTATCACTGCTGGTGAGAAAGACTTCTCCACGCTGGTTGCTCGTCTGAAGAAAGAGAATATCGATTTCGTTTACTACGGTGGCTACCACCCTGAAATGGGTCAGATCCTGCGCCAGGCGCGTGCAGCCGGTCTGAAAACCCAGTTCATGGGGCCAGAAGGTGTTGCGAACGTCTCCTTGTCTAATATTGCCGGTGAATCTGCTGAAGGCCTGCTGGTCACCAAGCCTAAGAACTACGACCAGGTTCCTGCGAACAAACCTATCGTAGATGCCATCAAGGCGAAGAAACAGGATCCAAGCGGTGCATTCGTGTGGACCACTTATGCTGCGCTGCAGTCTCTGCAAGCAGGTCTGAATCAGTCAGCCGATCCGGCTGAAATCGCTAAATACCTGAAGGCGAACTCTGTTGAAACCGTTATGGGGCCGTTGTCCTGGGATGAGAAGGGCGATCTGAAAGGCTTCGAGTTCGGTGTGTTTGACTGGCACGCTAACGGTACGGCGACCGACGCCAAATAAACACAAATGGCAACCGTAAGGTTGCCATTTTAGTGTTTGCACCCTCTCCCCGTGGGAGAGGGGCGGGGTGAGGGCATCAGGCCGCACAAATCAACCCTAATGCTTTTCCCAGCCATTCTCCAGCGCCGTAAATCCTAACGCCTGCATAAACGCCGCCATCACATCACAATCTTCCACGCCTACGTCGGCCATCCACCAGGCACTTACGCTCGGATTTTCGCGGATCACCTCTTCAATCAAATATTGCCCCACACCGCGACGGCGGGTCACGTCACGCACACGCAGTGAGTCAAGCGCCCCTTGCGTACCGCTCAGCGTCACGCGAACGGCAGCGAGCAGACGCTCGTTAAAGCGTGCGGCATAAATTCGGTGCGTGTCGTCGACGATCAGCGACGAAGGGGAGTATTCCGGCCAGATTTTGCCCAGGTCGATATGATCCTGGTCGCTAAAGGTCACCAGACGGATGATGGTCAGTTTCATTAGCTGCTTGTCCAAATCAAAAAGAGTATGGGCAGTGTACTCAATTTATTCTGCCAGAGGCTTTCTCTTTTTATACCCATTTACCAGGTGATTAGTTTTTTGACGACTCAATGCGCAGTTCGAAAACATATGGATCGAAAAATAAGCAGGATTTTAACCTAAATGGTAGTGATTTATTCGGCGCTTTGTACCGTTATTTTATGCTGCAAAACCTACTTTTATTTGTTTATCTCTGTAAGATTTCAGAATATTATCTTTGCTTAATAGCCTGAAAAATAGAGATTTTAGTCTGGTTTTTGACAAAAAACTGCGCTAAACCATTAAAGGCACTGGTAAAAATAGCGTTGTTCATTAAAAGTACAGAATGCTTTTTAACCATAATAAAACAAAATATATACATCACATCACGAGTGGGGATTCAGAGATGAAAAGGAACGCGAAGACGTTAATCGCGGGGATGGTTGCACTGTCGATTTCGCATGCGGCCATGGCGGAAGATATTAAAGTTGCTGTAGTCGGTGCGATGTCCGGTCCGGTTGCCCAGTGGGGTGATATGGAGTTCAACGGTGCGCGTCAGGCGATCAAAGACATCAACGCCAAAGGCGGTATCAAAGGTGACAAGCTAATTGGCGTGGAATATGACGACGCCTGCGATCCAAAACAAGCTGTCGCGGTTGCCAACAAAATCGTTAACGATGGCATCCAGTACGTCATCGGCCACCTTTGCTCTTCATCCACACAGCCCGCGTCGGATATCTATGAAGACGAAGGCATTCTGATGATCACTCCAGGTGCAACGAACCCGGAACTGACCCAGCGCGGCTATCAGCACATCATGCGCACCGCCGGGCTGGACTCCTCTCAGGGACCCACCGCTGCCAAATACATTCTCGAAAACGTGAAGCCGCAGCGTATTGCCATCATTCATGACAAACAGCAGTACGGGGAAGGGCTGGCGCGCTCCGTCCAGGAGAGCCTGAAAAAGGGCGGAGCGAACATTGTCTTCTTTGACGGTATTACCGCAGGTGAGAAAGATTTCTCCGCGCTGATTGCCCGTCTGCAAAAAGAAAATATCGACTTCGTGTACTACGGTGGTTACTACCCGGAAATGGGCCAGATGCTGCGCCAGGCGCGCGCTACTGGTCTGAAAACCCAGTTCATGGGGCCTGAAGGGGTTGGTAATGCCTCCTTGTCAAACATCGCGGGCGATGCAGCAGAAGGCATGCTGGTCACGATGCCAAAACGCTATGACCAGGATCCCGCGAATAAGACTATCGTAGAGGCGCTCAAGGCGCAGAAGAAAGATCCGAGTGGTCCATATGTGTGGATCACCTATGCCGCAGTGCAGTCTCTGGCAACCGCTATGGATCGCACCGGCAGCAAAGCGCCGCTGGATTTAGTCAAAGATTTAAAAGCACACGGGGCGAACACCGTGATTGGGCCGCTGAACTGGGATGAGAAAGGCGATCTGAAGGGATTTGAGTTTGGTGTCTTTAAGTGGCACGCCGATGGTTCGTCCTCGGTCGCCAAATAATTATCCCACCGCCCGGTGATACCGGGCGGGTATAAAAAGGTTTCCTTATGTCCGAGCAGTTTCTCTATTTCTTGCAGCAGATGTTTAACGGCGTAACGCTGGGAAGCACCTATGCGCTGATCGCCATCGGCTATACGATGGTTTACGGCATTATCGGCATGATCAACTTCGCCCACGGCGAGGTGTATATGATCGGCAGCTATGTCTCCTTTATGATCATCGCCGCACTGATGATGATGGGCATCGACAGTAGCTGGCTACTGGTGGCCGCCGGTTTTGTAGGGGCAATTGTGATTGCCAGTGCCTACGGCTGGAGCATCGAGCGTGTCGCATATCGCCCGGTGCGTAGCTCAAAACGTCTGATTGCCTTGATCTCCGCGATCGGGATGTCCATTTTCCTGCAAAACTACGTCAGCCTTACGGAAGGCTCGCGTGACGTCGCCCTGCCAAGCCTGTTTAACGGCCAGTGGATTGTGGGGGCGAGCGAAAACTTCTCTGCCTCTATCACCACCATGCAGCTGGTGATCTGGATTGTGACCTTCCTGGCGATGCTGGCGTTGACCATTTTCATCCGCTACTCCCGTATGGGGCGCGCTTGCCGCGCCTGTGCAGAAGACCTCAAAATGGCAAGCCTGCTGGGGATTAATACCGACCGCGTCATTGCGCTGACCTTTGTCATCGGTGCTGCCATGGCGGCAGTTGCTGGCGTTCTGCTCGGTCAGTTCTATGGCGTAATCAACCCGTACATCGGCTTTATGGCCGGGATGAAAGCCTTCACCGCAGCGGTTCTGGGTGGCATCGGCAGCATTCCAGGGGCAATGATTGGCGGCCTGATTCTGGGCGTGGCGGAAGCGCTCTCCTCGGCATATCTGAGTACCGAATATAAAGATGTGGTGTCGTTCGCCCTGCTGATTCTGGTTCTGCTGGTAATGCCTACCGGTATTCTGGGTCGTCCGGAGGTAGAGAAAGTATGAAACCGATGCATTTTGCAATGGCGCTGCTTTCTGCTGCCATGTTCTTCGTGCTGGCGGGCGTCTTTATGGGCGTTCAGTTAGAGCTTGATGGGACAAAGCTGGTGGTGGATACCGCCGCTGATATCCGCTGGCAGTGGGTCTTTATTGGTACTGCCGTCGTCTTCCTGTTCCAGCTTTTGCGTCCGGTATTCCAGAAGACGCTGAAAAACGTTTCAGGGCCGAAGTTTGTTCTGCCCGCGATTGATGGCTCCACCGTTAAGCAGAAGCTGTTCCTCGTTGCTCTGTTGGTGGCGGCGGTTGCCTGGCCATTTGTGGTGTCGCGCGGGACGGTAGACATCGCCACCCTGACCATGATCTACGTGATTCTTGGTCTGGGTCTGAACGTGGTGGTAGGCCTGTCCGGTCTGCTGGTGCTCGGCTACGGCGGCTTTTACGCCATCGGAGCCTACACTTTCGCGTTGCTGAACCACTATTACGGTCTTGGTTTCTGGACGTGCCTGCCGCTGGCGGGGCTGGTTTCTGCTGCGGCAGGCTTCCTGCTCGGCTTCCCGGTATTGCGTCTGCGCGGTGACTATCTGGCGATTGTGACCTTAGGCTTCGGTGAAATCGTCCGTATTTTGCTGCTCAACAACACCGAAGTGACCGGTGGCCCGAATGGTATCAGCCAGATCCCGAAACCGACCTTCTTTGGTCTGGAGTTCAGCCGTTCTGCGCGTGAAGGTGGCTGGGATACCTTTAGCAACTTCTTTGGCGTGAAGTACGATCCGTCTGACCGTGTGATATGGCTCTATCTGGTGGCGCTGCTGCTGGTGGTGATTACGCTGTTTGTGATTAACCGTCTGCTGCGCATGCCGCTGGGCCGCGCGTGGGAAGCACTGCGTGAAGATGAGATCGCCTGTCGTTCTCTGGGTCTGAACCCGACCCGCATCAAGCTGACTGCGTTCACCATCAGCGCCGCGTTTGCCGGTTTTGCCGGGACGCTGTTTGCCGCGCGTCAGGGCTTTGTCAGCCCGGAATCCTTCACCTTTGCCGAATCGGCCTTTGTACTGGCGATTGTGGTGCTCGGCGGAATGGGCTCGCAGTTTGCCGTTATCCTCGCTGCCATCTTGCTGGTGGTGTCGCGTGAACTGATGCGTGACTTTAACGAATACAGCATGTTGATGCTGGGTGGTTTGATGGTGCTGATGATGATCTGGCGTCCGCAGGGCTTGCTGCCGATGACCCGTCCACAGCTGAAGCTGAAAAACGGGCAAGCGAAAGGAGAGCAGGCATGAGTCAGCCATTATTATCCGTTAACGGCCTGATGATGCGTTTTGGCGGCCTGCTGGCGGTCAACAACGTCTCTCTTGATCTGCATAAAAAAGAGATTGTCTCCCTGATCGGCCCGAACGGCGCGGGGAAAACCACGGTCTTTAACTGCCTGACCGGTTTCTATAAGCCGACGGGCGGAACGATTATGCTACGTGACCAGCACCTGGAAGGGTTGCCGGGTCAACAGATTGCGCGGATGGGTGTGGTACGTACTTTCCAGCATGTGCGTCTGTTCCGTGAGATGACGGTGATTGAAAACCTGCTGGTGGCGCAACACCAGCAGCTCAAAACCGGCGTGTTCTCCGGTCTGTTAAAAACCCCGTCATTCCGTCGCGCGCAGAGCGAAGCGTTGGATCGTGCTGCCACCTGGCTTGATCGTATCGGCCTGTTGCCGCATGCCAACCGCCAGGCAAGTAACCTGGCGTATGGTGACCAGCGTCGTCTGGAGATTATCCGTTGCATGGTGACGCAGCCAGAAATTCTGATGCTGGATGAACCTGCGGCGGGGCTTAACCCGAAAGAGACAAAAGAGCTGGACGAGCTGATTGCTGAACTGCGTAGTCATCACGACACCACTATTCTGCTCATTGAGCACGACATGAAGCTGGTGATGGGCATTTCGGACCGTATCTATGTGGTGAACCAGGGGACGCCGTTGGCGAGCGGAACGCCGGAAGAGATCCGCAACAACCCGGATGTGATCCGTGCTTACCTTGGTGAGGCATAAGATGGAAAAAGCGATGTTAACGTTTGATAAGGTAAGTGCCCACTACGGCAAGATCCAGGCACTGCATGACGTGAGTCTGCATATCAATCAGGGCGAAATCGTTACTCTGATTGGTGCTAACGGTGCGGGCAAAACCACGCTGCTGGGCACATTATGCGGCGACCCGCGTGCAACCAGCGGCCGGATAGTATTCGATGGTAAAGACATTACCGACTGGCAGACGGCCAAAATCATGCGTGAAGCGGTGGCGATTGTCCCGGAAGGACGTCGCGTGTTTTCCCGCATGACGGTAGAAGAGAACCTGGCGATGGGCGGCTTCTTTGCCGACCGCGACCAGTATCAGGACCGTATTAAACGCGTGTATGAGCTTTTCCCGCGTCTGTTTGAACGTCGTATTCAGCGTGCGGGTACGATGTCGGGTGGTGAGCAGCAGATGCTGGCGATTGGGCGTGCGCTGATGAGCCAGCCGCGTCTGCTGTTACTTGATGAACCGTCACTGGGCCTTGCGCCGATCATCATCCAGCAGATCTTCGACACCATTGAACAACTGCGTAAAGAGGGGATGACCATCTTCCTGGTTGAGCAAAACGCCAACCAGGCGCTGAAACTGGCTGACCGCGGCTACGTGCTGGAAAACGGTCACGTGGTGCTATCCGATACCGGTGATGCACTGCTGGCGAACGAAGCGGTGCGTAGCGCGTACCTCGGGGGCTAAACAGGGCAGGCTGGCGGAGCCAGCCTATGCTGTTCTGTCGGCAATCACTGCGGTGGCTCATATTATTTGTTGTAACCAGGGGGCAGGGATGACTCGTTTGGGCGCTATTTGTTTTGTGGGTATGAGCTTGCTGGTGGCCGTGTGCTTTCAGGCCGCGTCATCGGAAAAAAGAGATCCCCGTGACCCAACCATCTGGCAGGAAAAGTTGCAGACGGGGCAACCTCTGCGTACTGTCCCTTGCGAGGTGGAAAGTGGCCCAGATTGTCCGGTATTAGATTCCGGGAAATCACTCATTCAGGCTGAGCGCGAGCGGCGAGAGAAGCGCGCGATATATGCCTGGGGTAAGGACAAGCACTAAATATATATTTCCTGGCGGTGACGTTGATGTTGCCGCCACATTTCCTTCACCATTCCACCATCCCTCTGACGCCTTCCTGTCATCATTCTGTAAATAAACAGTTATTTTTCTGTCATTCGAGCATGTCATGTTACCTCGCGAGCATAAAACGCGTGATATCGCGCATCCGGCACAATAAGAGAGATGACAATGACATCGTTACGACACACAGCTTTGGGTCTGGCACTGAGTCTGGCTTTTGCGACGAACGCAATGGCTGTCACTACCATTCCATTCTGGCATTCCATGGAAGGGGAGTTGGGTAAGGAAGTTGACTCCCTGGCGCAGCGTTTCAACGACACCCACCCGGATTACAAAATTGTGCCGGTGTATAAAGGCAATTATGAGCAGAGCCTGAGTGCGGGCATCGCGGCATTCCGTACCGGTAACGCGCCGGCACTGTTACAGGTTTATGAAGTGGGTACGGCGACCATGATGGCGTCGAAAGCGATCAAGCCCGTCTATGAAGTGTTCAAAGATGCGGGCATTAACTTCGATGAATCCCAGTTTGTACCGACCGTTTCCGGTTACTACACCGATTCCAAAACGGGCCACTTGCTGTCTCAGCCGTTTAACAGCTCAACGCCTGTGCTTTATTACAACAAAGATGCTTTCAAAAAAGCCGGTTTAGATCCTGAGCAGCCACCGAAAACCTGGCAGGATCTGGCGGCGTACACCGCGAAGCTGAAAGCGGCAGGTATGAAGTGCGGTTATGCGAGCGGCTGGCAGGGCTGGATCCAGATTGAAAACTTCAGTGCCTGGCATGGGCTGCCAGTGGCAACGAAAAATAACGGCTTCGACGGCACAGACGCGGTTCTGGAGTTCAATAAGCCAGAGCAGGTGAAACATATCGCGTTGCTGGAAGAGCTGAACAAGAAAGGCGATTTCAGCTACTTCGGCCGTAAAGATGAATCGACCGAGAAGTTCTACAACGGTGACTGTGCCATCACTACGGCGTCCTCCGGTTCACTGGCTGATATCCGTCATTACGCCAAATTCAACTACGGTGTCGGCATGATGCCATACGATGCGGATGTGAAGGGTGCGCCGCAAAACGCCATCATTGGTGGGGCGAGTCTGTGGGTTATGCAGGGCAAAGATCAGGGGACGTATAAAGGTGTTGCCGAGTTTCTGGACTTCCTGGCAAAACCTGAAAATGCGGCCGAGTGGCATCAGAAAACCGGCTACCTGCCGATCACCAAAGCCGCTTACGACCTGACTCGTCAGCAGGGATTCTATGACAAGAACCCAGGTGCAGATATTGCGACGCGTCAGATGCTGAACAAGCCACCATTGCCGTTCACCAAAGGCCTGCGTCTGGGCAACATGCCACAGATCCGTACCATCGTTGATGAAGAGCTGGAAAGCGTGTGGACCGGTAAGAAAACGCCACAACAAGCACTGGATTCAGCTGTTGAACGCGGTAATCAACTGCTGCGCCGTTTTGAGCAGTCAACGAAGTCTTAATTAAAACTAATCCCCCCCTCACTCCGGCCCTCTCCCTTAAGGGGGAGGGTGTAATCGTTCCTTCGCCCTTTGGGGGGAGGGTTAGGGTGAGGGGAAATCAATATGAGCTAATCTATGTCCTCATCCCGTCCGGTGTTCCGTTCGCGCTGGCTGCCGTATCTGCTGGTCGCGCCGCAACTGGTCATCACCGTAATCTTCTTTATCTGGCCTGCGGGCGAAGCGCTGTGGTACTCAGTCCAGAGCGTTGATCCGTTTGGGCTTTCCAGCCAGTTTGTCGGTCTGGATAACTTTGCCGCCCTGTGGCATGACAGTTACTACATCGACGCCTTCTGGACGACAATCAAATTCAGCACTCTGGTGACGGTAAGCGGCCTTGTCGCTTCGCTCTTCTTCGCGGCGCTGGTGGATTACGTGGTGCGCGGCAGCCGTCTCTACCAGACCCTGATGCTGCTGCCTTACGCCGTTGCACCTGCGGTCGCTGCCGTGCTGTGGATCTTCCTGTTTAACCCAGGACGCGGGCTAATTACCCATTTTCTTGGGGAGTTTGGCTATGACTGGAACCACGCGCAGAACAGTGGCCAGGCGATGTTCCTGGTGGTGTTTGCCTCGGTGTGGAAGCAGATCAGCTACAACTTCCTGTTCTTCTTTGCGGCGCTGCAATCCATCCCACGATCGCTGGTTGAAGCGGCGGCGATTGATGGTGCAGGCCCGGTTCGTCGTTTCTTTAAGCTGGCGCTGCCGCTGATTGCCCCGGTAAGTTTCTTCTTGCTGGTGGTCAACCTGGTGTATGCCTTCTTCGACACCTTCCCGGTGATCGATGCTGCCACGGCGGGCGGCCCGGTTCAGGCTACGACGACTCTGATTTATAAGATCTACCGTGAAGGCTTTGCGGGTCTTGATCTCTCGGCCTCTGCTGCCCAGTCCGTCGTGCTGATGTTCCTCGTCATCATCCTCACGGTGGTTCAGTTCCGCTATGTTGAAAGTAAGGTGCGCTACCAATGATTGAGAACCGTCCGGGGCTGACGATTTTCAGCCATACCATGCTGATTCTGGGCATTATCGTCATCCTCTTCCCGCTGTATGTCGCCTTTGTGGCGGCGACTTTGGATACCAAAGCCGTGTTTGACACGCCGATGACCTTAATCCCTGGTGGACATCTTTTCGAGAACATGAAAACCATCTGGACGCAGGGCGTCGGGGTGAACAGCGCGCCGTTCTGGCTGATGATGCTTAACAGTTTCATTATGGCTTTTGGCATCACGGTGGGCAAAATCGTGGTATCGATGCTCTCCGCATTTGCCATTGTCTGGTTCCGTTTTCCGCTGCGTAACCTGTTCTTCTGGATGATCTTTATTACCCTGATGTTGCCCGTTGAAGTGCGCATCTTCCCGACGGTCGAGGTGATCGCTAACCTCGGGATGCTCGACAGTTATGCAGGGTTAACCCTGCCGTTGATGGCCTCTGCGACTGCGACTTTTCTGTTTCGTCAGTTCTTCATGACCCTGCCGGATGAGTTGATTGAAGCGGCACGTATTGACGGTGCGTCACCGATGCGTTTTTTCCGTGACATCGTGCTGCCGCTGTCGAAAACCAACCTCGCTGCGCTGTTTGTGATTACGTTTATCTACGGCTGGAACCAGTATCTGTGGCCGCTGTTGATTATTCAGGATGTCAATCTGGGGACTGCGGTGGCCGGAATCAAAGGCATGATTGCCACCGGCGAAGGCACGACCCTCTGGAACCAGGTGATGGCGGCGATGCTGCTCACGCTCATCCCCCCGGTCATTATCGTTTTAGCCATGCAGCGTGCGTTTGTGCGTGGTTTAGTGGACAGTGAGAAGTAGGTTGTATCCCTTGATTATTCGTGACGTCGGCGCTGAGCCGAAATCGTGTAATCAAGGCGGAGGATGATGGACATAGTGGGCCTATGTCCAAATCCAACAACGCAGAGTACGCGATTTCGGCACGCGCCCCAAAGGGCTGGGGCTATTTTTGCCCAGTGCCGCGTTACTTGCGTTTTATTTGGGCCCACCAAACGTTGTCGCTCGCGCCTTGCCCTGGGCAAAAATAGCCGCCAGCGACGTTCACGAATAATCAAGGGATACAACCTCTATGGCAGGACTGAAACTTCAGGCAGTAACCAAAAGCTGGGATGGCAAAACCCAGGTCATTCAGCCGCTCACGCTCGACGTGGCGGACGGAGAATTTATCGTGATGGTTGGCCCGTCCGGCTGCGGAAAATCGACGCTATTGCGTATGGTGGCGGGGCTTGAGCGTGTGACCTCCGGCGATATCTGGATTGATCGCCAGCGCGTCACCGAAATGGAACCCAAAGATCGCGGCATTGCGATGGTGTTCCAGAACTACGCCCTCTATCCGCACATGAGTGTGGAAGAGAACATGGCCTGGGGGCTGAAAATTCGCGGTATGGGCAAAGGTCATATCGACGAGCGTGTGAAAGAAGCCGCGCGCATTCTGGAGCTGGATGGCCTGCTGAAGCGCCGCCCGCGTGAACTCTCTGGTGGTCAGCGTCAGCGCGTGGCAATGGGGCGCGCCATTGTGCGTGATCCGGCCGTGTTCCTGTTTGATGAACCGCTTTCAAACCTCGATGCCAAACTGCGCGTACAGATGCGCCTTGAACTGCAACAGTTGCATCGTCGTCTGAATACCACTTCACTTTACGTCACGCACGATCAGGTGGAAGCCATGACTCTGGCGCAGCGTGTGATGGTCATGAACAAAGGTATCGCAGAGCAGATTGGGACGCCGGTTGAGGTGTATGAAAAACCGGCCAGCCGTTTTGTGGCGAGCTTTATTGGCAGCCCGGCGATGAACCTGCTGGAAGGCCGAATCAGCAGCTCAGGAACCCATTTTGAGCTGGACAGTGGGATGGCATTGCCGATCAACTGGTACTATCGTGGCTATGCCGGGCGTAAGATGACGCTTGGTATCCGCCCGGAACACATTGCGCTAAGCTCGCAGGCAGAAGGCGGTGTACCGCTGGTGATGGACACGCTGGAGATGCTGGGGGCGGATAACCTGGCCCATGGACGCTGGGGCGAACAAAAGATCGTTGTGCGTCTGGCGCATCAGGAGCGCCCGAAAGCAGGCAGTACGCTCTGGCTGCATCTGCCAGAAAATCATCTGCACTTATTTGATGGTGAAACAGGACAACGACTATGAGTAACTGGCCTTACCCCCACATCGTCGCCCACCGTGGCGGCGGTAAACTGGCGCCGGAAAACACGCTGGCGGCGATTGACGTGGGTGCGCGTTACGGTCATACCATGATTGAATTTGATGCCAAGCTGTCGAAAGATGGCGAAATTTTTCTGCTGCATGACGATAACCTCGAACGGACCAGCAACGGTTGGGGCGTGGCAGGGGAATTACCGTGGCGCGATCTCCTGAAAGTCGATGCCGGGAGTTGGTACAGCGGCGAATTTAAAGGCGAACCGCTTCCGCTTCTGGCGGAAGTAGCCGATCGCTGTCGTCAACACGGGATGATGGCCAATATCGAAATTAAACCCACCACGGGAACAGGGCCGTTAACCGGCAAGGTTATCGCCCTCGCCGCGCGTGAGTTGTGGGAAGGGATGGCTCCGCCGCTGCTCTCTTCATTTGAAATTGATGCGCTGGAAGCGGCTCAGGCCGCCGTCCCGGAACTGCCGCGCGGGTTATTGCTGGATGAGTGGCGTGAGGACTGGCGCGAGCTGACCACTCGCCTGGGCTGTGTGTCGATTCACCTGAATCACAAACTGCTGGACGAAGCTCGGGTTAAGATGTTGAAGGATGCCGGGCTGCATATTCTGGTGTATACCGTCAACAAACCCCAGCGCGCGGCAGAACTGCTGCGCTGGGGTGTCGATAGTATCTGTACCGATGTGGTTGACGTGATAGGTCCGAATTTTAATTCTGCGGATTATTAAGCATATCCCCATTCGAACGCGGCGGCAGCATATGCTGCTGACCGCTACTCTGCGTTGCCCCGCCACTTAACATCCCGCCATTGCTGTTCGGTAACACCTGCTCACGCGGCTGGTTTTGTTGAACACGCTGGGTGTTGTTATTGATCTGCGTTTGCAGTTTTTGCTGCTGAAGCTGAGTCTGCGTTTTAAGCTGCTGATTAAGCATTCCTTTTTGCTGCTGTTGTTGGCTCATCATCTCCGTTTGCATACGTTGCTGGCTCGGAATGACATAGCCTGGCTGGTTAGGGTTGTTCATGGTGTTGAGTGGCTGCGCTAGCGCGGCAAAGGGTAGCAGCGCGGTAAGAATCAAAAAGTGTTTCATTGTCATCTCCTCCTTTTGAGGCTTCTCTTAAGTTTACCCTGATTCCGCCATAACGATGATTTTTTAGGAGTTGTGAACCAGGATTAAGCGGGGAATATGGATCCCATCACCTGGAGAACAATAATGATGAAACCAACGTTTTTTCGCTGGGTAGCGATCGCCGCACTGATGGCAGGCGGCACATTTAGCGTGGCGGCGAACCCGCCAGCCGCTCCGCCAGTGTCCTACGGCGTGGAAGAAGATGTGTTTCATCCCGTGCGGGCGACGCATGGCATGGTGGCATCGGTTGATGCGATGGCCACACGAGTCGGCGTGGATATTCTCAGGCAGGGTGGGAACGCGGTAGATGCCGCGGTGGCGGTGGGTTACGCGCTGGCAGTAACACACCCGCAGGCCGGTAACCTGGGCGGCGGCGGCTTTATGATGCTGCGCACCAAAGACGGTAAAACCACGGCCATCGACTTCCGCGAAATGGCGCCGAATCAGGCATCCCGCGATATGTTTCTTGATGATCAGGGCAACCCGGACAGCAAAAAATCCCTGACCTCTCATCTGGCTTCCGGAACACCAGGCACAGTGGCGGGTTTCTCGCTGGCGCTGGAAAAATATGGCACGTTACCGCTGAACAAAGTGGTACAACCCGCGATTAAACTTGCGCGTGACGGCTTCGTGGTGAACGACGCGTTGGCGGACGATCTCAAAACCTATGGCAGCGAAGTGATCCCTAATCATGAAAACAGTAAAGCGATCTTCTGGAAAGACGGCGAGCCGCTGAAAAAGGGCGACAAGCTGGTGCAGAAAAACCTGGCGAAAAGCCTGGAGCTGATTGCGGAGCACGGGCCGGACGCCTTCTACAAAGGCGCGATTGCCGATCAGATTGCCGAAGAGATGCAAAAGAACGGCGGGCTCATCACCAAGGCGGATCTGGCTGAGTACAAAGCGGTTGAGCGCGAGCCGATTAGCGGAAGCTATCGTGGTTATCAGGTGTTCTCTATGCCGCCGCCGTCTTCCGGCGGGATCCACATCGTGCAGATCCTCAACATTCTTGAAAACTTCGATATGCACAAGTTTGGTTTTGGCAGTGCCGATGCGATGCAGGTAATGACGGAGGCAGAGAAACGGGCCTATGCCGACCGCTCGGAATACCTTGGCGACCCGGATTTCGTCAATGTGCCGTGGCAAGCGCTGACCAATAAAGCCTATGCCAAATCCATCGCCGATCAGATCGATATCAACAGGGCTAAGCCATCGAGTGAGATCCGCCCAGGCAAATTAGCGCCGTATGAAAGTAACCAGACCACGCATTTCTCGGTGGTGGATAAAGACGGTAACGCCGTGGCGGTGACCTATACGCTGAATACTACCTTCGGAACCGGGATTGTGGCGGGGAATAGCGGTATTCTGCTGAACAACGAAATGGATGATTTCTCTGCCAAGCCTGGTGTGCCCAACGTCTACGGGTTAGTGGGGGGCGATGCCAATGCTGTTGGGCCGAAGAAGCGTCCGCTGTCGTCCATGTCGCCAACCATCGTGGTGAAAGATGGCAAAACCTGGCTGGTAACTGGCAGCCCTGGCGGGAGCCGTATTATTACCACCGTGCTTCAGATGGTGGTCAACAGCATCGATTTTGGGATGAATGTGGCTGAAGCGACCAACGCCCCGCGATTACACCATCAGTGGCTGCCGGATGAGTTGCGCGTCGAGAAGGGTTTTAGCCCGGACACGATAAAACTGCTGGAGCAACGCGGACAGAAAGTGGTGGTCAAAGAGGCGATGGGGAGCACTCAGAGCATTATGGTTGGGCCGGAAGGTGTGCTGTTTGGCGCGTCAGATCCGCGTTCTGTGGATGATTTGACGGCGGGGTACTAATGATTTCTCCCTCTCTCCCCGAAGGGGAGAGAGGGAGAACAATCAGGTCACTGTTTCATGCGCGCCATATAGTACGCATCCACATACTCGCCGTTACGCAGGGCGAATTTCTTTCCCGTACCTTCAATTTCAAAGCCAAACTTTCGGTACAGTGCCAGTGCTGGCGGATTATCGGCAAACACTGTTAATTCAATGCGTTCGATACGCATCCAGTTATCACACAGGTTGACCATTTCACGCATTAACGCGCTGCCCACACCGCGCCCCTGTGCGTGCACTGCGACGCTAATACCAAATGTGGCCACATGGCTACGCCGTGGGCTGGCTTCGACCTGGAGCGCTAAATCCCCTACTACGGTATCGTCTATGCAGGCGACCAGGCGTTTTTGGCCTGGCTTAACGATGAGACGCTCCTGCCACATTTCGAGAGAAGGATGAGGTAGTTGTAGCGTGTCGTGATACACCCCGTAATGCATGTAGTTCTGGCGTAAGGCTTCTGCATCTTTCGGTTCAGCGTGGCGTATCACTATCTCACTCATTCCTTAATCCTCAGTCAGTTAAACATCCCTTCCAACATCATTGACTTTAAAATTTGAGTCAACTGCTATTTTTTGCAAAAAGTATTGGACAAGTGCGAATGAGAATGATTATTATTGTCCTGCATTCAGGAAGACCACTACGGGAACCTGAAAGCACGACATTGCTCACATTGCTTCCAGTATTACTTTAGCCAGCTTCTAGCTGGCTTTTTTTTTGGGGTTTTTGTTTCAGCCTGGCTTACTTGCCATTTTGCCTCCGGGAAGTGCTCGCAATCCTCACGCACTCTATGTACGCTCCGGTTGCTGCGCGCTTGCCGTGAGCAGACTGCCTGCGACGTCGACGGCCGATGCGCGAGCAGAGGTATTGCGCTATGGTAAGACGCAGTAACCTTTCAAAAGGACTGAGTCATGACATTACATTGCGCATTTATTGGATTTGGTAAAAGCACCACCCGCTACCACCTGCCGTATGTTCTCAACCGCAAAGACAGCTGGCACGTCGCGCATATCTACCGCCGCAGTGCGAAGCCTGAAGAGCAATCCCCGCAATACTCTCACATTCATTTCACCAGCGATCTCGACGAGGTACTCAACGATCCCCAGGTCAAGCTGGTGGTGGTTTGTACCCACGCGGACAGCCATTTTGACTACGCAAAACGCGCGCTGGAGGCCGGTAAAAACGTGTTGGTGGAAAAGCCGCTCACGCCAACCCTGGCTGAGGCAAAAACGTTGTTTGCGTTGGCAAAAAGCAAAGGGTTGACCGTAACGCCATATCAAAACCGTCGCTTTGACAGCTGCTTCCTGACGGCGAAAAAGGCCATTGAGAGCGGTAAACTTGGCGAGATTGTCGAAATCGAAAGCCACTTCGATTACTACCGCCCGGTGGCGGAAACGAAACCTGGCCTGCCGCAGGATGGCGCGTTTTATGGCCTGGGTGTCCACACCATGGACCAGATCATCTCCCTGTTTGGTCGCCCGGATCATGTTGCCTATGACATCCGCAGCTTGCGCAACAAAGCCAACCCGGATGATACCTTCGAGGCGCAGCTGTTTTATGGCGACCTGAAAGCCATCGTCAAAACCAGCCATCTGGTGAAAATGGATTACCCAAAATTTATCGTCCACGGAACGAAAGGCTCGTTTATCAAATACGGTATCGACCAGCAGGAAACCAGCCTGAAGGCTAATATTATGCCGGGCGAGCCTGGTTTTGCGGCGGATGATTCCGTTGGCGTGCTGGAGTATGTGAATGCCGAAGGCATCACAGTCAAAGAGGCGCTAAAGCCTGAAACCGGTGACTATGGCTTCGTTTACGATGCGCTGTTTGAAACGATAAACCAGGGTACGGCAAATTACGTCAAGGAAACTGAAGTTCTGACCAATCTTGAAATCCTTGAACGTGCCTTTGAACAGGCTTCTCCTGCCACGGTAACCCTCGCCAGATAGGTAAAAAAGACTCCTGCTGGCTTGTTCATAATTTTTGAACAGAGGAGTCAATTTTCACCCTCTATCATCCCTGGCGGTTTGCGTCCACACTGAGTCCATCAAAACGAACTGGGGATGAAAACAATGATCTACTTACGCAAAGCAAACGAACGTGGTCACGCGAATCATGGCTGGCTGGACTCATGGCATTCATTCTCGTTTGCCGATTACTACGACCCGAATTTCATGGGCTTCTCTGCACTGCGGGTTATTAACGACGACGTGATTGATGCAGGCCAGGGCTTCGGGACTCACCCGCACAAAGATATGGAAATCCTGACCTATGTTCTGGAAGGGGCGGTTGAGCACCAGGACAGCATGGGCAATAAAGAGCAGGTTCCGGCGGGTGAATTCCAGATCATGAGTGCAGGTACAGGGATTCGTCACTCCGAATACAACCCAAGCAAAACGGAAAAACTGCATCTGTACCAAATCTGGATCATTCCAGAAGAAACCGGCATCACGCCACGTTATGAGCAACGCCGCTTCGACGCCCTGCAAGGTAAACAGCTGGTGTTGTCTCCGGACGCGCGTGATGGCTCGCTGAAAGTGTATCAGGATATGGAGCTTTTCCGCTGGGCGCTGGCGAAAAACGAACAGTCAGTACATCAGATCGCCGCAAACCGCCGTGTGTGGATCCAGGTGGTGAAAGGCGACGTGACCATCAACGGTACGAAAGCGAGCACCAGTGATGGTCTGGCGATTTGGGATGAACAGGCACTGTCCGTTCATGCTGACAGCGAAAGTGAAATCCTGCTGTTCGACCTGCCGCCGGTGTAATTAATCATAAATAAATGCCCATCCTTCCTTTTGACAGGGGAAGGATGGGCTTTGTCCGTGATAAACTGAGAAAATCTCAAACTCAAGATTTCTCAGGACGATGAAAAAGAAACGCCCCGTACTTCAGGATGTAGCCGATCGCGTCGGCGTGACCAAAATGACGGTCAGCCGTTTTCTACGTAACCCGGAACAGGTTTCCGTGGCATTGCGTGGCAAGATTGCTGCTGCTCTCGATGAACTGGGTTATATCCCCAACCGCGCCCCCGATATTCTCTCGAATGCAACCAGCCGCGCGGTAGGTGTCCTGCTCCCTTCCTTAACCAACCAGGTTTTTGCCGAAGTGTTGCGCGGTATCGAAAGCGTGACGGATGCGTTCGGTTACCAGACAATGCTTGCGCACTATGGGTACAAACCGGATCTGGAAGAAGAACGTCTGGAATCCATGCTTTCCTGGAACATCGACGGGCTGATTTTAACCGAACGTACTCACACTCCCCGAACCCTGAAGATGATTGAAGTCGCCGGTATTCCGGTGGTTGAGCTGATGGACAGCCAGTCTCCTTGCCTCGATATTGCCGTCGGGTTTGATAACTTTGACGCGGCACGTCAGATGACGGCGGCGATCATCGCGCGCGGACATCGGCATATCGCATATCTGGGCGCACGTCTTGATGAACGTACTATCATCAAACAGAAGGGCTACGAGCAGGCGATGCTCGACGCAAACCTCATTCCATACAGCGTGATGGTCGAGCAATCGTCTTCTTACACGTCCGGGATTGAGCTGATGCGCCAGGCGCGCCGCGAGTATCCGCAGCTTGATGGCATCTTCTGTACCAACGATGACCTTGCGGTGGGTGCGGCGTTCGAGTGTCAGCGTCTGGGGCTGAAAATCCCGGACGATATGGCGATTGCCGGTTTCCACGGCCATGACATCGGCCAGGTGATGGAGCCCCGTTTGGCGAGCGTCCTGACGCCGCGTGAACGCATGGGGCGTATTGGTGCGGAACGCCTGCTGGCACGCATTCGTGGTGAAGTGGTTACGCCGAAAATGTTAGATTTAGGTTTCACCTTGTCACCGGGTGGATCAATTTAAGCTGACAAATTTGAAGTAGCTCACACTTATTCATTTCTCGCACGTTTGGATATTGCTTCTCTTTTGCCCCGGCAGGACAATGTTACCGATAACTGTTACCCGTAACAATTGACTGAGGGCCACCCTTTGAGCACGACTAATCATGATCACCACGTTTACGTCCTGATGGGCGTTTCCGGTAGCGGTAAATCTGCCGTGGCTAGCGAAGTGGCGCATCAACTTCAGGCTGCATTCCTTGATGGTGACTTCCTCCATCCGCGCAGCAATATCGTTAAAATGTCTTCCGGCGAGCCGCTGAACGATGACGATCGCAAACCGTGGTTGCAGGCGCTGAATGACGCCGCATTTGCTATGCAGCGCACGAACAAAGTGTCGCTGATTGTCTGCTCTGCACTGAAAAAGAGCTACCGCGACCTGCTGCGCGAAGGCAATCCAAATCTCTCCTTTATCTACATGAAAGGCGATTTCGAGGTTATTGAAAGCCGCCTGAAAGCGCGTAAAGGCCACTTCTTCAAAACCCAGATGCTGGTAACGCAGTTCGAAACGCTGGAAGAGCCGGGCGCAGATGAACGCGATGTACTGATTGTGAATATCGATCAGCCGCTGGACGGTGTTGTGGCAAGCACCATCGAGCTTATTAACAAAAGGCAGTAAGTTTTGACTACATTAACGTTAGTTTTAACGGCAGTCGGCTCTGTTTTGCTGCTGCTGTTTTTAGTCATGAAAGCGCGTATGCACGCTTTCGTTGCTTTGATGGTGGTTTCTATTGGTGCAGGTCTCTTTTCCGGTATGCCGCTCGATAAGATCGCAGCGACCATGGAAAAGGGGATGGGCGGCACGCTGGGTTTCCTGGCGATTGTCGTTGCGCTGGGTGCGATGTTTGGCAAGATTTTGCATGAGACGGGGGCCGTCGACCAGATTGCCGTCAAGATGCTCAAATCGTTCGGGCACAGCCGTGCGCATTATGCTATTGGTCTGGCCGGCCTGATTTGTGCGCTGCCGCTGTTCTTCGAAGTGGCGGTTGTGCTGCTGATTAGCGTAGCCTTCTCAATGGCGCGTCACACCGGTACAAACCTTGTGAAGCTGGTGATTCCGCTGTTCGCGGGTGTTGCGGCGGCGGCGGCGTTTCTGTTGCCGGGGCCTGCGCCGATGCTGCTGGCGTCTCAGATGCACGCTGATTTTGGCTGGATGATCCTGATTGGTCTGTGCGCAGCCATTCCAGGGATGATCATTGCGGGTCCGCTGTGGGGCAACTTCATCAGCCGTTACGTTGAGCTGCATATTCCGGATGACATCACCGAGCCGCACCTTGGCGAAGGCAAAATGCCGTCCTTCGGCTTCAGCCTGTCGCTGATCCTGCTGCCGCTGGTGCTGGTCGGGTTGAAAACCATCGCTGCACGCTTTGTTCCTGTAGGGTCTACGGCTTACGAATGGTTCGAATTTATCGGCCATCCATTCACTGCGATCCTGGTCGCTTGTCTGGTGGCGATTTATGGTCTGGCGATGCGCCAGGGCATGCCGAAAGACCGTGTTATGGAGATCTGTGGTGCTGCACTGCAACCGGCAGGTATTATTCTGCTGGTAATCGGCGCAGGCGGCGTGTTCAAGCAGGTGCTGGTGGATTCCGGCGTCGGCCCGGCACTGGGTGAAGCACTGACCGGGATGGGCCTTCCCATTGCCGTGACCTGCTTCGTGCTGGCGGCGGCGGTGCGTATCATTCAGGGCTCCGCGACCGTGGCGTGTTTAACTGCCGTGGGTCTGGTGATGCCGGTGATTGAACAACTGAACTACTCCGGCGCACAGATGGCGGCACTGTCTATCTGTATCGCGGGCGGCTCGATTGTGGTGTCACACGTAAACGACGCAGGCTTCTGGCTGTTCGGTAAATTTACCGGTGCAACCGAAGCGCAAACCCTGAAAACCTGGACGCTGATGGAAACTATCCTTGGCACGACAGGGGCAATTGTCGGGATGATTGCGTTTACGCTGCTGAGTTAACCTCGTTTTTCACCCTCTCCTTGTGGGAGAGGGTGAAAGCGTTAGCGCCGTCCTGGCTTTTTTACAGCAGCACAATACCCTCATCAGTTCGCAACCCACGCGGCGCTTTCAGCGTATCACTATAAAACCCCACTAAATCCTGCAACACATCTCCTGCGACTCTTTTTTCACTTCCTGACAACGCACGACTCAACAGCAGTTGTGTTAACCGCTGGCAATACCGTCCCGGTTGATCACTTTTCGGCGCAAAACAGGCACATCCAGCGGCAGATCATCCACTGTCAGGCTTGCTTTCAAATGCTCAGGAATGGGGTCCAGAAGCGTTGGCTGGAGCAGGGCGAGGCACATGGATGCGCCTGGAGGGCGGGGATGTTACCTCCGCCCGTCCCCGATAAGCCGGAAGGATTAGCCGAAGACATCGCGAAGCGGTGATTTACCGCCGGGAGCCCGGGTTGCCAGGGGGGTGGCGATTGAGCCACCCTCGCACGTTCACGGGTTATGGTGGTGAAAGAGAAGCATGAAACGTAAGGTGAACAGAATAACCACTGAAGCTGCATGAGCCCTCACCCTAACCCACTCTTCATGGGGGCGAGAGGGCTGATGCACTCACTCCAGCTCTCTCACGGGGGAGAGGGAGAAGGTTAACTCTTCATCCACGCCCGGATCCCATCCAGGAACATTTGCGTCGCCATCATCACCAGAATCAACCCCATCAGGCGTTCCAGCGCATTCACCCCTTTCTCACCCAGCAGGCGCAGGAACAGCGACGACTGCAGCAGGATGATAAAGGTCCCGCCCCAGGCGATCAGCAGTGCAATGACCAGATGGCTCATCTGGTTCGGGTATTGATGCGAAAGCAGCATCAGCGTCGCCAGAATCGTCGGCCCGGCGACCAGAGGAATAGCCAGCGGCACAATGAACGGCTCTTCACCCGCAGGCAGGCCACTGCTGCTCCCTTCAGCGCCTGGAAAAATCATCTTGATGGCAATCAGGAACAGAATAATCCCGCCGGAAATTGAGACCGTTTCGGCGCGCAAATTCAGGAACGCGAGAATCTTTTCGCCGGCGAACAGAAAGATAAACATCACCAACAGGGCGATGAGCAGTTCACGGATCATGATCGCCCGGCGGCGCTTGGGTTCGGTGTGCTTCAGCACCGACATAAAGATAGGCAGGTTTCCGAGTGGATCCATAATCAGGATCAATAAAACCGCGGCGGAAATGATTTCACTCATCTTAAATTATCCCTGATACTTAGTAGTGTTATTCCGATGATTAGCTCTTTTTCTGATTGACGGGCAATCATCGATTAATTTCGCTTGCGACTTTGGCAGCATTTTGTAATGTGAAGCATATCCCAGTTCAATACTGGCTTGCACAAACAGCACACACCTCTGCAGGAAAAAAATGCTATGAAAAACGTTGGTTTTATCGGCTGGCGCGGTATGGTCGGCTCTGTACTCATGCAACGCATGGTTGAAGAGCGCGATTTCGACGCCATCCGCCCAGTCTTCTTCTCCACTTCTCAGCTTGGCCAGGCTGCGCCATCTTTTGGTGGTAGCACAGGCACGTTGCAGGATGCTTACGATCTGGAAGCGCTGAAGGCACTCGACATTATTGTCACGTGCCAGGGCGGCGATTATACCAACGAAATCTATCCAAAGCTGCGTGAAAGCGGCTGGCAGGGCTACTGGATTGACGCGGCCTCTTCGCTGCGCATGAAAGACGATGCCATCATTATTCTCGACCCGGTTAACCAGGGTGTGATCACCGATGGTCTGAACAACGGCGTAAAAACCTTTGTCGGCGGTAACTGTACCGTCAGCCTGATGCTGATGTCCCTCGGCGGTCTGTTCGCCCAGGATCTGGTTGAATGGGTGTCTGTTGCAACATACCAGGCGGCTTCCGGCGGCGGCGCACGCCACATGCGCGAACTGCTGACCCAGATGGGCCAGTTGCACCACAGCGTTGCGAACGAGCTGGCAAACCCGGCGTCCGCAATTCTTGATATCGAACGTAAAGTCACCCAGTTGACCCGCAGTGGCGAGCTGCCAGTGGATAACTTTGGCGTACCGCTGGCCGGTGGCCTGATCCCGTGGATCGACAAACAGCTGGATAACGGCCAGACCCGTGAAGAGTGGAAGGGCCAGGCCGAGACCAACAAAATTCTCAATACGGCTTCGGCGATCCCGGTTGATGGTCTGTGCGTGCGTATCGGCGCACTGCGCTGCCACAGTCAGGCATTCACCATTAAACTGAAAAAAGATGTGTCTATTCCGACCGTGGAAGAACTGCTGGCCGCGCACAACCCGTGGGCGAAAGTGATTCCGAACGATCGTGATATCACTATGCGCGAACTGACCCCGGCTGCCGTTACTGGCACATTGACTACCCCAGTGGGACGTCTGCGCAAACTGAACATGGGGCCAGAATTCCTGTCCGCGTTCACCGTCGGCGACCAGCTTTTGTGGGGCGCTGCTGAGCCGCTGCGCCGCATGCTGCGCCAGCTGGCGTAATAATTTGTTATAGAGTGGGGGGGTGATTGTCGCCCCCTTTTTTTGCGTAATACATGGAGTAAAACGCGTATGTCTTATTTTTTATCAGGAGCCATTTAGAGCGTTGGCTATGCTTTAAGCAGGATGTTTTACATTTTGCCTGGAGGTAGGACGGAGCAGAAAGGATGCACAAATTAGTGCTGCCCCGTTCAGGTCATCATAAAAGAGACGTTTCCGCGCGCTTAAAAGGGAGCGATCTCAAAAAAACAGGAAGAACACCATGTCCGATCGTATGGATAGAGACGTGATTAATGCGCTTATTGCGGGTCATTTTGCCGACCCTTTTTCTGTTCTGGGGATGCACCAGACAGAGGCTGGACTGGAGGTCCGGGCTTTGTTACCGGACGCCACAGAAGTCTGGGTCATTGAACCTAAAACCGGGCGTAAAGTCGGCCAACTGGAATGCCTCGACTCGCGCGGCTTCTTTTCGGGCATCATGCCCCGTCGTAAAAACCCTTTCCGTTATCAGCTTGCCGTTGTCTGGCATGGCCAGCAAAATCTGATTGATGATCCCTACAGCTTTGGCCCTCTGTTACAAGAGATGGATGCCTGGCTGTTGTCTGAAGGTACACATTTACGTCCCTATGAAACGTTGGGTGCGCATGCCGATACAATGGATGGCGTCACCGGGACACGGTTTGCTGTGTGGGCGCCTAATGCACAACGCGTTTCTGTTGTCGGACAATTCAACTACTGGGATGGCCGCCGTCACCCTATGCGCCTGCGTCGCGAAACCGGTATCTGGGAGCTGTTTATCCCTGGCGCACACAATGGTCAGCTCTATAAATTTGAGATGATCGATGCACACGGTAAGCTGCGAATTAAGGCTGACCCGTATGCTTTCGAAGCACAGATGCGGCCGGATACCGCCTCGTTGATTTGTGGTCTGCCGGAAAAAATTACCCAGAGTGAGGAGCGTAAACAGGCAAACCGCTTTGACGCGCCCATCTCTGTCTATGAAGTCCATCTCGGTTCCTGGCGACGCCACACGGATAACAACTTCTGGCTCAGCTATCGCGAGTTAGCCGATCAGCTTGTGCCGTATGCCAAATGGATGGGGTTTACCCACCTGGAGCTGCTGCCGGTTAATGAACATCCGTTCGACGGTAGCTGGGGTTATCAGCCTACCGGGCTGTATGCGCCAACACGCCGCTTCGGGACGCGTGATGACTTCCGCTATTTTATCAGTGCCGCACACGCTGCCGGGCTGAACGTGATCCTCGACTGGGTTCCGGGTCATTTCCCGTCGGATGCATTTGGTTTGGCCGAGTTTGACGGTACGCATTTATACGAGCACAGCGACCCGCGTGAAGGTTACCACCAGGACTGGAATACCCTGATTTACAACTATGGTCGTCGTGAAGTGACGAACTATCTCGTCGGGAATGCGCTGTACTGGATCGAACGCTTCGGTATTGATGCCCTGCGTGTCGATGCCGTGGCGTCGATGATCTATCGCGATTACAGCCGTAAAGAGGGCGAGTGGATCCCGAATGAATATGGTGGTCGTGAAAATCTGGAAGCTATCGAATTCCTGCGTAATACCAACCGTATTCTCGGTGAACAGGTTGAGGGCGCGGTGACGATGGCAGAGGAGTCGACCGATTTTCCTGGTGTCTCTCGTCCACCGTCAATGGGAGGGCTGGGGTTCTGGTACAAATGGAACCTGGGCTGGATGCATGACACGCTCGACTACATGAAACTCGACCCGGTTCATCGTCAGTATCATCACGATAAGCTCACCTTCGGGATGCTCTACAACAACACCGAAAACTTTATGTTGCCGCTGTCTCACGACGAAGTGGTTCATGGCAAAAAATCCATTCTCGACCGCATGCCGGGTGACGCGTGGCAGAAGTTCGCCAACCTGCGCGCTTACTATGGCTGGATGTTCGCCTTCCCTGGTAAAAAACTGCTGTTCATGGGCAATGAGTTTGCTCAGGGGCGCGAGTGGAACCACGACTCAAGCCTTGACTGGCATCTGCTGGAAGGGGGTGACAACTGGCATCACGGTGTACAGCGTCTGGTGCGCGACCTGAACCACACTTATCGTCACCATAAAGCGCTGCACGAGCTCGACTTTGATTCGTATGGTTTTGAGTGGCTGGTGGTGGATGACCACGAGCGCTCGGTGTTTGTTTTTGTTCGCCGGGATAAAGCGGGCAACGAAATTATCGTCGCCAGCAACTTTACGCCTGTACCACGCCATCACTACCGCTTCGGCATTAACCAGCCGGGCAAATGGCGCGAAGTGCTGAATACCGATTCTATGCACTATCACGGCAGTAATGCCGGTAACGGTGGCCTGGTACAAAGCGATGCGATTGAAAGCCACGGACGTCCGAACTCGCTAAGCCTGACGCTGCCACCTTTGAGCACTATCTGGCTGGTTCGGGAGGGGGAATGACGCAACTCACGACAGGTAGACCCGAGCCGCTCGGGGCACGTTTTGATGGAAAGGGGGTGAACTTTACCCTCTTTTCTGCCCATGCGGAGCGAGTTGAACTCTGTGTGTTTGACGGCGAAGGTAACGAACATCGTTATGACTTGCCAGCTCGCACAGGGGATACCTGGCACGGGTATCTGGCCGGGGGAAGGCCGGGGATGCATTACGGCTTTCGCGTTCACGGCCCGTGGGAACCGTCGCAGGGGCACTGGTTTAATTCGGCGAAACTGCTGATTGACCCTTGCGCGCATCGCGTCGATGGCGATCTAAAAGACGACCCGGTGCTGCACGTGGGGTACGGTGAACCCGATCACCGGGACAGTGCATCAATCGTGCCGAAAAGTGTTGTCGTGAGCGATCTCTATGACTGGGAAGATGACGCTTCGCCTGATACGCCGTGGGGCAATACGGTGATCTACGAAGCGCACGTCAAAGGGCTGACGTACCTGCATCCGTCAATTCCCAAAGAGATGCGCGGAACGTATAAAGCGCTCGCCCATCCGGTGATGATTGCGTATCTCAAACACCTCGGGATCACCGCACTGGAACTGCTGCCCGTGGCGCATTTCAGCAGTGAACCGCGGCTGCAGCGGCTGGGGCTGAGTAACTACTGGGGCTACAACCCGTTGGCTATGTTTGCGCTTGAACCGCGCTATGCCACCCAGCCTGAAAAAGCCAGAGATGAGTTCCGCGATGCGGTGAAGGCGCTGCACCAGGCGGGTATTGAGGTCATTCTGGATGTGGTGCTGAACCACAGCGCGGAAAGCGATCTCGATGGGCCAACGCTCTCCCTGCGCGGAATTGATAACCGTAGCTATTATTGGATCAGGGAGGATGGCGATTACTACAACTGGACCGGTTGCGGTAACACGCTCAACCTGAGCCATCCTGCGGTGACGCATTATGCGTATGAATGCCTGAAATATTGGGTCGAAACGTATCACATCGATGGTTTCCGTTTCGATTTGGCGTCTGTCATGGGGCGTACGCCAGCGTTTACCCAGCAAGCACCGCTGTTTGAGGCCATTAAACATTGTCCTGTGCTGTCGCGGCTCAAGCTGATAGCCGAGCCGTGGGACATTGGTGAGGGGGGTTATCAGGTGGGGAATTTCCCGCCGCTGTTTGCCGAGTGGAACGATCATTATCGCGATGCCACACGTCGTTTCTGGCTGGAGAGAAATCTGTCGTTGGGTGAGTTTGCCGGGCGCTTTGCGGCCTCCAGCGACCTGTTCAAACGTGATGGAAAGTTACCCTCTGCCACCATCAATCTGGTGACAGCGCACGACGGTTTTACCCTACGCGACTGTGTTTGTTTCAATCAGAAACATAATGAGGCAAATGGCGAAGAAAATCGCGATGGCACTAACAATAACCATAGCTCCAACCATGGTATAGAAGGATTAGGCGGGAGTCAGGATGTTATTGAGCGGCGACGCGCCAGCATCCATGCGTTGCTTACGACGCTGCTGCTTTCGCAAGGGACGCCTATGCTGCTGGCGGGCGATGAGCATGGTCACAGTCAGCATGGCAACAACAACGCGTATTGCCAGGATAACACCTTAACCTGGCTGGCGTGGGAACAGGCGAACAGCGGCCTGGCGCATTTCACTGCTGCACTGATTCGCCTGCGACAGACCATACCTGCGCTCACCGCCAACCAGTGGTGGGAAGAGGGCGATGGCAACGTTGTCTGGCTAAACAAAGAGGCGCAGCCACTGAGTGCAGAAGAGTGGCAAAGCGGAATGCCATGCCTGCAAATCCTGCTTTCGGAACGCTGGCTTATCACGTTAAACGCCACGCAGGACGTGGTTAATTTTGTATTACCTGATGGGGCGTGGCACGCCATTCCCCCTTTTGCCGGAGAGGATAACCCGGTCGTAATGGCAGTCTGGCATGGGCCTGCGCACGGAGTGTGCGTGTTCCAGAGATGATAAAAAAGGAGTTAGTCATGGTTAGATTAGATAAGAACGATCCGTTAATGTTGGCGCGCCAGCTCCCATTAAAATCTGTTGCCCTGATACTTGCTGGTGGTCGCGGTACTCGTCTGAAAGATTTGACGATCAAACGCGCCAAACCTGCCGTCCATTTTGGCGGTAAATTTCGTATTATCGATTTTGCACTGTCCAACTGTCTGAACTCAGGTATTCGCCGCATTGGCGTAATCACCCAATACCAGTCCCACACGCTGGTACAACACATCCAGCGTGGCTGGTCTTTCTTTAGCGAACAGATGAATGAGTTTGTCGATCTGCTTCCTGCCCAACAGCGTGTACACGGTGAAAACTGGTATCGCGGGACGGCAGATGCGGTAACGCAAAACCTCGACATTATTCGCCGCTATAACGCCGAATACATCGTGATCCTCGCGGGTGACCATATCTACAAGCAAGATTACTCGCGCATGTTGATCGACCATGTCGAAAAAGGGGCACGTTGCACCGTGGCTTGTATGCCTGTGCCTATTGAAGAGGCAAAGGCATTTGGTGTGATGGCTGTTGATGAAAACGACAAGATCATCGAATTCGTTGAAAAACCCGCTAATCCGCCTGCAATGCCGGGAGATGCAACCAAATCGCTGGCCAGCATGGGGATCTATATCTTTGATGCAGATTACCTTTATGAGTTGCTGGAAGCCGATGACGGGGATGAACAGTCCAGCCATGATTTCGGTAAGGATATCATTCCGAAAATCACCAAAGCTGGCATGGCTTATGCACATCCTTTCCCATTGTCCTGCGTACAGTCAGATCCGAACTCTGAACCTTACTGGCGCGATGTGGGAACACTGGAAGCATACTGGAAAGCAAACCTCGATCTGGCATCCGTCACACCTGAACTGGATATGTACGATCAGAACTGGCCGATTCGCACCCACATGGAATCACTCCCGCCAGCCAAATTCGTGCAGGACCGTTCGGGTAGCCACGGCATGACGCTGAACTCGCTGGTCTCTGGCGGGTGCATTATCTCTGGATCTGTGGTGGTGCAGTCCGTGCTGTTCCCACGCGTGCGTGTGAACTCATTCTGTAATATCGATTCGGCAGTATTGTTGCCGGATGTCTGGGTAGGGCGTTCGTGCCGCTTACGCCGTTGCGTGATTGACCGTGCCTGCGTCATTCCTGAAGGGATGGTGATTGGGGAGAATGCGGAAGAGGATGCGCGCCGTTTCTACCGCTCCGAGGAAGGTATCGTACTGGTTACACGTGAAATGCTGCGGAAACTGCAGGTCAAACAGGAGCGATAATGCAGGTTTTACACGTATGTTCAGAGATGTTCCCGTTATTGAAAACGGGCGGTCTGGCAGATGTCATTGGCGCACTGCCGGCAGCACAAATTGCCGGTGGTGTGGATGCACGAGTCCTGCTTCCCGCTTTTCCGGATATCCGACGCGGTATTCCTGATGCTCAGGTTGTGACCCGTCGCGATACCTTTGCCGGGCGTATTACATTGCTGTTTGGACATTACAATGGCGTAGGTATTTACCTGATTGACGCGCCGCATTTATACAACAGACCGGGCAGTCCGTACCACGATACCAACCTGTTCGCCTACCCGGATAACGTGCTGCGGTTTGCGTTACTGGGCTGGGTGGGGGCGGAAATGGCCGTCGGACTGGACCCGTTCTGGCGTCCTGATGTGGTACATGCGCATGACTGGCATGCGGGGCTTGCCCCTGCTTATCTGGCGGCGCGTGGTCATCCCGCCAAATCGGTCTTTACGGTGCACAATCTGGCGTATCAGGGCATGTATTACGCCCATCATATGAATGACATCGATCTGCCATGGTCGTTCTATAACATGCACGGCCTGGAATTTAAGGGACAGATTTCCTTCCTGAAAGCCGGGCTGTACTACGCCGACCACATTACGGCGGTTAGCCCGACGTATGCCCGTGAAATTACCGAAGCACAGTTTGGCTATGGTCTGGAAGGGTTGCTCAGTCAGCGTCATCGTGAAGGACGACTCTCGGGAATTCTGAACGGCGTTGATGAAAAAATCTGGAGCCCGGAAACCGACCTTCTGTTGGCTTCACGCTATGGCCGGGATTCGGTCGAAGATAAGGCCGAAAACAAGCGTCAGTTGCAAATTGCGATGGGGCTGAAGGTGAATGACAAAGCGCCGCTGTTTGCCGTGGTGAGCCGCCTGACCAGTCAAAAAGGGCTGGATCTGGTGCTGGAAGCCCTGCCGGGGTTACTGGAGCAGGGAGGCCAGTTGGCGCTGCTGGGTGCAGGCGATCCGGTGTTGCAGGAAGGTTTCCTCGCTGCCGCAGCGGAACATCCGGGTCAGGTTGGGGTGCAGATCGGTTATCACGAAGCCTTTTCACACCGCATTATGGGCGGTGCTGATGTGATCCTCGTACCGAGCCGCTTTGAGCCTTGTGGTCTGACGCAGTTGTACGGGCTGAAATACGGCACGTTGCCGCTGGTGCGACGGACCGGCGGGCTGGCGGATACCGTGTCTGACAGTTCACTGGAAAATCTGGCGGACGGAATCGCCAGCGGGTTTGTTTTTGAAGACAGTAATGCCTGGTCGCTACTTCGGGCGATTCGGCGTGCTTTCGTATTGTGGTCCCGTCCTTCTTTGTGGCGTTACGTTCAACGCCAGGCGATGGCCATGGATTTTAGTTGGCACGTTGCGGCGCAGTCATACCGCGATCTCTATCAACGCTTGATGTAACGAGGCGGAGTCACAGATATGAATGCACCTTTTAGCTACTCTTCACCCACACTCAGTATTGAGGCGTTGAAGCACTCCATCGCCTATAAGCTGATGTTCACCATCGGGAAAGATCCGGTTATCGCCAATAAACACGAGTGGCTGAACGCCACACTGTTTGCGGTGCGTGACCGTTTAGTTGAACGCTGGCTGCGCTCCAACCGCGCGCAGTTATCACAGGAAACACGCCAGGTTTACTACCTGTCGATGGAGTTTTTGATTGGCCGTACGCTCTCCAACGCACTGTTGTCGCTGGGTATCTATGACGATGTGAAAAATGCGCTGGAAGAGATGGGGCTGGATTTAGAAGAGCTGATAGACGAAGAGAACGACCCCGGTCTTGGCAACGGTGGCCTGGGCCGTCTCGCAGCCTGTTTCCTCGATTCGTTGGCGACGCTTGCGCTGCCGGGCCGTGGGTATGGCATCCGTTATGATTACGGCATGTTCAAACAAAATATCGTCGACGGACGCCAGAAAGAGTCTCCGGACTACTGGCTGGAGTATGGCAACCCGTGGGAGTTCAAACGCCACAACACCCGTTATAAAGTGCGCTTTGGTGGCCGAATTCAGCAGGAAGGGAAAAAATCACGCTGGGTTGAAACCGAAGAGATCCTGGCTGTTGCCTACGATCAGATCATTCCGGGCTACGATACCGATGCCACCAACACGCTACGCCTGTGGAGTGCCCAGGCCAGTAGCGAGATCAACCTGGGTAAATTTAACCAGGGCGACTACTTCGCCGCAGTGGAAGATAAAAACCACTCCGAGAACGTATCTCGTGTGCTCTACCCGGATGACTCCACCAACTCCGGGCGTGAACTGCGTCTGCGCCAGGAGTATTTCCTGGTCTCCTCGACGATTCAGGACATCCTGAGCCGTCACTACCAGTTGCACAAAACCTACAACAACCTCGCGGAAAAAACCGCTATCCACCTGAATGACACCCACCCGGTGCTGTCGATTCCTGAGTTGATGCGCCTGCTGATTGACGAGCACAAGTTCAGCTGGGATGACGCGTTTGAAGTGACCTGCCAGGTCTTCTCCTACACCAACCACACGCTGATGAGTGAAGCGCTGGAAACCTGGCCAGTCGATATGCTGGGCAAAATTCTGCCACGTCACCTGCAAATCATCTTTGAAATTAACGACTACTTCCTGAAAACGCTTCAGGAACAGTATCCGAACGACACCGGCCTGCTGAGCCGTGCATCGATCATTGATGAGTCCAATGGCCGCCGTGTACGCATGGCCTGGCTGGCGGTGGTGATCAGCCACAAGGTGAATGGGGTATCTGAGTTGCACTCCAACCTGATGGTGCAGTCGTTATTTGCCGATTTCGCCAAAATTTTCCCGACGCGTTTCTGCAACGTGACCAACGGCGTCACCCCACGTCGCTGGCTGGCGCTGGCTAATAAACCGTTATCGGAAGTTCTGGATGAAAACATCGGTCGAACATGGCGTACGGATTTAGGTCAGTTGAGCGAGCTTGAGCAGCACATTGATTTCCCGACGGTGAATAAAGCTGTGCGTGAAGCCAAACTGCTGAACAAAAAGCGCCTGTCAGTATACCTGGCGATGCATCTCAACGTAGTGGCGAACCCGAAAGCGTTGTTTGATGTACAGATCAAACGTATTCATGAATACAAACGTCAACTGATGAATGTGTTGCATGTGATCACCCGCTATAACCGGATCAAGGCCGATCCTGATGCCGAGTGGGTTCCACGCGTGAACATCTTTGCCGGTAAGGCCGCCTCGGCGTACTACATGGCGAAGCACATTATTCATCTCATCAATGATGTGGCCAAAGTGGTGAATAACGATCCGCAGATTGGCGATAAGCTGAAGATTGTGTTTATCCCGAACTACAGCGTGAGCCTGGCGCAGTTGATCATTCCGGCGGCAGATCTCTCAGAGCAGATTTCACTCGCCGGGACGGAAGCTTCCGGGACCAGCAACATGAAATTTGCCCTGAACGGTGCGCTGACTATCGGTACGCTGGATGGTGCAAACGTTGAGATGCTGGAGCATGTTGGGGCAGACAACATCTTTATCTTTGGTAATACGGCGGAAGAAGTGGAGGCATTGCGTAAGAAGGGCTACAAACCGCGCGATTTTTACGAGCAGGATGAAGAGCTCCGTGAAGTGTTGACGCAAATCGCTACCGGGTTGTTTAACCCAGAAGAACCTGGCCGCTACCGTGATCTCGTGGATTCACTGATTAACTTTGGCGATCACTACCAGGTACTGGCGGATTACCGCAGCTACGTGGACTGTCAGGACAAGGTGGATGAGCTTTACCGCCAGCAGGAGAAGTGGACCAGTGCCGCGATGTATAACATCGCCAATATGGGGTATTTCTCGTCTGACAGGACCATTAAAGAGTACGCCGAGACAATTTGGCATATCGATCCTGTGCGGTTGTAAAAGCAAAGCGGCAACCCTGGTTGCCGCTTTTAATGTTTGCGCCCTCTCCCAACGGGAGAGGGCATAAGGCCGAACGTATTACGACGCTAACGACAGCTCACGCTTTCCCGCATGTTGCAGTAACCACTGGGCCACGCGAGACTGCTGTTCAGCATTCAGCCACATCCCTTCTTTGGTACGACGCCAGATAGCATCATCCAGTCGGCGCACCCATTCGTGTTCAACCAGATAGCGCAGCTCTGCTTCGTACAGCTCGTGTCCGAAATGCTCGCCCAGGTCGGAGATCTCTTTTGCCTCGCCCAAAATCCACTCGGTGTTGCTGCCATAGGTGCGGGCATAATGGCGAGCCATGGATTCGGTAATGAACGGGTAACGACGGCGCAGCTTCGCCGCAAAGTCATCCCGGTTGCCGCCGATTTCACCACCAGGCAGTACCGCGCCTTTGGTCCACGCCGGGCCGATGCCTTTATAGTACGGAACCAGTTTTTCCAGCGCATGCTCGGCCAGCTTGCGATAGGTTGTGAGCTTCCCGCCAAATACAGAAAGCAGGGGAGCCTGACCATCGACATCATGAATATCGAGCGTGTAGTCGCGCGTGATTGCCTGTGGAGAGTCGGATTCGTCATCGCACAACGGACGCACGCCTGAATAGGTCCAGACGATATCATTGCGGGCCAGCTGTTTCTTAAAGTGGGCGTTGTACACTTTCAGCAGGTAGTTAATCTCGCTCTCATCGATCTCGACATTTTTCGGGTCGCCTTTGTACTCCACATCGGTTGTGCCGATGATCGAGAACTCGTCCATCCACGGAATGACAAACACAATGCGCTTATCTTCGTTTTGCAGGATGTAGGCCTGTTTTTGGGTGTGTACGCGCGGCACGACAATATGGCTGCCTTTAATCAGGCGGATCCCGTATGGGGAAGGCAGGTGCATGCCATCGTCAAAGAACTGTTTCACCCACGGGCCGGTAGCATTCACCAGACCGCGTGCTTTCCAGCTGAATTTCTCGCCGGTATCGACATCTTCCGCTTCAACAATCCACAGGCCGTTTTCACGGCGGGCTGCCGTTGCACGAGTGCGGGTTTTCACTTCACCGCCTTTCTTCTGCACCATCTGCGCATTGGCAAGAACCAGACGGGCATCATCCACCCAACAGTCGGAATATTCGAATCCGCGCACGATTTCAGGTTTAAGCACTGATTCTGAGCCAAAACGCAAACCACCTGAGCCCGGCAGGCTGGTGCGTTTACCCAGGTGATCGTACATAAACAGCCCAATGCGGATCATCCATGCCGGACGGAGGTGTGGACGGTGGGGAAGACGAAAGCGCATCGGGATGGCCAGATGGGGAGCCATTTTCAACAGAACTTCACGTTCTGCCAGCGCCTCACTGACGAGGCGAAACTCGTAGTGTTCCAGGTAGCGCAGGCCTCCGTGGATCAGTTTTGAGCTGGCGGACGATGTCGCACAGGCGAGATCGTTGGCTTCCAGCATCAGTACCGATAACCCGCGTCCTGCGGCATCGACTGCAATACCTGCACCGTTGATGCCACCGCCTATTACAATCAGATCTTTGGTTTCCATGTCACCCTCATGCACTTTCGTTAAAGCTCAAAAATGTTCGATATCGCTCATAATAGCAAAGGCTCGCGCTTTTGGTAACATCAAAAAAACAATTTAGAGTGATATGGATAACATAATGGCGTTTACCCGCCGCCAGGACGTACACTAGAGGGTAAAATAATGCCTCCTCTCCCCAGACGGACGAGGGAATGATTTGCTCCTTCTTCCTTGAAGGGAGAGGGCCGGGGTGAGAGCATCAGACCGCACCCAACCTGAATAATGTAAAGAGAACAGCATGGATCATTTTGAATGTATTAACGTAGAAGAAGCCCATCAGAAAATGCACCAGGGAACGGCGGTGCTGGTGGATATTCGTGATCCGCAAAGTTTCGCTATGGGCCATACGCCGGGCGCATTTCATCTGACTAACGACTCTCTGGGCGCGTTTATGCGCGATAACGACTTCGAAACGCCGGTGATGGTGATGTGCTACCACGGCAACAGCAGCAAAGGGGCGGCGCAGTATCTGCTCCAGCAAGGTTATGATGCAGTTTATAGTGTCGACGGCGGCTTTGACGCCTGGCATCGCCATTTCCCGGCAGAAGTTGAGCACGCGTTTGGCGGCTAAAACCATTCGCTCTATACTGTCCCCTTTTGTGTGGAAATAAGCGACTGCTGCGATGCTGATGATTACCTCTTTTACCAACCCGCGCGTCGCCCAGGCGTTTGTCGATTATATGGCGACGCAGGGCGTTATTCTGACCGTCCAGCAACATACACAGACTGATGTCTGGCTGGCTGACGAAAGCCAGGCTGAGCGTGTAAACGCTGAGCTGGCGCGTTTCCTTGAGAACCCCGCAGACCCTCGCTATCTGGCGGCAAGCTGGCAATCTGGCCATACGGGCAGCGGATTGCACTATCGCCGTTTTCCTTTTATTGCCACGGTACGTGAACGCGCAGGCCCCTTTACGCTGCTGCTGATGGCCGCTTGTATCCTGGTGTTCATTATTATGAACGTGGTGGGCGATCAGCCGGTAATGTTGCTGCTGGCCTGGCCTTACGATCCCTCTGTGCAGTTTGATGTCTGGCGCTATTTTACCCACGCGCTGATGCACTTTTCTGTTATGCATATTCTTTTCAACCTGCTGTGGTGGTGGTATCTCGGCGGCGCGGTTGAAAAGCGTCTGGGCAGCGGTAAGTTGATTGTCATTACGGTAATCAGCGCCTTGTTAAGCGGTTATGTGCAGCATAAATTCAGTGGCCCATGGTTTGGCGGGCTTTCTGGCGTGGTGTATGCCTTAATGGGGTATGTCTGGCTCAGAGGTGAGCGCGATCCGCAAAGCGGCATCTATCTGCAACGCGGTTTAATCACCTTTGCATTAGTATGGTTAGTCGCCGGATGGTTTGATCTGTTTGGTATGTCTATCGCCAACGGTGCGCACGTAACCGGACTGGCTGTCGGGCTGGCAATGGCATTTGCTGATACGCTGCATGCGCGGAAACGAACATAATTCCAGGGATTTTTCATGAAACAAACACAACGTCATGACGCCATTATCGATCTGGTAAAAAAACAGGGATACGTCAGTACCGAAGAGCTCGTCGAGCAATTTGCGGTGAGCCCACAAACGATTCGTCGTGACCTGAACGATCTGGCCGATCAAAACCGCATTCTGCGTCACCACGGTGGGGCTGCTCTGCCATCCAGTTCTGTAAATACCCCATGGCATGACCGTAAATCGACACAGACAGCAGAAAAAGAACGGATTGCCCGCAAAGTCGCCAGCCAGATCCCGAATGGCGCAACGCTGTTTATCGACATCGGGACGACGCCAGAGGCGGTTGCCCATGCGTTGCTGGAGCATGAGAACCTGCGTGTGGTGACAAACAACCTGAACGTTGCCAATACGCTGATGAAGAAAGATGATTTCCGCATCATTCTGGCGGGGGGAGAACTGCGTAGCCGTGACGGGGGGATTATTGGGGAGGCAACGCTCGATTTCATCTCCCAGTTCCGTCTTGATTTCGGCATTCTGGGGATCAGTGGCATCGATAGTGATGGTTCCCTGCTGGAGTTTGATTACCACGAAGTTCGTACGAAGCGCGCGATTATTGAGAATTCGCGTCACGTTATGCTGGTGGTGGACCACTCTAAATTTGGCCGTAACGCGATGGTAAACATGGGCAGCATCAGTATGGTGGATGCCGTCTACACCGACGTGATGCCGCCAGCGGGAGTGTTGCAGGTGATTAAAGATAATAATTTGCAGCTAGAACTGTGCTGATAAGCCTGCCGCCTCTCTCCCTGTGGAAGAGAGGCGGTGAGGGCAACAGGCCGCAAAGAACCTACACGCCATACCCCATCATCTTCAACAGCTGCTGCGCATGTTGCACTGCATCCTGACGATGCGCGACACCGAGTTTCTGATACAGATTACGAATGTGCGTTTTGATGGTGGTCGCTGCAACCGCCAGTTCACCGGCAATCTGTTCGTTGCTGTAACCAGAGTAAATCAGCCCCAGAACCTGCCATTCACGCTGAGTGAGCGGACTGGTGCGGATAAGTTCCGGGACTTCCGGGTGGTTCAGCAGACGTTCAACAAAGTTCTCATCAAAGTGCGCAAACTTGTGACGGTGATGCTGGTTAATCTCACGCAAAATTCGCTGGGCACGATGCTGGTCCAGCTCCGGCAGCGTATTGAGCTGAATAAGCTGGCGTAACTGCTGTGCCATAACCTCACCTTCAATCACAAAGTGACTGATGAATCCGGTCCGGTTCGCGAGCTGTAGCGCTTCGAGCAATACGCGCTGTGCATCATTTTTGCGGTCTGCCTGCCAGTAAAGCTGGTTGAGCAGTAGCAGGTTGCGATTCAGATCGCTCATCAGGCGCAGGCTGCGTGCGTTTTCGTTCAACTCCTCCAGCACCATCTCTGCAGGCTCAAATTCACCCAGCAGGATCTGGACGCGCGCGATATTGCGCCACTGGCTTTGCAGGAAATGGTTATTCGCAAACTCGGGCTTTGGCGTCTGACGCAGCCAGTTGGCGGCGGCTTTTTTGTCACCGGTCATTTGCCAGTAAATCACCCGGACTTTATCGGCATTTGAGACCCAGTCACTGTGATACTGACCGTTACCCAGCAGGTTTTCCAGACGGTTAAGGTGGTTACGGGCATTGTCCAGATCGCCGCGTGCCAGCGAACATTGCACCAGCAACGCCAGGCATTGCAACTGCTGCTGGGGCTGGAAGCTTGAGAGCACGTCAACACCCTGGCGGGCGCAGCTTTCAGCTTCATCCAGGCGAGACCAGGCCCACAACAGTTGAGCGCGAATGCGCAGCAGGAACTCATGCATCGGCAACTGCTCCAGATGCTGATCGCGGATCAACTGGAACGCTTTCTCCTGGTTTTCCCAGGCCGCCTGCAGGAAGCCCTGAGCGAACAGGATTTCGCTTTGCTGTATCAGGCTCCATAACGCGTAGTGCCAGACATCATGACGGCGGGCCATCTGCTCTGTTTGCTGCATCAGGGAAAGTGAACGCGTGAGGTCGCCTTTGCAGTGCAATACTTCGCCGTGAACCGAGGTGGCGACGATACGGCTGTAGAAGTTAGCTAACGGCAGTTCGTCGAGGGCGACCATCGCCAGGCGTTCAGCCTCTTCCTGATCGCCGTCGTTGATCGCTACCTGCGCACGCAAGGCATTAAACTCGCCGTGCAGCGTGGCATCCATCTCACTTTCCATTTCCTGTTCAGCACGGGCGAGCAGGGTATTCACTTCACTGTAGCGATGCTGGCTCTGCATCAGCCAGGCCTGCAACAGGACCAGACGCGGATTTTCCAGCAGACTTTCCCACGGCAGGGCTTTTAACGACTCTTCGAGCAACGTCAGCTCGCTGTGGTTGAATAATCCCCAGGCGTGATTGAGCAGGATATCGCGCAACATACTGGCATCACCGGCGGCGAGCGCATGGTGAATCGCTTCACTTGGGAATCCTTGCGCCATCCAGCTTTCGGCGGCAGCGCGGTGAATTTCAGGTAGCTCAACGGCAAGTTCCCACTGGCAACGCTGGCGTAAGAAGTTGCCAAACAACGGGTGGTAGCAGAACCATTCGCCAGGATCGTCCATACGTTGCAGGAATAACCCCTGACGCTCGATCTCTTCGAGCTGTAGCTGGCCGTTTTCGATACCCGTGACGCGCACAATCAGCGCATCATTCATGGAACGAAGAAGGGAACTTTTCAGCAGAAACTGGCGTGTTGAGGCGTCAACGCTGTCCAGAACTTCATCCACCAGATAGTCAGACAGATGAGAGGCATTAATCCCGGCCAGACGCCGCGCCGACTGGTGCGTTGGGCTATTGTTCTGGCGGGCGGAGAGGGCGATAAGCTGCAGTGCGGTGGCCCAACCCGCGACATCATCGCAAAGACGACTGCTTTCGGCTGCTTCAATAGGCGACGTCAGACGACAATCAAAGAACTGTTTAGCTTCCTGATGGGTAAAGGCAAGCTGCTGGCTTCCGACTTCCAGCAATTGATCGCGAACACGCAGGTTAGCAATACCCAGTTGCGGCAGATTGCGTGACAGTACGACCAGGGTCAGGTTCTCTGGCTGATGGCGCAGGAAGAAGCGCATGGACTCATGGATGACCGGATTGGTGATCAGATGATAATCATCAATGACCACATAAAGTGGGCGATGCCACTCTGCAAGTTCGATAAAGAGTTGAGAGAACAGCGAAGACAGGCTCGCATATTGGCGTTTTTGCACCATGACTTCGCTGGTGACACAGTGCCCGTTGGTTGCCTGCTGAATAGCCGCAATGAGGTAACTGGCAAAACGCTCTTGCTGGTTATCGCCCTCATCAAGGGAGTACCAGCCAAGATCGCTTTTCCCTGCTGCCCATTGCGAAATGAGCGTTGTTTTTCCATAACCTGCAGGACTCGTAACCAGCGCCAGTCGGAAATTATGCGCGCCGGAAAGTTTAGCCAACAGACGCTCGCGAACCACCGTGTGGTCAAGACGAACCGGGCGACTTAATTTGGACGGAATCAACATATTTTTCACTTCACTGTGGGGAACGAGGAATTTGATTTTTTTTGCGCTTCGTAATTAATAGATATAAGGTCGGCCAGAAAGGGAACTATTGCAAGTTATGTCCGGGTTTTGTGCCTCTGAATTTGCACTCTGTCACAAAATTATTTAGATAACGGTGGGAACTTTTTTAAATGGCTTACATACCGCGTGGATGCTGGCTTGTATGCATTTGGTGCGGTTATCCTGAAACGGGTTTCAGAACGGTATAGTGACGTAAAAGTTAATAAAGCCCCGGTAAAGTTAAGCCAGCTTAATACCGTACTGAGATAGTCCTGAATTGCAGAAATATTATTCTACGTAAGTAATCATTTCAGGGCGGATTAATTTTACCCGAAACTGCATTTCATTTTTTTGACACTCTTCCCGGTTATCTTTTCTCCATCAGCGCACACTCGATCTATGCTCATAGAGTGGCTTTGATCACACTTTTACGCTCATCCCCGCTACTCCTCCCTGTCTAATCCCCTACAGGATGAGGAAGAGGCGCAGTGAGCCAGGCACACTAGCGCCAACATGTTTTCTCTCTCTACAGGATGCCGATTCCCTATGTCACAGCCTACTTTTAACAAAGCTCAATTTCAGGCTGCCCTGACACGTCAGTGGCAGCGTTTCGGTCTTCATGCTGCGCAGGATATGACACCTCACCAGTGGTGGCAGGCAGTCAGTGGCGCGCTCGCAGAGCAACTTGATGCACAGCCAGTGGCGAAGCCTGTCAAAGGCCAGCGTCACGTCAACTACATTTCAATGGAGTTCCTGATTGGCCGTCTGACAGGCAATAACTTGTTGAACCTGGGCTGGTATCAGGATGTGGGCGATGTCCTGAAAGAGCACGACATTAACCTTACTGATTTACTGGAAGAAGAGACCGACCCGGCGCTGGGTAACGGCGGTCTGGGACGCCTGGCGGCCTGTTTCCTCGACTCCATGGCAACGGTCGGTCAGTCCGCAATTGGCTATGGCCTTAACTATCAATATGGTCTGTTCCGTCAGTCGTTTGCCGATGGCCATCAGATGGAAGCGCCGGATGACTGGCATCGCAATACGTACCCGTGGTTCCGCCACAATGCGCAGCTTGATGTGCAGGTGGGGATTGGCGGAAAAGTCACGAAACAAGGCCTCTGGGAACCTGCTTTTACGATCACCGGCGAAGCCTGGGATCTGCCTGTGCTGGGCTACCGTAATGGGGTGTCGCAGCCACTGCGTCTGTGGCAGGCGAAGCACGCCCATCCGTTCAACCTGACCAAATTCAACGATGGCGATTTCTTGCGCGCGGAGCAGCAGGGTATCGATGCCGAGAAACTGACAAAGGTTCTCTACCCGAACGACAACCATCTGGCGGGTAAAAAACTGCGTCTGATGCAGCAGTATTTCCAGTGTGCCTGTTCTGTTGCCGATATTCTTCGCCGCCATCACCTGGCAGGCCGTAAGCTGGTGCAACTGCCCGATTTCGAAGTGATTCAGCTTAACGATACTCACCCAACCATTGCGATCCCGGAATTGCTGCGCGTGCTGATTGATGAGCACCAGCTGAACTGGGATGACGCCTGGGCGATCACCAGCCGCACGTTTGCTTACACCAACCACACCTTGATGCCAGAAGCGCTGGAGTGCTGGGATGAGAAGCTGGTGAAAACGTTGCTGCCACGCCACATGCAGATCATCAACAAGATTAACGACAAGTTTAAGAAACTGGTGGATAAAACCTGGCCGGGTAACAAAGCAGTCTGGGCGAAACTGGCTGTGGTTCACGATAAACAGGTGCGCATGGCGAACATGTGCGTGGTGGGTGGCTTTGCCGTCAACGGCGTTGCGGCGCTGCACTCCGATCTGGTGGTGAAAGATCTGTTCCCGGAATATCACCATTTATGGCCAACCAAATTCCACAACGTGACCAACGGCATTACGCCACGTCGTTGGATCAAACAGTGCAACCCACTGCTGGCAGGCCTGCTGGATAAAACACTGAAGAAAGAGTGGGCTAACGATCTGGACCAGCTCATCAATCTGGAAAAATATGCTGATGACGCGAAATTCCGTGAAACCTACCGCGCGATCAAGCTGGAGAACAAAGTCCGTCTGGCTGCGTTCGTGAAGGTACGCACCGGGATTGAGATCAACCCGCATGCGATTTTTGATATCCAGATCAAGCGTTTGCATGAGTACAAACGTCAGCACCTGAACTTGCTGCACATTCTGGCACTGTACAAAGAGATCCGCGAGAACCCGGAAGCGGATCGCGTACCGCGTGTGTTCCTGTTCGGCGCAAAAGCTGCACCGGGCTACTATCTGGCGAAAAACATTATTCTGGCGATCAACAAGGTAGCTGAAGCTATCAACAATGATCCGAAAGTGGGCGACAAACTGAAAGTGGTGTTCCTGCCGGATTATTGTGTTTCTGCCGCAGAAATGCTGATCCCGGCTGCGGATATCTCTGAGCAGATTTCCACGGCGGGTAAAGAGGCCTCCGGAACAGGCAACATGAAACTGGCACTCAATGGCGCGTTGACGGTGGGCACGCTGGATGGTGCAAACGTCGAAATTGCCGAGAAGGTAGGTGAAGAGAACATCTTTATCTTCGGCCATACCGTGGAAGACGTGAAAGCCATTAAAGCGAAAGGCTACGACCCGGTGAAATGGCGTAAGAAAGACAAAGTGCTTGATGCCGTTCTGAAAGAGCTGGAAAGCGGTAAATACAGCGATGGCGATAAGCACGCGTTTGACCAGATGCTGCACAGCATGGACAAACACGGCGGTGACCCATACCTGGTGATGGCGGATTTTGCGGCCTACGTGGAAGCGCAAAAGCAGGTCGACGTGTTGTATCGCGATCAGGAAGCCTGGACCCGTGCGTGCATTCTGAACACCGCTCGCTGTGGCATGTTCAGCTCTGACCGTTCAATCCGTGATTATCAGGCCCGTATCTGGCAGGCAAAACGCTAAGGAAGCGCGATGGAGAGTAAACGTCTGGATAGTGCCGCGCAGGCGGCGGGGATCAGCCTCAGTTACATCAATGCTCACGGCAAACCACAGTCTATTGGCGCTGACACCAAAAGACGTTTGCTGGATGCCATGCACAGGGCCAAACCCGACGCGAAAGCGTCGGGAACGCCAGTGCCGAACGTTAAAGTCTTCACCGCGGGCAAAAAAATGCCGCTGATGGTGGAGGGGCGCGGCGAATTTAGCTGGCTTCTCACCACAGAAGAGGGCCATCAGCATAAGGGCCACGCAACCGGTGGCAAAGCACTTACCCTTCCGGCGAAACTGCCGGAGGGCTATCACACACTAACGCTCACCCAGGATGACATGCGTTTTCACTGTCGGGTGATTGTTGCGCCAAAACGTTGCTATGAACCACAGGCGCTATTGGAAGGTAAAAAGCTGTGGGGTGCATGCGTGCAGCTCTATACGCTGCGTTCTGACAGTAACTGGGGTATCGGCGATTTTGGCGATCTGAAAAAGATGCTGGCCAATGTTGGCGAGCGCGGTGGTGCGTTTATTGGCCTCAACCCGATCCACGCTCTCTACCCGGCTAACCCGGAAAGTGCCAGCCCATATAGCCCCTCGTCCCGCCGTTGGCTGAATGTCATCTATATCGATGTGAATGCGATCGACGATTTCAGGAACAGTAAAGAGGCGCAGGACTGGTGGACGCTGAGCACGACTCAGCAGGCGCTGAAACAGGCGCGCAACGCTGACTGGGTGGATTATGCCACTGTTACCGCGCTAAAAATGGCGGCATTACGTCTGGCGTGGAAAGGTTTCGCGCAACGTGATGACGAGCAGATGTCCGCTTTCCGTCAGTTTGTGACGCAGGAGGGGGAGAGCCTCTACTGGCAGGCGGCGTTTGACGCGCTGCATGCGTATCAGGTGAAAGAGGATGAAATGCGCTGGGGCTGGCCGGTGTGGCCGGAAGCTTATCAATCCGTTGATACTCCTGAAGTGAAAGCCTTCTGTGAAAAGCATACGGATGAAGTGGATTTCTACCTGTGGTTGCAGTGGCTGGCTTACAGCCAGTTCGCTGCCTGCTGGCAGGTGAGTCAGGGCTATAATATGCCGATTGGGCTGTATCGCGATCTGGCTGTTGGTGTGGCTGAAGGCGGAGCGGAAACCTGGTGCGACCGCGATCTCTATTGCCTGAAAGCATCAGTGGGGGCGCCGCCGGATATTCTTGGCCCACTCGGACAAAACTGGGGCTTACCGCCAATCGATCCGCACGTCATGGTGGCAAGGGCTTACGAACCGTTTATCGACCTGCTGCGTGCCAACATGCAGAACTGCGGAGCGCTGCGCATTGACCATGTCATGTCGGTGCTGCGTCTGTGGTGGATCCCATATGGCGAAACAGCCGATCACGGGGCGTATGTTCAGTATCCCGTCGATGATTTGCTCTCGATCCTGGCGCTGGAGAGTAAGCGCCATCAGTGCATGGTGATCGGTGAAGATCTGGGAACTGTGCCGGTAGAGATTGTCAGTAAGCTACGAGATAGCGGCGTTTACTCCTACAAAGTGCTCTATTTTGAGAATGACCATGAGAAAATCTTCCGTGCGCCGCAGGCGTACCCGGAACAATCAATGGCTGTCGCGACGACGCATGATCTTCCTACGCTCAAAGGTTATTGGGAAAGTGGTGACCTGACGCTGGGTAAAACGCTTGGTCTTTATCCGGATGAAGAGGTGCTACGCGGGTTGTACCAGGATCGTGAACTGGCGAAGCAAGGTCTGCTGGATGCCCTGCATAAACACGGCTGTCTGCCGAAACGGGCTGGACATAAGGCTTCATTGATGTCGATGACGAGCACCCTCAACCGTGGTTTGCAGCGTTACATTGCTGACAGCAATAGTGCCTTGTTGGGGTTACAGCCGGAAGACTGGATTGATATGGCAGAACCGGTGAACATTCCGGGAACGAGCTACCAGTACAAGAACTGGCGTCGCAAGTTGTCCATAACGCTTGAGAAGATGTTTGCCGATGATGAGGTGAACAAGCTGATTAAAGATTTGGATAAACGCAGAAGAGCGTTGAGCCAGAAACGATAGTTTCGACGGGAAATACAAGCCGGGTAAGCGCTAGCGCCACCCGGCTTTTTTACATCAGATTGCCATATTCAGCAGCAGACACCCTACCAGGCCACACACCGAAATAATGGTTTCCAGAGCTGACCAGGACTTGATGGTTTCACCGATGGTCAGGTTGAAGTACTCCTTGAACAGCCAGAAGCCCGGATCGTTCACGTGAGAGAAAATCACGCTACCGGAGCCAACTGCGATAACCATCAGCTCAGGGCTTACACCTGTAGTCGCAATCAGCGGCGCAACAATACCGCCCGCGGTAATAGCGGCAACCGTTGCAGAACCTAATGCGATACGCAGAACCGCCGCAATAGACCAGGCCATCAGGATTGGTGAGACATTGGTTTCATGCATCATGGAAGCGATGTATTTATCAACGCCACTGTCGACCAGAACCTGCTTGAATGCACCGCCACCGCCGATAATCAGCAGCATCATCGCGATGATTTTGATGGATGAAGTCAACGTGTCGTTGATCTGATCCATTGAACGACCACGGTTCAGGCCAAAGGTAAACATCGCAATCAGAACGGCAATCAGCGTTGCCATCACAGGGTCGCCGAGGAATTCCGCAACAGACAGGAAAGCGTGACCTTTTGGCAGCACCATCTCAGCGATTGCACGCATCGCCATCAGCACGACCGGAACCAGTGAGGTCCAGACGCTGACGCCAAAACCTGGCATCTCTTCCTCGGTAAAGGTTTTCGCGCTGTACAGACCTTCCGGGATAGGCTTATCGATGCTTTTCAGGAAACGGGCGTAGACCGGGCCTGCCAGGATAACGGTCGGGATGGCCAGAATTGTACCGAACAGCAGGGTTTTACCCATATCGGCGTGGAAAATGGTCGCAATAGCGGTTGGGCCTGGGTGCGGCGGCAGGAAGCCGTGGGTTACGGACAGGGCCGCAGCCATAGGTACACCGACATACAGCAGAGGAATGTTTGCCGCCGCGGCGATGGTGAATACCAGTGGCAGCATCAGCACGAAGCCCACTTCATAGAACAGGGCAAAACCGACGGTAAAACCGGTTAATACCACGGCCCACTGAATGTGCTGTTTACCGAATTTGGCAATCAGGGTGGTGGCAATACGTTGTGCGCCGCCGCAGTCTGCCAGCATTTTGCCGAGCATTGCGCCGAAGCCCATGATCAAGGCCAGACTGCCAAGCGTGCCGCCGACACCGGCTTTGATAGAGCTGATAACTTTCACCAGCGGCATACCTTGCATCAGACCGACTGCAAGTGCCACCAGAACCAGAGCGATAAACCCGTTCAGTTTGAAACGGATCATCAAGAGCAGTAATAAGACTACACCGATAGCGACGATGACTAATGGCATGATTTACCTGGCCTTTGAATTGTTATGGGTAACGTCATTGTTTCAACGACAACGTCCATTTGTCCCAACTGGGAACAGAGGATTTGCGGCACTAATACTGATTGCCCACGAAACATATGAGTTTAGACGGCTGTTATGAGTGTGCTTAGTGCCCACGAGAATGATACGGGTAACATGGTCGGGTTGAGAATCACCCTGGCGGGCAAAATTTAAATTATGAGACGCAGGTCAACATATGGGGAGGTAAACGCAAAACGGTAACCTTTGGGTTACCGTTTTTAATATTTTCGCCCTCTCCGGTGGGTGAGGGGCGGTATGAGGGCATCACACTGCACTCTTCCTGGTGCTACCGTAAGCGGGGGCACTGGCAGGAACTTAGTAGTAAGAGTGCTCACCGCGCTGGTGTTCAGTCAGGTCACGCACGCCTTTCAGTTCAGGGAATTCGTTCAACAGTTGTTTCTCGATCCCTTCTTTCAGCGTCACATCGACCATGGAGCAACCGTTGCATCCGCCACCGAATTGCAGGATAGCAAGACCATCGTCAGTGATTTCCATCAGAGTGACACGACCACCGTGTCCTGCCAGTTGTGGGTTGATCTGCGATTGCAGCAGATATTCCACACGCTCCATCAGCGGGGCGTCGTCAGACACTTTACGCATTTTTGCGTTAGGCGCTTTCAGCGTCAGCTGAGAACCCAACTGGTCGGTGACGAAATCAATTTCCGCATCGTCAAGATACGGCGCGCTCAGCTCATCAACATAGGCAGTGAGCTGTTCAAATTTAAGGGCAGTGTCAGTTGCTTCCACAGCGTCCGGAGGACAATAAGAGACACCGCATTCTGCATTCGGAGTGCCTGGATTGATCACAAACACGCGGATCTGCGTCCCTTCTTCCTGATTTGCCAGCAGTTTGGCAAAGTGCGCTTGTGCAGAATCGGAAATACGGATCATAGCTTTGGCCTAATAGTTGACTAAATTACCTGGGTATAATAATACGCCCATCGGAAAAGGGCTACAAGGTACGACAAAGACACCATACCTGAACCGATGCTGCGCCGCTTTGCAAAAGCAGTCGGGATAGTTCTGCAATGGTACTGCCGGTAGTGACGACATCATCCACAATGGCGATATGGAGCCCTTTGACCGGTAATTCAAGGTGAAAGGCCTTTTTAAGATTTCTTTTGCGTAACGAGGCACTGAGCTGATGCTGTATTGCTGTCGCCCGCACGCGTTTGATTGCTGAGGGAACGTAGCGACAGTTGAGCCAGTACGCCAGAGGGCGGCACAGCAAATCACTTTGATTATAGCCCCGTCGCCAGTGGCGTCTTCTGTGTAGTGGGACGTTCACGATGAGGTCGACACGCGGTAATGCGCGAGAACGGCGCGCCGCCAGAAGGGCCAGCAGTAGCACGCGTGCGAGTGAGGAGGCCAGCGTGGTCTGGCGAGCGAATTTGAAGGCGTGGATAAGGCGGCTCAGCGGCGGAACATAGTCGTTGACTGCCACTAACGCATTCCATGGCGGCGGTTTTTGCAGGCATCGCCCGCAGGGGACGATCTGGCTGACGGCTGACAGACCGCACTGCGGGCAGACGGTGATGCGTGGGGTGAGCGCATACGTGCAGACGGAACATATTCCCCAGTGGCTCAACGCGAGCGGCATTCGGCATAGCCAGCATAAGCCTGGCACTGTTAGCATGTGCAACCTCCCTGTAAAAAAAGAGAACAGTAACCGATGAAAACACTCTGGTGGCAGACCACGGGAACGGGAAATTGCCATCTTGTGCTGCTGCACGGATGGGGGCTGAACGCTGAGGTATGGCATTGCATTAGTGAGGAACTGGCCTCGCAGTTTACGTTGCACCTGGTGGATCTGCCGGGCTTTGGCCGTAGTCACAGCTTTGGCGAGATGTCGCTTGATGAGATGGCTCAGCATGTTCTGGATGCCGCGCCGCAAAAAGCGATCTGGCTTGGATGGAGTCTGGGCGGGCTGGTGGCAAGCAGCATAGCGCTGTCTCACCCTGAACGTGTGCAGGCGCTGGTTACGGTCGCCTCTTCACCCTGCTTTAGCGCACGAGAGGGCTGGCCGGGTATCAAACCGGAGGTACTGGCCGGATTTCAGCAGCAGTTGAGTGAAGACTTCCGACGGACGGTTGAGCGCTTCCTGGCTTTGCAAACCATGGGAACGGAAACGGCGCGTCAGGATGCCAGGACGTTGAAAAATACGGTGCTGTCATTGTCGATGCCGGATGTTGAGGTGCTAAATGGTGGCCTGGAGATACTGAAAACCGCAGATCTGCGCGAGCCTCTGGCGTTACTGGAAGTACCGCATCTGCGTATTTACGGCTATCTGGACGGGCTTGTGCCACGCAAAGTGGTTCCACTGCTGGATACGCGATGGCCGCAAAGTGAATCTCTGGTGATCGATAAGGCTGCGCATGCGCCGTTTATCTCGCATCCCGCGGAGTTTTGTTCAGCGCTGGTTGCGTTAAGTCAACGTTTAAACTGATTAATTTCCAACCAACCTGGAAAAAGTGACGCACCGCAACAATACTCAACATGTCGTTGCGGTTGTACTGCCTACGATAATCAAAACAACAATCCTCTATGGGAGTCATGGTTATGAAACTTATCACGGGTATTGTCACTTCTCTGGTTATTGGGTCACTGTCATTTGGTGTGTTTGCAGCGAAAGAGCTTGAAAAAGATAAACTTAAAGAGATGAATCTGACCAAAGTTGGTGAGATTTCTACGTCTGACACTACCGCGCCTATGGACGCGAAAAAAGAGCTGTCGAAGAAAGCGGATGAGCTGGGCGGGACATACTACGTCATCACCAGCGCTGAGAAGCAGACGAAAAACGTGCGCGCAACGGCGGACGTGTACAAGTAATGAAATAACGCCGGGAAGCGTGATGCTACCCGGCATTATTAGCGCAGGGCCCACCATTCCCGCAGGCAGGCTTTCCCTTCCGGGCAACTCTTGCAACTGCCGGACAGGCATCCATCCGCATCTTCCTGAATACGAACGGCTTTCCCCATAGCTTCCAGTCTTTCCAGCATGGCATCGATCATTGGCCGCGGTGTGTGCAGGTTGAGGCTCAATTGTTTAGCCTCCATTCGTCCCTGCAGCGCCAGTAAATCACGTACCTGAATCAACGATGCCATTGCCATACTCCTTAGTGACAGTCGCCCGCATGGCTTTCACAGCAGGTGGCTGCTGTTTTGCGGCTTGCCAGCAGGTCGACATCGACGCGACTGCGCGCCCGGCGCAGCAGGCCAAGGAGGATCACGTTGAACAAGATCACCGCCAGGATGCAGACCAGGCTGTAACGCGGGTGCTGGTTAAAGTTGGTTGCCTGATAAAAGAGCGTTGCCAGCGAGTAGGCGATGTTCAACCCCCACAGGATGGAGAAGCCCATCCATCCACGGCTGGATTCACGTGCAATCGCCCCCATGACAGAGATGCACGGAATATAGAGCAGAACGAAGATGAGGTAGCTGTAAGCCGCGGAGGCACTACCAAATTTCTGGCTCATCACGCCCATTGCGCCGGTTGCCATTTCGCCGTCGCCTTTACTGGCTTCGATAGGGTTCGCCAGTACGCTCAGGCTGAAGGTATCTTTCAGGCTCTTCCACGTCTCATCTACTGCGCCGAGCAGTTCATCCCCGAGGTTAAATTCTGCCGGGTTGAACTCCTGCTCCTGAATGTTCTCTGCTGTGTAAAGCGTGTTCAGTGTGCCGACAACCACTTCTTTTGCCATTGCTCCCGTGAACAGGCCAACGGTGGCCTGCCAGTTATCCTCATGAACACCAATTGGTTTGAACAGTGGGGTGATCACGCGGCTGACGGAGGCGAGTGCGGAGTCGTTAATATTGTCGGCCGCCTGGCCGGTCAGCGTAAAGCTGTTCAGGGCGCTCAGGAAAATACTCACGACGACAATCACTTTACCGGCACGCAGGACAAATCCTTTCAGGCGCTGCCAGGTTTGAATCACCAGGCTTTTAAGGTGTGGCACATGGTAGACCGGTAATTCCATAACGAAAGGTGACGCTTCACCACGCATGATGGTGTGTTTCAGCATCAGACCCGTCAGGATCGCCATCACGATACCCAGAACATACAGTGAGAACACCGCCAGTGCGCCTTGCTGGCCAAAGAAGGCCGCGGCAAAGACGGCGAAGATCGCCAGACGCGCACCGCAGGACATGAACGGGGCCATCATAATTGTCATCAGGCGTTCACGCGGTGCGTCCAGCGTACGCGCCCCCATGACAGAAGGAACGTTGCAACCGAAACCGACAATCAGTGGGACAAAGGATTTACCGGGCAGACCCAGCGCTTGCATTAGTCTGTCCATCACAAACGCAGCACGCGCCATGTAGCCGGAATCCTCAAGGAAGGAGAGGAACAGATACATCATGCCGATCTGTGGAACCAGCGGCAGAACGGTGTTGATACCGCCGCCAACACCCTGGGCCAGGAAGATGGTCAGCCAGTCCGGGAAGTGCAGGGTGTGACCTATCCACTGAATACCATGCACAAATATAGCGACTGACCCGACATCGAACAGCGGCTGCAATGCCCCGCCGATGTTAATGGCGAGCAGGAACATCAGGTACATCACCAACAAAAAGACGGGTAGACCGAGGAAGCGGTTAATGACGATCTTGTCTACGGCAGCGGTAAACTTACTCGGTTCTGCCGTGAGAGCGTTGCTGACGACATCGCAGATAGCGGCAATGCCCTGATAGCGGGCATCCGCAATGTGAAGAGCCGGGTCATCAAGCTCATCGTTAAGGCGGGCCAGGGCAACGTCCAGTTTATCGGCCGCATCACCTGCATAAGCCCGGCTATAGATATCTCCTTCCAGCATCTGCAAACCCAGCCAGAGCCGTTGCTTGGCTGGCATGCTTTTTACCATCTCATCTGCCAGCAGCTCCGCTTCGCGCAGTAACGGTTGCGCATAGTGCACCAGCTCAACGTCGGTGTTGCTCGTGTGGCGATCGATAGCCAGCTTCAGCGCATCAATCCCGCGCCCACGGGTGGAAACCAGGGGAACAACCGGGCAACCCAGACGCGCAGACAGGGCATCAACATCAATACGCAGTTTCTGTTTTTCTGCGATGTCGAGCATATTAAGCGCCACGATGCAGGGAATACCGAGTTCCAGTAGCTGCAAGGTCAGATAGAGGTTGCGTTCAAGGTTGGAGGCATCGACAACGTTAATTAAGACGTCGGCATCACCGCTCAGAATGTAGTGACACGCGATTTGCTCATCGAGAGACGTTTGCGACGAAATGGTCGTTAATGAATACGTGCCGGGAAGATCAACGAGAGTGACCTGATGGTCGGTTGTCGCAAATTGACCTTCTTTGCGTTCAACCGTTACGCCTGCCCAGTTTCCTACGCGCTGACGTGCGCCGGTTAATTGGTTAAATAGCGTTGTCTTGCCGGAGTTAGGATTGCCAATTAAGCCAATAGTTAATTTTTTCATTGTTTTAGACTCACTGAAACCGCTGGCCTGTTATCGGGATAATGCTTCGACTTCTAATAATGCGAGGTCTTTCTTACGCAGTACCAGGTTGACGCGTCGGGTTTCGATATGAATAGGGTCACCCAGCGGCGCAACGCGCACGACCTGGAACGATGAGCCAGGTAGCATGCCCAGTGACAGCAGCTTCTGACGATAAGCCGGGCTAATCTCGCGGGTGAAACCGGTAATTTTCCATGCACTGTCTGGAGTGAATTGCATAGTGCCTACTTAACGAAGAAAGGTGAAATAATCAACAATACAATGATAATGAGAATGGTTTTTATCATCAATATATAAAATGTGACGGGATGTTGTTTCGGGTATTAATTTACGGCCTGTTTGACCTTGCTCAATATTTACGGGTCTGGAGGGAATGCTGGAGAAGACTTATTTGTTAATGGAGTGATAATTTGCGGTTTAAATATGGATATGCAATCGGTTTCATATATTAAGATTAATTATGGATTGGTGAGATAATTAATTTTCCTCACCCTGACCCTCACCACAAAGAGGCGAGGGGAACACCTCACAGCATATCTGCCCCTCTCCCGATAGGGGAAAGGGGCAGAGTGAGGGGTTAGCGCTTCTTACCCATCGCAGCTGCCAGCGCATCCATCATGGCGCTGTTGCCCGCTGGTTGAGCATCACGTCCACGTGGCTTCGCGGCTTTGGCGGCTGGACGCTGTTGTTCTCGGTTCGCGCCACCGTTACCCCGACGGGCATGGGTATCACCAGGCTGCTCGTCCAGACGCATCGTCAGGGCGATACGCTTACGTTGCAGATCGACTTCCAGTACTTTCACCTTCACGATGTCACCGGCTTTCACCACGGTATGCGGATCTTCAACGAACTTATCGGCAAGGGAAGAAATATGAACCAGGCCATCCTGATGCACGCCGATATCGACAAACGCACCAAAGTTGGTGACGTTAGTGACGGCCCCTTCCAGCACCATACCGGGCAGCAGATCGTTCATCGTTTCGACACCTTCGGCAAACTTCGCCGTTTTAAACTCAGGGCGCGGATCGCGGCCCGGTTTTTCCAGCTCTTTGATGATGTCAGATACGGTCGGCACGCCGAATTTCTCATCGGTAAAATCAACGGCTTTCAGATTGCGTAATTCGCTGCTGTTACCCATCAGATCGTTCAGCGCCTGCTGCGTGGCCGCCAGGATGCGCTCGACCACCGGGTAGGCTTCCGGGTGAACGGTTGATGCATCCAGTGGGTTATCGCCGTGGTTGATACGCAAGAAACCTGCGCACTGCTCAAAGGCTTTAGGCCCCAGACGGCTCACTTTTAACAACTGCTGACGGTTCTGGAACTGACCGTTCTCATCACGCCAGGAGACAATGTTCTGTGCCATCATGCGGGTTAAGCCTGCCACACGTGTCAGGAGTGGGACGGAGGCGGTGTTCAGATCCACGCCAACGGCGTTTACGCAGTCCTCCACGACAGCATCCAGCTTACGGGCAAGCTGAGTCTGGCTGACGTCATGCTGATACTGGCCCACACCGATGGATTTCGGGTCGATCTTCACCAGTTCCGCCAGCGGGTCCTGTAAACGGCGGGCAATGGAGACCGCACCGCGCAGTGACACGTCGAGATCCGGGAACTCCAGCGCAGCCAGCTCAGAAGCCGAGTACACGGATGCCCCCGCTTCACTGACGATCACTTTCTGTGCTGTTACTTTTGGGAACTGCTGCTGCACATCCAGGAAGAAACGCTCGGTTTCACGGGATGCTGTGCCGTTGCCAATAGCGACCAGCTCAACATTGTGTTTCTCACACAGCGCGGCGACAACGACGGCGGCTTTTGCAGCCTGGCCCGTGTGAGGATAAATCGTGTCGGTTGCCACGACTTTACCTGTACCATCAACAACGGCCACTTTCACGCCGGTACGCAGCCCAGGGTCAAGGCCCATCGTGGCGCGCAGGCCCGCCGGAGCCGCCATGAGCAGGTCGTGTAAGTTACGGGCAAAGACGTTAATCGCTTCGTCTTCCGCCCGCTCGCGCACCGTTCCCATGAGTTCGTTTTCCAGGTGCATCAGAACCTTGATACGCCAGGTCCAGCTCACCACGCCTTTACGCCAGCTATCCGCCGGAGCATTGTTCAGACGCAGTCCTAAATGGTCAGTGATGATCTGCTCGCAGTGGCTCTCTTTTGGTGGCTCGTCGAACTGTGGATCGGCATTAAGTGAGAGTTGCAGGATACCTTCGTTGCGGCCACGGAACATTGCCAGTGCGCGGTGCGATGGTACGGTCGAAACAGGTTCGTGATGGTCGAAATAATCGCGGAATTTTGCGCCTTCCTCCTCTTTACCGCTGACGACGGTGGAGACAATGTGGGCATTTTTCCAGAGATAATCACGCACTTTGGACAGCAACGCGGCATCTTCTGCAAAGCGCTCCATCAGGATATAGCGCGCGCCGTCGAGCGCGGCTTTGGTATCCGCGACACCTTTTTCGGCATCGATATACTTCGCGGCTTCGGTGTCCGGGTCGTGAGACGGTGTGTTCCACAGCAGGTCAGCCAGCGGCTCCAGGCCTGCTTCAATGGCGATTTGCCCGCGGGTGCGACGTTTGGGTTTGTAAGGCAGGTAAAGGTCTTCAAGCTCGGTTTTACTCAGCGTACCGTTGATGGCCTTCGACAGGTCATCCGTGAGCTTACCCTGTTCACTAATGGATTTTAGAATCGCCTGACGGCGGTCTTCCAGTTCACGCAGGTAGCCCAGACGGGTTTCCAGGTTACGTAACTGAGTGTCATCCAGACCGCCAGTGACTTCCTTACGATAACGTGCAATAAACGGCACGGTGTTCCCTTCATCAAGCAGGCGAACGGCAGCTTCTACCTGTTCAGCTCTCGCCTGAAGTTCACCCGCAATAATGCGGCAGAGCGAATCTTTCATCATGGCTTTATCATCTAATAGATCGAAAATAAGGGGGATAGTTATACGGACTGACACGGCAAAATGCCAGCCGTGGAGGGCGCTCTCAGACTATTTTACGTACTCGATTTCGTTGACATACCAGCTGGCCTCACCGGCTGGCGTCTGGACGATGGCTAAATCCCCCACCTCTTTTTTCAGCAAGGCGCGGGCCATGGGGGAGTCGATAGAGATGTAATCCTTACGACCAAAAATTTCATCGTAGCCGACGATGCGGAAACGGAGGGTATCACCGTCGTCATTCTCAATCTCTACCCATGCGCCGAAGAAGACTTTGCCTTCTTGTTGAGGGGAATAGTCGACGATCCTCAGGTTTTCCAGACATTTGGTCAGGTAACGGACGCGGCGATCGATTTCACGCAGCCGTTTTTTATTATACTGATAGTCGGCATTCTCGCTGCGGTCGCCCAGGCTCGCAGCCCAGGTGACTTTTTTGGTCACTTCCGGGCGCTCTTCTCGCCACAGGTAATCCATCTCTTTTTTGAGTTTTTCGTACCCTTCACGGGTGATCAGCGGCGTTTTCATGGTGTGACCTTTAAGACTCGACTCCGTTGCATGCTCTGCGCACATTACGTACCACAAAGCTTAACAGACAGGATTAATAATGATTTATGTGATGAAATGTGCAGATAAGCTGCTGTTAAATATGCTTTGTAACAATTTCGACTAGAATTTATACCAGAATTAGCTGGTCGTAGACGTGCACTTTTTTAGAATACGTACTGATACACTATCCGGGCCTTTGGGAGTACATACAATGCAAGAGAACTACAAAATTCTGGTCGTGGATGACGACATGCGCCTGCGTGCGCTGCTGGAGCGTTATCTGACCGAGCAGGGCTTCCAGGTTCGAAGCGTGGCGAACGCTGAACAAATGGATCGCCTGCTAACACGTGAGTCGTTCCACCTGATGGTGCTCGATTTAATGCTTCCAGGCGAAGACGGTCTCTCTATCTGCCGTCGTCTGCGTAGCCAAAGTAACCCGATGCCGATCATCATGGTAACGGCGAAAGGGGAAGAAGTGGACCGTATCGTGGGCCTCGAAATTGGTGCTGACGACTACATTCCAAAACCGTTCAACCCGCGTGAATTGCTGGCGCGGATCCGCGCAGTGCTGCGTCGCCAGGCGAACGAACTGCCAGGTGCGCCGTCGCAGGAAGAAGCCGTCATTGCGTTTGGTAAGTTTAAACTGAACCTCGGAACGCGCGAGATGTTCCGTGAAGATGAGCCGATGCCGCTTACCAGCGGTGAGTTTGCCGTACTGAAAGCGCTGGTCAGCCACCCGCGTGAGCCGCTGTCTCGCGACAAACTGATGAACCTGGCGCGTGGTCGCGAATACTCGGCAATGGAACGTTCAATCGACGTGCAGATCTCCCGCTTACGCCGCATGGTGGAAGAAGATCCTGCACATCCTCGTTACATTCAGACCGTATGGGGTTTGGGCTACGTGTTTGTGCCGGACGGTTCTAAAGCATGAGGCGAATGCGCTTCTCGCCGCGCAGTTCGTTTGCCCGCACGCTGTTACTGATCGTCACCTTGCTGTTCGTCAGCCTGGTGACGACCTACCTGGTGGTGCTGAACTTCGCGATCCTGCCGAGCCTCCAGCAGTTCAATAAGGTCTTAGCCTACGAAGTGCGTATGCTGATGACCGACAAACTGCAACTGGAGGACGGCACGCAACTGGTGGTTCCTCCGGCCTTTCGCCGTGAAATCTACCGCGAGCTGGGGATATCGCTCTATTCCAATGAAGCGGCGGAAGACGCAGGCCTGCGCTGGGCGCAACACTATGAATTCTTAAGCCAACAGATGGCGCAGCAGCTTGGTGGCCCGACGGAGGTACGCGTCGAGGTTAACAAAAGCTCGCCGGTTGTCTGGCTGAAAACCTGGCTATCGCCCAACATCTGGGTGCGTGTTCCCCTGACGGAAATCCATCAGGGCGACTTCTCACCGCTGTTCCGTTACACCCTGGCTATTATGCTGCTGGCAATAGGCGGCGCATGGTTGTTCATCCGCATACAAAACCGACCGTTGGTCGACCTGGAGCATGCTGCGCTGCAGGTCGGTAAAGGGATTATTCCTCCACCGCTGCGCGAGTATGGCGCATCGGAAGTCCGTTCGGTGACGCGCGCCTTCAACCACATGGCGGCTGGTGTGAAACAGCTGGCTGATGACCGAACGTTGCTGATGGCGGGGGTAAGTCATGACTTGCGCACGCCGCTGACGCGTATTCGACTGGCGACGGAAATGATGGGCGAAGAAGACGGTTATCTCGCGGAGTCGATTAACAAGGACATCGAAGAGTGTAACGCCATCATCGAGCAGTTCATCGATTACCTGCGTACCGGTCAGGAGATGCCAATGGAGATGGCGGATCTTAATGCGGTACTGGGAGAAGTGGTCGCGGCAGAAAGCGGCTACGAGCGTGAAATCGACACCGATCTACAGCCGGGTGAAATTCAGGTACGCATGCATCCACTTTCCATCAAACGTGCCGTTGCCAATATGGTGGTCAACGCGGCTCGTTACGGGAATGGTTGGATCAAGGTTAGCAGTGGTTCTGAGCTAAATCGTGCCTGGTTCCAGGTGGAAGATGATGGTCCGGGAATTAAACCTGAGCAGCGTAAGCACCTCTTCCAGCCATTTGTGCGGGGGGATAGTGCGCGCAGTACCAGTGGAACCGGATTAGGGCTGGCGATTGTGCAGCGTATCATTGATAACCATAATGGTTTGCTGGAGATTGGAACCAGCGAACGGGGCGGTTTGAGTATTCGCGCCTGGTTGCCAGTGCCGCCAATGCGTGGGCAGGTAAAAGAGAGTTAATGTTTTACCTCTTAGCCGAACCCTCTCCCCACAGGGGAGAGGGCCGGGTGAAGGGGCTCTTACAGCTTAGGTCCTGCACTCACCAGTGCAACGCCCGCTGGTGTATCGGTATACTTCTCAAAGTTTTCAACAAACAGTTTCGCCAGTGTTTCCGCTTTCTCACGCCACTGCTCCGGTGAACCGTAAGTATTGCGCGGGTCGAGGATATGCGTATCCACACCCGGCAGTTTTGTCGGGATCGCCAGGTCAAACATCGGCAGGGTGAAGGTCTCTGCGTCGTCCAGAGAACCGTCCAGAATGGCATCGATAATCGCGCGCGTATCTTTGATGGAAATACGCTTGCCGGTTCCATTCCAGCCAGTGTTGACCAGATATGCCTGCGCGCCAACTGCCTGCATACGTTTTACCAGTACTTCAGCGTATTGCGTTGGGTGCAGCGACAAGAAGGCTGCGCCAAAACAGGCGGAGAAGGTAGGCGTTGGCTCAGTCACACCACGCTCTGTACCGGCCAGCTTGGCGGTAAAACCAGAAAGGAAGTGATACTGCGTCTGGCTGGCGGTCAGGCGAGATACCGGCGGCAACACGCCAAATGCGTCTGCGGTCAGGAAAATCACTTTCGTGGCATGGCCCGCTTTCGACACCGGTTTCACGATATTGTCGATGTGGTAAATCGGGTATGACACACGGGTGTTTTCAGTTCTGGATGCATCATCGAAGTCGATCGTGCCATCGGCACGGACGGTGACGTTTTCCAGCAAGGCATCGCGACGGATTGCATGATAGATATCCGGCTCTGCCTCTTCAGACAGACGAATGGTCTTCGCGTAGCAACCCCCTTCGAAGTTAAACACACCATCGTCATCCCAGCCGTGTTCGTCATCGCCAATCAGGCGACGTTTCGGATCGGTGGAGAGGGTGGTTTTGCCGGTTCCTGATAAACCAAAGAACACCGCGACGTCGCCTTTTTCGCCGACGTTAGCCGAGCAGTGCATGGAGGCGATGCCCTGCAACGGCAGCAGGTAGTTCATCACGGAGAACATGCCTTTCTTCATTTCACCACCGTACCAGGTTCCACCAATCAGCTGGATACGCTCAGTCAGGTTGAAGGCGATGAAGTTTTCTGAATTCAGACCTTGTTCTTTCCACTGTGGGTTAGTGCATTTCGCGCCATTCATCACGATAAAGTCAGGGATGAAATCCTGTAGCTCTTCATCGGTTGGGCGAATAAACATGTTTTTCACGAAATGTGCCTGCCAGGCCACTTCAGTGATGAAACGAACAGAAAGACGGGTGTCGGCATTGGCGCCACAGAAGGCATCAATAATGAACAGACGCTTGCCGGAGAGTTGATGAGTGACGAGTCCTTTCAGATGCTGCCAGGTTTCCGGGGAGAGCGGTTTATTATCGTTCTTCCCTTTGCCCTTATCTGACCACCACAGCGTATCGCGGGTGGTTTCGTCACGGACGATATACTTATCTTTCGGCGAACGACCGGTAAAAATACCGGTATCGACGGCGATAGCACCAAGATTCGTCAACACACCTCGCTCGTATCCTTCCAGTGCTGGATTGAGCTCTTCCTGATACAGCGTATCGTAATCGGGGTTGTAAACGAGTTCCTGGACGTCGTGAATGCCATAAGCCTTGAGATCTTGCGGGGTTATACCTTTAACGCGCATGTCACTGCTCCTTAGCCAATATGTACTGCCTGAAATTGTAGGGTTGTTCTTAGGTTGTTAACCGGGACGGGGCTCATAGATTTACGTATCTGGACAAAACCCTTACTGCGGAAAACGCTGTGACTCCTGTCACGAAGCAGGACGGATTATCGCAGGAATCGTTTTTTGGGTGGGGAAAATGTTCTTAAAAGGTTAAATCGCGGTATATTTAACGGAGATAATGTGAATGTAATCGCATACATGTAAGAAAATTACGTAAGAGTTACATGATGAAAAGCGATTCAGCTAGTGCGACCGATTTAACCCTCTCCCCGATAGGGAGAGGGCCAGGGGGTTAGTGAACTTGTGGATCCGCCGGAGAGGCGTTATTGCGGATCTCGGCGATATCCATCGAATTGAAGACGAAGTGTGTACCGCAGTAATCGCAGTTCATATCAATCTCACCATCTTCTGCCATGATGCTATCAATCTCTTCATCTGGCAGGGTTTTCAGTGCGCCAGCGCAACGTTCACGAGAACAGGTGCACTTAAATTCCACATCCTGCGGATCGTAGAGTGTCACTTCTTCTTCATGATACAGACGCCACAGCACTTCATTGGCTGGCAGAGTCAGAAGTTCTTCTGCTTTGATGGTTTCTGTCAGTGTAGCCAGATGTTCAAAGTCGTTGCTCTGCGCATCCTGAGCAGGTAAAACCTGCAACAGCATGCCGCCAGCGGCTGGTTGACCGTCCACTTCACCCGTACGGATGAACAGACGCGTCGGGAGCTGTTCGGAGCGCATGAAGTAATCTTCCAGACACGCGGCCAGCGTATCGCCTTCCAGCCCGACAACCCCCTGATAACGTTCACCTTCGTCCGGAGAAATAGTGATCACCAGGTAACCATTACCGACCAGTGTTTTCAGGTCTGCACCTTCAGGCACATCGCCCTGAACGCGTGCAACACCGCGCATTTGTTGGTTGTTGTTGCCATTGATCACTGCCAGCGTCATTGGGCCGTCACCCTGCAGCTGCACGGTGATATCCCCCGCGAATTTCAGTGTCGCAGTCAGCAGGCTGGTGGCAACCAGCAGTTCGCCCAACAGGGTTTTTACCGGCAGCGGGTAGTTATGGTTTTCCAGGATCTGTTTCCAGGTTTCCGATACGGTAGCCAGTTCACCGCGAACGGCAAATTGCTCAAACAGATAGCGGTGTAATTGGTCGTGTTGGGCCATAATAGTCTCTCTTTCAGGTGAGTCTTACTCGTTCTCACCGTGTTTAAATTTCATCAGCTCGCGGCGTTCTTTTTTGTCCGGACGCCGATCCGGGTGCGGCATGGTCAGCGCGTTCATCTTGCGCGCCAGCGCGGTTTTTTCACGCTTTTCGACACTTTCAGGCGTCTCTTCATAAAGCGCGATTGCTTCAGTTGCCGGACGCCGATGTTCGGTAATGGCTTTAATCACCACCGTCCTTTCATCATTGCCCTGCCGCAGTGTCAGGGTGGCATTCAGTTCAACAAGCTTACTCGGCTTGCTGCGCTGCCCGTTGTAATGCACTTTGCCACCATCGACCATTTCGCGTGCGAGGGCGCGTGTTTTATAAAAGCGTGCCGCCCACAGCCATTTATCCAGCCTTACCCCGTCGGAGGGTTTTTCTTTCATGGCCTCTCCTTCATGGTCATCGTCGGGATCATCTGCCGATAGTCGTTCAGTGCCGGATGTCGCACATAGCTTTTGTCAGCAAGGCCGGAATCTGGATTAGTGACGCCCAGACAATAGCGAATGCCAAACGTTGCTGCGGAATCCAGAATCGGTTCACTGTCGTCTATGAACAGCGTTCTGCCTGGCTGCAAACCGGTTTTTTCCGCCACAGCATGCCACAGCCGCTGATCCTCTTTCGGATAACCAAATGTGTGGGTGGAAAGTAATAAATCAAGGTGTGAAGCAAGACCGGTATGTTCCAGCTTCACCGCCAGGTTATGCGGGTGCGCATTAGTCAGCAAAATGCGGCGTTTTCCGCTCGCTTTCAGTGCATCCAGGAACGGAACCGTATCTGCACGTAGTACGGCACGTGGACCGTGGGCGGTAGTCATGGCACAAATATCCAGACCCAGGCGCTCGCTCCAGTAGTCGAGACAGTACCAGTTTAGCGTATGCTGCACCGCGCTATATTGCGAGCGAATGAATTCCTGCGCTTCCTCCGGGGAGATACCCTGCTGTTCGCCGTAGGTTTCTGGCACGAGTTTCTGCCAGAAATAGTTATCAAAGGCGAGATCGAGCAGCGTGCCGTCCATATCCAGCAGGACGGTGTCAACCTCCTGCCAGGCGATATCAAGATGCATAAAGGGGAACTCTCCAGCCAGAAGACATGTGCGCGACAGGGTAGCATAACTTGCCGCGCAGTGATGTTATCCGATCAGGCTATCAGGGGCGGGGATCAGCTTAGGATTGAGACAGCTTTCGTAATATTGCTGGATCTCAGCCTGGCGTGTACGTGCGCGTTGATAGCGACGCAATGCCATGAAACCGTTCCAGAAAGTGCAGGCCAGCATGGCTAACATCAGCAAGGATGTTCCTATATAACGCCATAAACCTGCGCTATCGGGCATCCGGTGTAGATCAATATGTCGTGTACCGTTGGCATCGGTAAAGATCCCCGTCACGATCCCTTCGGCGCTGAACGGTGTCTGCATCAGCATTTGTGCCAGACGTTGAAACTCGTTCCATTGATCCTGGGCCGGGTAATCATAAAGTGAGACCTGGGGATAAGGTTGATCGACCAGGTCGCTGCCTTCATCGCTTACGATGACAAATCCGCCGGGTGCTGGGCTGTTTAGCGCCTGGGCCGCACGGGCAGTTTCACGGATCACGAATGGCGCGGTAGAGGTTGCTACCAGATTATCCAGTGATTCAGCACTGACGGGGCGCAGCAGTACGTTCACGCCATCCAGTCGACCCGCTTCCGCGCGTTTTACCAATGCATCCCAGTCTTTACTGTTTCCAAGGTTTACCAGGGCATTTTTAAGCCGTATACATTCATCCGGCGAGGCACATAAATCCTGCGTTTTCAGGACGATCTCGCCAAAATCATCCAGCAGGACCATGCCTGATTTCTGAATCGCAGAGCGCAACGCCGGGCTGACGCGGGAATCATCGTCAGGTTTAGGGTGCAACTGGCGGCTCACCGTTTGGGTAAGTGCGGTCGCTTTACCGACGACATCTGACTCTGGCAGCGGTAAAGGCGGCGCATCATTCCAGATGATTTGCGAGCAGTCGAATGGCGTAAACGGCGAGGTCTGGCGAGTGTTCCAGGAACCTGGAGCATGAATATTACACATGCCGGTTCCTTTCAGTTGCAGCGTATCGCCGACTCTCACACCCGCCTCTTCAAGCTGTTTTACGCTGGTTGCTTCGACGGTCTGTGCTCCTTTAATCCACGACAGGGTAAATTTAATGGGCATGTCGAGCGGTACAAAGGCAATCAACATAGCCAGCACCGTTGCCGCTCCCCCGGCAATGACGGTACTGCGAAGCCAGTGCTGGAGAGGGAAGTTTTTCACTTCATCGTGTAGGGATAAAAACCGCCCTTGCCGAACGACATGGCGATCGAGATAAATATCGACATCAGTTTTGTGCCCAAGATCCTGGACAATCCACGGTTGCCAGTGACGGGGATAGATGAGGTCGATAATACCGAGTGAGATATTGTTGACATGTTCCTGATCGTTCTCGCCAAACAACCCCCAGCGTTTCGGCGTCCCCCTCAGGCAGTGGATTTCGCGCAAGGTGTTTTTAGCAGGGGGGGCAAACAGGCCCCACAGTCCTGCCGCCATCAGCAGCACCGCACCGCCTGCAAGCCAGGGAACAAAGACATCAGGAGTGAGCAGACAGAAGAAAAACAGCAGGAAAGCAGCGACAATCAGTACCGCTTCCCGAATGCCATCAGGTCGACTCAGAGCGTACTCCTCATGGGTTTCCTGACGAATATTCAGCAGCTCAATCTGTTCGGTCTCTTCACCACGAATAGAGGCTTGCGTGGAGCTTGCTCGTTCCAGAGCAAAGCGTGGCGCTTCCTGAACATATTCGTTGAGTGTATGACCGTTAAGGGAAATGACCAGCGGCAGGGAATCAGTATGAATGAGCTCTACGCTGTTTTCGTCATTGATGTATTGCTCCCAGAACGGCGGCAGATGTACCTCGACGGAGTCGAGATAGTAACGCCATTTGTTGGGATCATCGGTGGTGATGCCGTAGCGCGTGATCGAGCGCGTCACGCACAGTACGGTGTCGCTTTGTGCGTTCAAATTCAGAGACACAGGGGCGGCACTCGCGCCGGTCAATCCAGGGGCCAACTGTGCCTGGTTAAGGGTATCGAGATACTGTTCAACAGTGCTGCGTTCTTCCGGCGAGAGCTTGCGGGTCGTCGCGCCCGCAAACGCATTTAAAAAGGGTAGTCGATATTGACGCTGTACGCGACGCCTGTATACCCACCCTGCAAGCAATGCGCAGGCCAGCATAGCAGCGAAAAAAATCAAAATGGTGCTCATGCTTTCCCCATCTTACTTATCTTATAGGTGTAGTCAGTTGCACCTTTAACAATGAATGAGAGTCTGTGGTTGGCTATCGGCAAGTATGGAGTCGAACTTGAGCATTTTGAAGCGCATCCCAGTGATCGCAGATAATAGCAAAGCCTGACATGGCGCGATATCAGCAAATTCCTGGAATTATTTCAACCTCTTGACTTTTGTTTTGAAATGAGGATTGATTCTTGGTACGTTGCATAAATGTAAATAAAGAACAATTGACATTGCCGAAACCGTGCAGCATATCGCACAATGAGGCCAGTTCTCACAGCAAAGACCCATCAAAGATGAGCAAACCCTTACAAAAACCCACCATTCTGAATGTTGAAACTGTTGCGAAATCGCGGCTGTTTAATGTTGAAAGTGTGGACCTGGAGTTCAGCAACGGTGTGCGTCGCGTTTATGAACGCATGCGCCCGTCATCGCGTGAAGCGGTCATGATCATTCCTATCATCGATGACCATCTCATTTTGATCCGCGAATATGCTGTGGGCACGGAATCTTACGAACTGGGGTTCTCAAAAGGGCTTATTGATCCCGGTGAAACGGTTTTTGAAGCCGCAAACCGTGAGCTGAAAGAAGAGGTTGGGTTTGGTGCAAAAGAACTCTCATTCCTGAAAAAACTGAGTATGGCTCCCTCCTATTTTTCCAGCAAAATGAATATCGTGGTGGCGGAAGACCTCTACCCGGAATCGCTGGAAGGGGATGAACCCGAACCGCTGCCACAGGTGCGTTGGCCACTGGCGCATTTGCTGGATTTGCTGGAAGACCCGGATTTCAACGAAGCACGTAACGTGAGTGCATTGTTCCTGGTTCGCGAGTGGTTGAAAGATCAGGGGCGTTTGTAGCCCGTAAAAAAGCCGGGTAGCGACTACGCCTTACCCGGCCTGTGATTTTCCTGCCCGGAGTTCTCCGGGCATTCCAGTCTTTAAAACAGCTCGTGCGTCTCGCCGTTGTCAATCAACTCAGTTCCCACCTCATGTACCGCCTGTGTGGTTGGCTGTGTACCTTCGATGAAATATTCCTGTCGGCTGTTACCACCATTGGCAAGTTGCCCGGTGCTTCTGTCGATATTCACCGTGACGACACCCGGCGGTGGCGTCAACGGTTGTTCAGGTACACCGTCCAGAACCGCTTTCATATACGCATCCCAGGCTGGTTGTGCGCTTTTAGCGCCACCTTCGTAACCCGATATCTGATCCTTAATCGCCCCGGATGCGGTAGTTCGTCCCAAATCACGCCGGTGATCGTCAAACCCGATCCAGACAGATGTCACCACACCCGGTCCGTAACCGGAGAACCACGCATCTTTCGAACTGTTTGTCGTCCCTGTTTTGCCGCCAATGTCGTGACGCTGTAAATCGCGTCCCGCACGCCAGCCCGTCCCCTGCCAGCCCGGCTCACCAAAGATGTTGGTATTCAGCGCGCTCTTAATCAGGAAAGAGAGTGGTGTGTTAATCACATGGGGTGCGTACTCCTGGGCAGCACTCTGAGCGACCAGTGCCTGGTTGGCCTGTTCTAACTGAGGCTGAGGTACGACAGCGTTTTGCTGTTCCTGCGATATCGCCACATCCTCCATATCCTTGTTTTCAAGCACGTTGGATTTTGGCGTATCACCGTAGATCACCGGAATATCACACTCCGCACAGGCGATCTTCGGTTTTGCTTCGAAGAGGACGCCCCCCTGATCGTTCTCGATTTTACTGATGTAGTAAGGGTCGACCAGGTATCCACCGTTTGCCATTACCGAGTAACCCCTGGCGACCTGCAACGGCGTAAAGGAAGCGGAACCCAGCGCCAGCGATTCGGTATGCACAATGTTCTGTGCCGGGAATCCAAAGCGTTGCAGATATTCCGCTGCGTAGTCGACGCCCATAGCGCGCATCGCACGTACCATTACCACGTTTTTCGACTGTCCCAGACCTTGGCGAAGACGAATTGGCCCTGCATATTCTGCTGGAGAGTTCTTCGGTTGCCAGTCTGAACCCGCGCCTGCATCCCAACGGGAAATCGGCACATCGTTAAGGATACTGGCGAGCGTTAAACCTTTGTCCATCGCGGCAGTGTACAGGAATGGTTTAATGTTAGAGCCAACCTGACGCAGCGCCTGCGTGGCACGGTTAAATTTGCTCTGGTTGAAATCGAACCCACCAACCAGCGCCATCACCGCCCCGTTCTGAGGGTTGATAGAAACCAGCGCGGAGTTCACATCTGGCACTTGTGCCAGCCACCAGGCATCGCCAACCTGACGCACCCAGATTTGCTGCCCGGTCTGGACGGCATCGGTCACTTTGCGTGGGGTTGGCCCCTGCAACGTGTCGGAGCGGTACGGACGTGCCCAGCGAATGCCATCCATACGCAGGGAAACGGATGTACCGTCTGCCATCATGGCAATCGCTTCTTGTGGATCAGCTCTGGTCACCACTGCGGGTAAGAGTGGCCCGTAGGTTGGGAGTGTTTTTAACGAATCGGTAATTTTTTTGCTATCCCACGCACTTTCACCCACTTTCCACAACACATTTGATGGGCCGCGATAGCCGTGACGCATGTCGTAATCCATCACGTTATTGCGTACTGCCTGCTGTGCTGCCTGCTGAACTTTACGGGTGATGGTGGTGTAAATGCGATAGCCATCTTCATAAGCATTCTCACCATAGCGACTCACCATATCCTGGCGAACCATTTCGGTGAGATACGGTGCGGAGAAGGCAATTTCCGGGGCATGGTAATTGGCGTCGATCACGTCATTGCGAGCCTGATCGTACTCCGTCTGGCTGATATAGCCTTCACTCAGCATACGCGACAGCACGACGTTACGGCGCGCTGTTGCCCGATCCAGCGAATAGAGCGGGTTAAATGTCGATGGTGCTTTTGGCAGACCGGCAATGGTTGCCATTTCGCTCAGCGTGAGCTGTTCGATCGGCTTACCAAAGTAAACCTGCGCCGCGGCTCCAACACCATAGGCACGGTAACCGAGATAGATCTTGTTGAGGTAAAGCTCAAGGATCTCGTCTTTGCTCAGCAACTGTTCAATACGGATCGCAAGGAACACCTCTTTGATCTTACGCATCAGCGTCTTTTCAGGGCTGAGGAAGAAGTTACGCGCTAATTGCTGCGTAATCGTACTCGCCCCCTGTGACGCATGACCAGAGAACAGTGCAACGCTGGCAGCACGGAAAATCCCTACCGGATCGACACCATGATGCTCGTAAAAACGGCTATCTTCCGTCGCGATAAAGGCTTTCACCATGACTGGTGGTATTTGTTTTAAGGTCAATGGGATACGGCGTTTTTCGCCATATTGCGCCATCAGCTCGCCATCGGCGCTATAGACCTGCATTGGGATCTGGAGGCGCACATCACGAAGTGTGGCGACATCAGGTAGCTGCGGCTCAATATATTTGTACAAACCATAAATCGAGCCTGCTCCCAGCAGAATGCAACAGACTGCAAGGATCAATAAATACTTTACGAACTTCACCGGAGATTTCCCATTTGGTTTCACTTGGGCAGTTTATAAACAATCGCGCGGTAGTATAAAGGCAAGCCTGATGCATTGATAGAGCCGTCAACCTGACGGGCGATAAGGAGATCGTGAAGCATGGCTTTCAAAACATGGCAAACGGGCGTTCATATTCAACACGATAAGGTGCGCATAGTGGCACTGACCAGAGAACAGGCAGCATGGAGCCTGCGCCGCTGGTGGGATATCCCTCTGGCAGAAGGCATTATCCGTGAGGGACAAATTCTCAAGCCAGAACAATTGGTTGAAGCGTTGAAACGCTGGCGACAGATGTTGCCGTATTACCATCGGGTGTTTCTGGCTTTTCCGGCCGCCCGAACTCTGCAAAAGACATTTTCGGGGCCAGCTCTCGCCTTACGCGATAGCGAGAAGGTGGCATGGCTGGGGTCAGCGCTATCGCGGGAGCTGGAGATGCCAGCCCAAACACTGTGTTTTGATTATTCACAAGATACCTTTAGCCGCGCGTTTCATGTCACTGCTGCGCAAAACAAAGAGGTGGCAACGCTGTTATCACTGGCTAAAACGCTGCGTTTGCGGCTGGCTTCCATTACTCCGGACGCCAGCGCGTTGGCGAATTTGCTCCCTGTTGTTGAACCTGCGCAGTGTGTCGCCTGGCGTGATGAGCATCAGTGGCTATGGGCGATGCGCCATCAGTGGGGGCGACGGGAGCGTCATCAGGCGGCAAACCTTTCGGAGCTTGCCGCGCGACTGGCGCTCTCCAGCGACGATATCGCTTTTTTTGATGCTCAGGGTCAGGACCCGTGGAGCACGTTGTCACGGTGTCAGCCGCCATTACCTGAATGTGGTGCTGAATTTACAGTCGCGCTGGCACTGGCAATGAGTGAGGTATTCGCGTGAGAACGATGAATCTCTTGCCCTGGCGACAGTATCAGCAAGCCCACTGTGTACGTTTCTGGGGGCTGATGTTTGCAGGTTCCCTGTCGATTGTGCTGATGCTAATGGTGAGTTTAAGAGTTGGGGACATTCACTCCCGACACGTTTTACAGCGTGAGTTATCAGGTATTCAGACAGTACAAAACCGGCTTGAAGCGAGGCTGATGCGCGAGCAGGACGTGGCTCAACCTGATGTTGATAAGTGGTTTCCAACGCAGGTATGGCCGCCTGCACTGCTTTCGCTGGCGCACATCATTCCGTCACAGGCCTGGCTTACGCAACTGCGTTATCAACCACCTTCACTGATTTTGACGGGGTATGCGACAACACTTCCAGTACTTTCTGGGATGAATGTCGTACTCAGCAAGATCGAGGGTTTTACTCCAGGACCTGCGGGAGCACTACTCCAGGATAATCAGGGGCGCTGGGCATTTACTTTTCAGCTAAAAAAGCGAGGGTAACGGATGCATGAACTCGTTCAACGCTGGTGTGAATGTCGCCCATGTACACGGCTCTTTCTCTGGTGTGTTGGCACAAGCACGACGGTGCTCATCGCCTATTTGCTGCTGGTCAGACCCATACACACGGAGATTATCAGGCTCAATACGCAGGTGATAAATGCCTTGCACGTCAACGCATCGAAGTGGCCAGGGGCAATACGTCAGACAACCCAGTTGAAGGCCACTGTACCGGGAAGGGAGCGGCCGTTCTCTCCACTGGAATTCCAGGCAGAGGGTACAAGGCTTGTTCACTGGAGGCCGAGGCAGGGAGGAGGTGAGCTGGTGTTGGATGCCGGTTGGGAGCAGATCCCTGAGGTGTTTTCTCGCCTTGCCTTGAGGGATGTGAAGGTCAGCGCATTTACGTTAGCTCCGGAAGGTTCGTTGCTGCGCCTGAGTGTACAGCTGGAGCAAAACGATGCGAATTAGCACGCGATACCTGATTTTGTGTTCAGTGGTGGTACTAACAGGGATGCGTGACCCTTTCCACCCGCCAGATGATCTCTGTGCGGCAGGGCAGCTAGCCCAGTGGCGTTATCAGGGGATGGTAGAAGGCATCACGACGGTTGGCATTTTGCAGGATGGGCAAAAGCGCTGGCATCGTGTCAGAAAAGATGAACATCTTCCTGTGGGATGGCGAGTGATATCCATCAATGAACGCGAGATGGTTGTTGACGTTGGCGTAACGTGTGACCCCGCTCGATGGCAGTGGCAACGAGAAGGAACGAAAACGAATGAAAACAAGGATAACGCTCTTACTGATGGTGCTCAGCGTACCAATAGCAATAGCAAAACCAACGCCGGTCACGCTCGCGGTGGATGATGTTCCGGTAGCCCAGGTACTGCAAGCGTTGGTGGCGCAAGAAAATCGAAATCTAGTGGTGTCACCTGATGTGAGCGGCTCACTTTCGCTCTCTTTAACCCGCGTCCCCTGGCGGCAGGCGTTAAACACGGTTGTATCAAGTGCTGGGCTTATTCTGCGCGAGGAAGGGGGGATTTTTTATGTCCACACGGCGGCATGGCAGCGTGATCAACTGGCCCGCAAGGAACAGGAGCAGGCAACGCGTCAGCTCAACGCTCCCCTGGTATCACGTGCTATTTCCCTGTCTTATGCCGATGCTGTGGAACTGCAAAAATCTGCAGAAAAATTGCTTAGTCCAAAGGGGGCGTTGTCCGTTGATAAACGCACCAACCGGTTGTTGGTGCGTGATAATCAAACGGTACAGGATGCGCTACAGCATTGGGCTGGACAGATGGATGTGCCTGTCGAACAGGTGGAACTGGCGGCGCATATTGTGACGATTAACGAAAAAAGCCTGCGTGAGCTGGGCGTGAAATGGAATCTCGCCGAGGCGACACAGTCAGGTAACGTAGGGAAAATGACGACGCTGGGCGCGGATTTATCGGTTGCCAGTGCCACGACACACGTCGGCTTTAATATTGGGCGAATCAACGGCAGATTGCTGGATCTGGAACTGTCGGCACTGGAACAGAAGCAACAGCTGGAAATTATCGCCAGTCCGCGGTTGCTGGCATCCCATATGCAACCCGCCAGTATTAAGCAGGGCAGCGAAATCCCGTACCAGGTTTCCAGTGGAGAGAGTGGTGCTACCTCTGTGGAGTTCAAAGAGGCCGTCCTGGGCATGGAAGTCACGCCTGTAGTATTACCCGGCGGACGTGTGCGGTTAAAATTACACATCAGTGAAAATATGCCGGGACAGGTGTTGCAACAAGCGGATGGCGAGACGCTGGCAATTGATAAACAAGAAATTGAAACACAAGTTGAGGTAAAAAACGGAGAAACTTTGGCACTGGGCGGTATTTTCTCGCAAAAGAACAAAACCGGGAGCGATAGTGTGCCTGGACTGGGGAAAATCCCCTGGATTGGACCTCTTTTTAGCCATGACGGGAAAGACAATGAACGACGAGAGCTTGTGGTGTTTATTACACCACGTCTGGTCGGTATTCACTGATGGGAAACGATCCCCGCAATGATTTTGCATTCAGTTTGTTGCAGATGTTTGACGTGGGGCATGAATTAGCTTACAAGGAGTACCGATTTGAGTCTGACTTACGTCTTGTTGCCTTATGCGTCGGGTGCGGTGATTTAATCAGTTGCCAAACAAGCCGGAGTATTGAGATAATTTTCAGTCTGACTCTCGCTCTATTGCATATGAGGTTTCAGTTCATGTCCTGCTACGCTGGGTGTTTGCGAAGCGGGGATTACCATTAACGAATAGTCTTAGTAGTACCGAAAAAATGGCAGAGAAACGCAATATCTTTCTGGTTGGGCCTATGGGTGCCGGCAAAAGCACTATTGGGCGTCAGTTAGCTCAACAACTCAATATGGAATTTTACGATTCTGATCAAGAGATTGAGAAACGAACCGGAGCTGATGTGGGCTGGGTCTTCGATGTAGAAGGCGAAGAAGGTTTCCGTGACAGAGAAGAAAAAGTTATCAATGAACTTACGGAAAAACAGGGCATCGTACTGGCGACAGGCGGCGGTTCTGTAAAATCTCGCGAAACCCGCAACCGTCTCTCCGCCCGTGGCGTTGTGGTCTATCTTGAGACGACCATCGAAAAACAGCTGGCACGTACGCAGCGCGATAAAAAGCGCCCGCTGCTGCAAGTTGAAACGCCTCCGCGCGAAGTCCTGGAAGCCCTGGCCGGTGAACGCAATCCTCTGTACGAAGAGATTGCTGATGTGACCATTCGTACTGACGATCAGAGCGCTAAAGTGGTTGCAAACCAGATTATTCATATGCTGGAAAGCAACTGATTCTGGCTTTATATACACTCGCCTGCGGGTATAAGCAATTAAGGTGGATGTCGCGTCATGGAGAGGATTACAGTTACTCTCGGGGAACGTAGTTACCCTATCACCATCGCGGCTGGTTTGTTTAACGATCCAGCTTCCTTCTTACCACTGAAAGCGGGTGACCAGGCAATGTTGGTCACCAATGAGACACTGGCTCCGCTTTATCTCGACCGCATTCGCCGTCTGCTTGAACAAGCAGGAGTGAAGGTTGACAGTGTGATTCTGCCTGATGGCGAGCAGTATAAAAGCCTGACGGTGCTCGATACCGTCTTTACCGCACTTTTGCAAAAACCGCATGGTCGCGATACGACACTGCTTGCCCTGGGCGGCGGTGTTGTTGGCGATCTGACGGGGTTTGCAGCCGCAAGTTATCAACGTGGTGTGCGCTTCATCCAGATTCCCACTACGCTGTTGTCGCAAGTCGACTCTTCTGTTGGCGGCAAAACCGCAGTCAACCATCCGCTTGGCAAAAATATGATAGGCGCGTTCTACCAGCCCGCATCGGTGGTGGTGGATCTCGACTGTCTAAAAACATTGCCGAAGCGTGAACTGGCTTCAGGACTTGCTGAAGTGATCAAATACGGCATTATTCTTGATGCTGAGTTTTTCCTCTGGCTCGAAGACAACATGGATGCCTTGCTGCGCCTTGACGGGCAGGCACTGGCATATTGTATTCGTCGTTGTTGTGAGTTGAAGGCTGAAGTTGTGGCAGCAGACGAGCGTGAAACCGGCTTACGTGCTTTACTGAATCTGGGGCATACGTTTGGTCACGCGATTGAAGCCGAAATGGGCTACGGCAATTGGCTTCATGGAGAAGCTGTCGCTGCTGGCATGGTTATGGCTGCTCGTGCTTCTGAGCGTTTGGGCCAGTTCAAACCGGAAGAAACGCAGCGCATCATTACGTTGCTTGAGCGTGCAGGCCTACCGGTGGCAGGACCGCAGGAAATGTCTGCACACGCGTATTTACCCCACATGATGCGCGATAAAAAAGTATTGGCAGGTGAGATGCGTCTGGTGCTCCCACTTGCAATAGGGAAGAGTGAAGTTCGCGGTGGAGTACCGCACGATGTCGTTCTTGGCGCTATCGCTGATTGTCAGCAGGCGTAACAACTAGAAAGGTCAGGCCGCTGTAAAAGGTGGTCTTTTAGCTTCAGGTGAAATGCAAAGTCGTTAGCATAAGCCTTTGAGTGGGGTGTTAAATGGATGAATTCAAACCAGAAGACGAGCTGAAACCCGATCCCAGCGATCGTCGTACTGGTCGTTCTCGTCAATCTTCAGAACGTGATAACGAGCCACAGATCAACTTTGACGATGTTGATCTAGATGCAGACGATCGTCGACCGTCACGCAGTCGCAACGTGCGTGATGAGCGAGAAGAAGAGGGTTATGAGTCTGAAGAAGGTTCAATGGACGAAGAGCCTGTAGAGCGTCGCCCACGTAAACGTAAAAAAGCGGTAGCGAAAGCGCCAGCTTCTCGCCAATACATCATGATGGGACTTGGTGTTTTAGTTTTGTTGCTGCTGATCATTGGTATCGGCTCAGCACTGAAAGCCCCGTCAACAAATTCTGGCGCGCCAACAGCGTCGACCGAGAAGAGCATTAATCTTTCTGATAATGCTGCCGATCAAGCCAATGGAGCGCAGTCAGCCCCAGGTATAACCTCCGCCGACCAGACGGCAGGAAATACCACGCCGACACCGCAGGATGTTTCCCTGCCGCCTGTCTCTTCTACCCCGACTCAGGGCCAGACGCCTGCCGTGCCAGAAGGCCAACAACGCGTTGAAGTTCAGGGAGATCTGAATAACGCCCTGACTCAGCCGCAGAATCAGGAGCAGGTGAACAACGTGGTGGCTAACTCCACGCTGCCGACTGAACCTGCAACGGTTGCGCCAATTCGTGGTGGTAATACGCAGCAGCAAACCGTAGCAACGGAAAACAAACCACGTCAAACCCAGACTCAGGTTGCCCCTCGTCAGGAACGCAAACAGGTTGTGATTGAGCCGAAACGCGAAACCAAACCGCAAACTGTTGCAAAAGCACCTGAAGTGAAGACGGTGGTTCAGCCGAAACACACTGAAACGGCAACGGTTAGCGAACCGGCAAAAGCGCCAATAACGCAGACAGCGCCGAAAGCCACATCTACCGCAACAGCGCCTGTAGCAACAGCTGCGCCAGCAGCAACCGCCACAACTTCCGGCACGGCGGCAGGAAAAACAGCGGGCAATGTTGGTTCTCTGAAATCTGCGCCTTCCAGCAATTACACGCTACAGCTGAGCAGTTCTTCCAACTATGACAACCTCAACAGTTGGGCGAAGAAATCGAACCTGAAAAACTACGTTGTTTATCAGACAAGCCGTAACGGGCAGCCATGGTATGTGCTGGTGAGTGGCGTTTATGCGTCGAAAGATGAAGCAAAACGCGCTGTTGCCGCTCTGCCTGCTGATGTTCAGGCGAAAAACCCGTGGGCGAAACCGATTCATCAGGTTCAGGCCGATCTGAAGTAATGTTTAAAGCGCAGGATGCTGTCGGAGCTTTCTCCACAGCCGGAGAAGGTGTAATCAGTTAGTCAGCATGAAAAAAAATCGCGCTTTTCTGAAATGGGCAGGGGGGAAATACCCCCTGCTCGACGATATTAAAAAACACCTGCCAAAAGGCGAGTGCCTTATCGAGCCCTTCGTAGGGGCGGGATCGGTGTTTCTGAACACCGATTTTTCGCGTTATATCCTTGCGGATATCAACAGTGACCTCATTAGTCTCTATAACATTGTGAAGCTGCGTACCGACGAGTATGTCGACGAGGCGCGTAAATTGTTTACGCCTGAGACCAATGATCCAAATGTGTACTATCAATTCCGCACTGAGTTTAATCAGAGTCAGGATCCGTTCCGACGAGCGTTGTTGTTCCTGTATCTTAATCGCCATGGCTACAATGGGCTCTGCCGGTATAATTTGCGCGGTGAGTTTAACGTTCCTTTTGGTCGTTATAAGCGCCCCTATTTCCCACTGGCTGAGTTGTATCACTTTGCTGAAAAAGCGCAGAATGCGGAGTTTCTTTGCCTCTCATACGAAGAGTGCATGGATCAGGCAGATGTAAACTCAGTGGTTTACTGTGACCCGCCTTATGCCCCTTTGTCTGCGACGGCGAATTTTACCGCTTATCACACCAACAGTTTCAGCCCGGCAGAGCAGGCCCGTCTGGCTGAGATGGCGGAAAAGCTGGTCAGCAAAAGAATACCAGTGTTAATTTCGAATCATGATACGCCGGATACGCGCGAATGGTACAAAGCCGCGAAGCACTTTCAGGTTAAGGTGCGGCGCAGCATTAGCAGCAATGGCGGCACACGTAAAAAGGTGGACGAACTGCTGGCTCTTTATCGACCCTGAGCCGTTTTGCCCGCCGGTAAACACATTTCAAGGAGATGCGGATGAAACAGTTTTTGATTGCTCCCTCAATTCTGTCGGCCGATTTTGCCCGTCTTGGTGAAGACACCGCGAAAGCCCTTGAGGCAGGTGCGGATGTCGTCCATTTCGACGTTATGGATAACCACTACGTACCCAACCTGACCATCGGCCCGATGGTGCTTAAGGCGCTGCGTAGCTACGGTATCACTGCGCCGATTGACGTTCATTTGATGGTAAAGCCGGTGGACCGCATTGTTCCCGATTTTGCTGCTGCCGGTGCGAGCATTATTACCTTCCACCCTGAAGCTTCTGAGCATGTCGATCGCACTCTGCAACTGATTAAAGAGCACGGGTGTAAGGCGGGGCTGGTGTTTAATCCTGCAACATCGCTGAGCTATCTCGACTATGTGATGGATAAGCTGGATGTGATCCTGCTGATGTCCGTTAACCCAGGTTTCGGAGGGCAGTCGTTTATTCCTCACACCCTGGACAAATTGCGTGAAGTGCGTCGTCGTATTGATGAGTCTGGCTATGACATTCGTCTGGAAGTCGATGGTGGCGTTAAGGTGAACAATATCGGTGAAATTGCGGCAGCGGGCGCGGATATGTTTGTTGCGGGCTCCGCGATTTTTGATCAGCCGGATTACAAAAAAGTCATTGATGAAATGCGCCGGGAACTGGCAAAGGTAAGTCATGGATAAATTGCGGGCAATCCGAGGTGTAGCCTTTGACCTCGATGGTACGCTGGTGGACAGCGCGCCAGGTTTAACCAGCGCGGTAGACCAGGCGCTGTATGCGCTTGAGCTTCCTGTTGCGGGTGAAGATCGCGTCGTGACCTGGATTGGTAACGGTGCAGATGTGTTGATGGAACGCGCGCTGACCTGGGCGCGTCAGGAGCGTGCAATCTTACGTGCAGCGCAGGGGAAACCCGGCGTTGACCACGCGGACATCCCACAGGAAGAACAGCAACGCGTACTGCGTAAATTGTTCGACCGTTACTATGAAGAAACGGTTGAAGAGGGGAGCTTTTTGTTCCCGGATGTTGTCGAAACGCTGAGCACATTACGCGCGAATGGTATTCCAATGGCGCTGGTTACCAACAAGCCCACGCCGTTTGTTGCACCCTTGCTGGGCGCTCTGGATATTGCGAAATACTTCTCAGTGATCGTCGGGGGGGATGATGTTCAGAATAAAAAACCGCATCCGGAACCGATTCTCCTGGTCGCTGGAAAATTATCCTTAGCACCTGCGGAGCTGCTCTTTGTCGGTGATTCGCGCAATGATATTCTGGCAGCTAAGGCCGCGGGGAGTCTCTCCGTTGGTCTGACTTATGGCTACAACTACGGTGAAGCCATCACGCTGAGTGAGCCGGACCTGGTGTTCGACCACTTCAAAGATTTATTGCCCGTGCTCGGGCTCTCGCACAGTGAAAATCAGGAATTAAAAAATGACTAAGCCCATCGTTTTTAGTGGCGCACAGCCGTCAGGTGAATTGACCATTGGTAACTACATGGGTGCGCTGCGTCAGTGGGTGAACATGCAGGATGACTATCACTGCATCTATTGCATCGTGGATCTGCATGCCATCACCGCACGTCAGGACCCTGAGAAACTGCGTAAAGCCACGCTGGATACTCTGGCGCTCTATCTGGCATGCGGTATCGATCCTGAGAAAAGCACCATTTTCGTTCAGTCTCATGTGCCAGAGCACGCGCAACTGGGCTGGGCGCTGAACTGCTATACCTATTTTGGCGAGCTGAGCCGTATGACTCAGTTCAAAGACAAATCAGCGCGCTACTCTGAAAACATCAATGCTGGCCTGTTTGATTACCCGGTCCTGATGGCGGCAGATATTCTGCTGTATCAGACCAACCAGGTTCCTGTGGGCGAAGATCAGAAACAGCATCTGGAGTTGAGCCGTGATATTGCCCAGCGCTTCAATGCGATTTATGGCGATATCTTCAAAGTACCAGAGCCGTTCATTCCAAAATCTGGCGCACGCGTAATGTCGCTGCTGGAGCCGACCAAGAAGATGTCCAAATCCGACGATAACCGCAACAACGTTATTGGTTTGCTGGAAGATCCGAAGTCGGTGGTGAAAAAGCTTAAACGTGCCGTAACCGATTCAGACGAGCCACCTGTTGTTCGTTATGACGTGCAGAACAAAGCGGGCGTGTCCAACTTGCTGGATATTCTCTCTGGTGTAACCGGTCGTAGCATCCCTGAGCTGGAACAGCACTTCGAAGGCAAGATGTATGGTCACCTGAAAGGCGAAGTGGCGGATGCGGTGTCCGGCATGCTGACCGAGTTGCAGGAACGTTATAACCGTTTCCGTAACGACGAAGCCTTCCTGCAAAAAGTGATGAAAGACGGCGCAGATAAAGCGAGTGCGCGTGCGTCTGAAACGCTGAAAGCGGTTTACGAAGCGATTGGTTTTGTGGCGAAGCCCTAAGCTCTGGCACGATGAAAAAAACCGGGAAATTCCCGGTTTTTTTGTCTCTGCCGGGCAGTTATCCCAAATGGTCTCCGGCGAAATCTGTGAAGCATCTCGCCGTTTTGCCATATCGATCTTGAGTTATATTTTCATTTTAATGAAGATATAAATATTCACTTTACTGAAAATTAAAAATGCGCCGAACGTTTATCAAAAAAGAGGGGATGGTACTGACCACCCTGGCCCGCTACCTGCTAGGTGAGAGACGCGGTAATCGTTTGAAAACGATTGATGAGCTTGCCGGAGAGTGTGACTCATCCGTCGGGCTGACTCAGGCGGCACTGAAAACGCTTGAGTTGTCTGGCGCTATTCGCATCGAACGGCGCGGGCGAAATGGCAGTTTCCTGGTGGAGATGGACAATAAGCTGCTACTGTCACACGTTGATATCAACAATGTCGTGTGTGCCATGCCGTTGCCCTATACCCGCTTATATGAAGGGTTGGCGAGCGGGTTAAAAGCGCAGTTTGACGGGATCCCTTTTTATTATGCGCATATGCGCGGGGCAGATATCCGTGTCGAATGTTTGTTAAATGGCGTGTATGACATGGCCGTTGTCTCTCGCCTTGCGGCAGAAAGTTATCTTGCGCAGAGCGGATTGAGCATGGTCCTGGAGCTTGGTCCTCATACATACGTTGGTGAGCATCAACTGATTTGTCGTAAAGGAGAGTCCGGCACAGTGCGTCGGGTTGGGCTGGATAATCGCTCTGCGGACCAAAAAATCATGACCGAAGCCTGTTTTGGCCATCGCGATGTTGAGTTGATCAACCTCTCTTACCACGAAAGCCTGCAACGTATTGTGAAAGGGGATGTTGATGCGGTTATCTGGAACGTGGTGGCAGACGCGGAGCTTGCGTTACTTGGACTGGAAGCGACGCCGTTAACCAATGATCCACGTTTTTTGCAGGCCACCGAAGCGGTCATTTTGACTCGCAAAGATGACTACCCAATGCAGCATTTATTACGAACTGTTGTTGATAAGCAGGCACTGCTCGCCCATCAACAAAGTGTGGTGAACGGTGAACGAGAACCAAGTTATTAAGGCATCTTCAATGGAAAACAGACTTAACCTGCTTTGCGAGGCAGGGGTTATCGACAGGGATATTCGCGACGGCATGGTCCGGGTGGTTTCACGGATGGCGCAAGAGTGGGGTTTACCGGTCTTTACTGAACAGGGCGAAATGGTCGTGACGCATATGGCAAATGCCCTGATGCGAAGTCGTCGTGGTGATGTCATTGCTCCGCTTGATGCGGAGCTTTATGACGAACTTGTTCAGTCGCCGCACTGGCAAGCCATTTTGCAGACCCACCATCTCCTCCTTGGGGAATTTTCCGTCGAGCTTCATACCGCTGAAGAAGGGTATTTGCTGGCAAATCTGTATGGATTGTGGATGGCTGGTCAGGAAGCAGCGCAGCGCTGATGGTGTGAAGGGTGTTATTGCACTTTAAATATTCAAAAAAATGAATATTTAAAGTAAGAAAAGGAACTGAGGTATAGCGATGTTTATACAGGCATTGAAACATCAGAATCCGGGGCTGATAGCGGAGGCTGTTCGGCTCTGGCAGCAAGGAAAAATTGCACCTGATAGTTGGGTGATCGATGTTGATCAGGTGCTGGCAAATGGTAAACGCCTGCTTGATGTGGCCCGTCAGCACGGCATCACCTTGTATCTGATGACCAAGCAAATTGGGCGCAATCCATGGCTGGCAGAGAAACTGCTGTCCCTGGGCTATGAAGGCATTGTGGTGGTGGATTACAAAGAGAGCCGGGTGATGCGACGAGCTGGTTTGCCCATAGCGCATCAGGGGCATTTGGTTCAGATCCCTTCACAGCAGGTTAAAGACGCCGTCGCGCAAGGTACGGACGTTATTACGCTGTTCTCACTGGAAAAAGCGCGAGAAGTGTCTGTCGCTGCAGTCGAACTTGATACTGTCCAGGCGGTCATGCTCAAAGTGTATGGCGATAACGATTTTCTCTATCCAGGCCAGGAAAGCGGGTTTTCGTTGGCCTGCCTGAACGATGTATTGCATGAAATTCAGCATTTACCTGGCATTCGCCTGATCGGTCTCACGCATTTTCCTTGCCTTCTCTGGGATGAAACATTGGGTGAAACACGTCCAACCCCTAATTTACATTCGCTGCTTGCTGCCCGCCGTCAACTGGAGGATGCCGGCGTTACGATAGAGCAGCTTAACGCCCCTTCAGCAACCAGTTGCTCGTCGCTCCCGCAACTGGCGACCTTTGGTGTGACGCACGCCGAGCCTGGTCATGCATTGACCGGGACGATCCCCTCTAACCAGCAGGGGACTCAACCAGAGCGTATTGCCATGCTGTGGTTGACTGAAGTTTCACATTGCTTTCAGGGGAGTAGCTATTGCTACGGAGGGGGCTATTACCGGCGTGGTCACGCGAAAAATGCCCTGATCTTTGCACCTGGCAATGACATTGCCAGCGATGCGCAACTGAACGACATCGATGACAGCAGTATCGACTACTACCTGCCTTTGAGGGGGGAATTCCCAGTTGGTAGCGCGGTCGTGTTTTGTTTCCGTACACAAATATTTGTGACGCGCAGTGATGTGGTGCTGGTGTCCGGTATTCAGCATGGTGCGGCGGAAATTGTTGCTCGCTACGACAGTCTCGGAAATCTTCTGGAGGAGTAATGGCGCGATTTTTAGTGCTGGTGATAGATAGCTTCGGTGTCGGTGCAATGGCGGATGTTCCGCTGGTCAGGCCTCAGGATACCGGGGCAAATACCTGCGGACATATTCTGGCGCACTATCCAGACCTGCGTTTGCCGGCCCTTGAAAAACTCGGGCTGATCAATGCCCTCGGGTATGCACCTGGTGTCATGCAACCTTCACCCACGGCGGTCTGGGGTATCGCTGAATTACAGCATGAAGGTGGAGATACCTTCATGGGACATCAGGAAATTCTGGGCACGCGTCCGCGCGCACCGCTTCGTATGCCGTTTAATCATGTCATTGACCGTGTCGAACAGGCCATTCGTGCTTCTGGCCGAAAGACAGCGCGGTGTGGTGGAAAATTATCCTGGTTACTGGTGGATGATGCCGTCGCGATTGGCGATAACCTCGAAGCGGATTTAGGGCAGGTCTACAACATCACAGGAAACCTCAGTGAGACAACCTTCGAAGAGGTAAAAGCGATTGGGAAAATCGTCCGCCAGCAGGTTGAAGTGGGGCGGGTGATTGCCTTTGGGGGCCTCCTGAACAGCACGCAGCAAATAATGGAGGCTGTCGAAGAAAAGGAGGGCCGTTACATCGGGATCAATGCGCCTCGCTCAGGGGTATATGCGCAGGGTTTCCAGGTCGCGCATATGGGGTATGGCGTGGATGAAAAAGTCCAGGTTCCGGCGCAACTCTATCAGGCCGGTATCCCGACGGTTTTGATCGGGAAAGTCGCGGATATCGTCAACAACCCACACGGTGAAAACTGGCAAAACCTGGTCGATAGCCAGCGGATTATGGAGATCACTCAGGAGGCGTTTTTCCGCAGAGAGTCGGTTTTTATCTGTACCAACATTCAGGAAACCGATTTGGCTGGTCATGCCGAAGACGTAGCACGTTATGCCGACAGGCTCTCACTGGTTGATCACCATCTGGCGTTATTGATGGCCGACATGGGGCCAGACGATTGCATCGTCGTAATGGCGGACCACGGTAATGACCCGACGATTGGTCATAGCCTGCATACGCGGGAAAACGTACCAGTACTGGTGTGGCAGCCGGGTTTACAGCCAACTGAACTTGGTGTGCGCACGACGCTTTCCGATGTTGGCGCGACGGTATGTGACTTCTTTGGCGTCAGCAAACCTGAAAATGGCAGATCTTTCCTGCCACTCTTAACCCCCGCGAGGCATTCACATGACGATTGATCGTTCTGGTTACACCTACGCCCACGAGCACCTGCATATTGATCTGTCCGGGTTTAAGGACAACATCGACTGCCGTCTGGATCAATACGCGCTGATCCGCGACGAAATGAAAACGTTAATGCAGCTTGGCGTACGCAACATTATCGAAATGACCAATCGATACATGGGGCGTAACCCTCAGTTTATGCTGGATATTATGCGTGATACCGGCATCAATGTGGTGGCGTGTACCGGCTACTATCAGGATGCATTTTTCCCGGAACATGTGGCAACACGTAGTGTGGACGCTCTGGCGCAGGAGATGATCGATGAAATCGTTATCGGTATCGACGGCACGAGTCTGAAAGCAGGAATTATTGCGGAGATTGGCTCAAGCGAAGGCATGATCACCGAGCGTGAAGCCAAAGTATTTAAGGCCGCAGCGCGTGCACACAATGAAACTGGGCGGCCCATCTCAACCCATACCTCTTTTAGCACGATGGGGCTGGAGCAACTGGCCCTCCTCAAGCGTGAATCCGTCGATCTTTCCCGTGTTGTGGTTGGGCATTGTGATCTTAAAGATAACCTCGAAAACATCTTACGGATGATCGACCTCGGCGCATATGTCCAGTTCGACACCATCGGTAAGAACAACTACTACCCCGACGAAAAACGCATTGGGATGTTACATGCCCTGCGCAACCGCGGCTTGTTGAACCGCGTAATGCTCTCCATGGATATAACGCGGCGCTCGCATTTACGTGCTAACGGCGGAAATGGCTACGACTTCCTGTTAACCACCTTTATTCCACAGTTGTGCCAGTCAGGATTTAGTCAGGCCGATGTGGATGTGATGTTACGTGATAACCCCTCTCAATTTTTCCGATAAGGATCGAATCATGAAAAAGATTGGTGTTGCTGGCTTACAGCGCGAACACATTAAGAAAACCATCGAAACTTCAGCTCCAGGCTGTTTTGAGGTGTTTATTTACAACGATATGGAAGCTGCCATGAAGGTGAAATCCGGGCTACTGGATTACTACATCGGGGCCTGTAATACCGGCGCGGGGGCTGCGCTGTCGATCGCCATCGCGATCATTGGTTTTAACAAGAGTTGCACCATTGCAAAACCCGGCGTGAAGGCGAAAGACGAGCACATAGCCAAAATGGTCGCTGAGGGAAAAGTGGCTTTTGGCATATCTGTTGAGCATGTTGAACATGCGATCCCAATGCTGATCAATCACTTAAAATAATAGGCACGCTTATGTCGCTTTATATTCAAATTCTGATGGTCGCTTGCCTGACTGGGATGACCTCGCTGCTGGCGCATCGGTCGGCGGCAGTGTTTCATGATGGGATCCGCCCCATACTGCCGCAACTGATTGAAGGCCACATGAACCGACGTGAGGCCGGGAGTATCGCTTTCGGTCTTAGCATCGGTTTTGTCGCCTCCGTGGGGATTTCATTTACCCTCAAGACCGGGTTGCTTAATGCCTGGTTGCTTTTTTTACCGACGGATATTCTGGGTGTTCTGGCAGTCAATAGCCTGCTGGCATTTGGCCTTGGCGCGCTGTGGGGCGTTTTGATCCTGACATGCCTGCTCCCGGTGAACCATCTGCTGACGGCTCTGCCGGTTGATGTCCTGGGCTCACTGGGTGAGCTGAGTTCGCCTGTCGTATCCGCATTTGCGCTCTTCCCACTGGTTGCCATTTTCTATCAGTTTGGCTGGAAGCGCAGTCTGCTGGCCGCCGCTGTTGTGCTGATGACCCGAGTGCTGGTGGTGCGCTACTTCCCACACCTTAACCCGGAATCCTTTGAGATTTTCGTTGGCATGGTCATGCTGCTGGGCATCGCTATTGCCCATGACGTACGTAACCGTGATGGACAAGATCATGATGCCAGCGGTCTTTCAGTGTTCGAAGAACGTACCTCGCGCATCATCAAAAACTTGCCCTATATCGCCATTGTTGGTGGGCTGATTGCCGCCGTTGCCAGCATGAAAATTTTTGCGGGTAGCGAGGTCTCTATTTTTACGCTGGAAAAGGCCTATTCCGCAGGGGTGACGCCTGAACAGTCGCAAACCTTGATCCATCAGGCGGCGCTCGCTGAACTTATGCGTGGTCTCGGTTTTGTGCCGATGATTGCCACAACCGCGCTGGCGACAGGTGTCTATGCGGTTGCGGGTTTCACGTTTGTTTATGCCGTGGGGTATCTGGCGCCGAATCCGTTTATTGCCGCATTACTGGGGGCGCTGGTTATTTCAGTCGAGGTGTTGCTACTGCGTTCGATTGGTAAATGGCTGGGGCGTTACCCGTCGGTTCGTAATGCATCCGATAACATCCGTAACGCAATGAATATGTTGATGGAGATGGCACTTCTGGTGGGCTCCATTTTTGCCGCGATAAAAATGGCCGGTTATACCGGATTCTCAATTGCGGCGGCGATCTACTTCTTCAATGAAGCGCTGGGTCGTCCGGTTCAGAAAATGGCTGCACCTGTTGTGGCGGTCATGATCACCGGTATCGTGCTGAATATTCTCTACTGGTGTGGACTGTTTATTCCCGTGTGAATCAGGAGCTGAGATGAAGACTTTTCCGTTGCAAAGCCTCACGCTGACTGAGGCTCAGCACAAGCAGTTTGCCCTGGTTGATGCGATATGCCGTCATTTTCCTGGCGCGGAATTCTTACGCGGAGGAGACCTGGGGGTGGTGGCCGGGTTAAACCATCCCGTGGTGACACAACGTGTGGAGGCCGTTCTGGCGGATGTCTTTCATGCCCCGGCGGCGATATTAGTGCAGGGGGCCGGAACGGGAGCGATTCGGGCCGGACTTGCCGCGCTGATTAAGCCGGGTGGGCGGTTGTTGATCCACGATGCGCCTGTCTATCCGACCACCATGACGGTGATAGAGCAGATGGGGCTTGAACTGGTACGTGTTGATTACAACGACACAACGGCATTAGCAGAGGCGGGTGTTCGTTTTCAGCCAGATGTTGCGCTGGTTCAGCACACGCGCCAACGTCCTGAGGATTGCTATTCGCTTGCCGGGGTATTGGCCGCGCTTTCCCGGCAGCGAATTCCTGCACTGACAGACGATAACTATGCGGTGATGAAAGTGGAGTCCATTGGTTGCGAATGTGGCGCGACGCTCTCAACATTTTCTTGCTTTAAGCTCTTTGGCCCTGAAGGTGTGGGGGCGGTTGTTGGGCAGGCGGATGCAATCGCGCAGATCCGAAGTACGATGTATTCCGGAGGGAGCCAGATTCAGGGGACACAAGCGCTGGAGGTATTGCGTGGCCTGGTTGGCGCACCCGTGATGCACGCTGTACAAGCGGGTGTGACGGAAAGGCTCCAGTTAATGCTCAACCAGGGGGTGATACCACAGGTGAAACACGCGGTGATTGCGAATGCCCAGTCCAAAGTATTGCTGGTGACATTTCATGAGCCGATTGCAGAAGCGGTGCTGGAGAATGCGCAATTACACGGCGCTCTGCCCTGGCCTGTGGGTGCGGAGTCGAAGTACGAAATCCCGCCCTTGTTTTATCGCTTATCGGGGACATTTCGGGAAGCGGAGCCGGGTTCTGAGCGCTTTACTATCCGAATAAACCCAAACCGCAGTGGTGATGAAACCGTGTTAAGAATACTGCGTGAGAGCTGTACCAATAGGTAGCTGGAATATAAAAAACCGGGAAGTTCCCGGTTTTTTATATCTGCGCCCGGTCAGTGATTCGAAAACCAGTTCAGTTTGTCGCGCAAGTTGACCACGCGGCCAACGACAATCAGGGCCGGACTTTCAACCTGTTGCGCCAGTTCACCGAGCTGTGTGAGTACGCCACTCACCACGCGTTGCTGAATGGCAGTTCCGTTTTCGACCAGGGCGACAGGCATATCATCTTCCATACCGTGTTCCTGCAATTTTGCCTGTATCGTCGCGGCCTGATTCAGCCCCATGTAGAACACCAGTGTCTGTTTCTCTGCTGCCAGGTTATGCCAGTCCAGCTCACTGCCCGTTTTCAGGTGTCCTGTGACCAATCGTACGCTTTGCGCATAGTCACGGTGTGTCAACGGAATACCGGAATAGGCGGAGCAACCAGAAGCTGCTGTGATACCGGGTACAACGGAGAATGGGATACCCGCGTCGCATAGCGTTTCCAGTTCTTCCCCACCACGGCCAAAGATAAAGGGATCGCCACCTTTGAGCCGGACTACCCGTTTTCCTTTTTGCGCCTCGCGCAACAGGATCTGGTTAATCTCCTCCTGTGGCACGCAGTGATAGCCTGCACGTTTCCCTACGAATACGCGGTCGGCGTCGCGGCGCACCAGATTCATGATGTCATCAGATACCAGACGGTCATATACCACGATGTCTGCCTGCTGAATTTGCTGCAGTCCTTTCAGCGTCAGTAATCCGGCATCGCCCGGACCTGCGCCAACCAGAACCACTTCACCGCGATGATCCAACGGCTCGGTAAGCAAGCGTTCGGTGGTCTCTTCAACCGCTTTGCTATCCTGATTCGCCAATGATTGTGCCAGCCTGTCATTAACGAAGAACTTTTCCCAGAAACGACGACGTTCACCGACGGTGGCGAAGGTTTTCTTTACTCTGGCACGTAACTGACCCGCAAAATGCGCGACCTGACCGAGGTGTTGGGGCAGCACAGCTTCCAGTTTTTCGCGCAACAGGCGCGCCAGTACCGGAGATGTCCCGCCAGATGACACGGCAACCATAAGGGGGGAACGGTCGATGATCGACGGCATGATAAAGCTGGCTTCTTTAGGGGCATCCACTACGTTACAGAAAATGCGCCGCGTTTCGCAGGCATCGCTCACGCGCTGGTTAACGGCATCGTCATCCGTAGCGGCGATGGTTAGCCAGCAAGTATCCAGCAGAGATTCGTTAAACTCGCCCTGAGAAAGGGTGAGCATGCCTTCTTTCGCCCAGGCTTCAAACTGCGGCGCGAAGGAGAGGGCGTTAACGGTGAGTCGGGCTCCTGCCTCTAACAGCAGACGCGCTTTGCGTTCAGCGACATCGCCGCCGCCGACAAGCAGGCAGTCGCGATGGCGTAATTGACAGAATATCGGCAGGTGATCCACGACATTACCTCTTAAGAATGGGCTTTCGCCGGTGCAGTTGCGATGTTTGCCGGAGTCGGACGCTCCGCTTTTGGGGTAGCATACCAGTAACCTAACCCCATAAACACTGCACCAGAAAGGGTATTACCCAGTGTTACCCACAACAGGTTATGCCCAATACCCGAAAGGGTGAAGGCATCGCCATGGTGGCCAAACCAGGAGAGCGCAAACAGCGTCATGTTGGCCACAGAGTGCTCGTAGCCAGAGGCAATGAAGGCCAGCAAGCACCACCAGATAGCGATGAATTTCGCTGCACCTTCAGTGCGGATTGCCATCCAGATAGCAAGACACACCAGCCAGTTACACAGCGCGCCTTTGAAGAACAACGCCATTGCAGGCTGCGTGGTTTTTGCCAGTGCGACAGTATGTACAAGACTGGTATCCACGGGCAGCAGGCTACCACCTCCCCAGCTATAAAGCAGGGCAACAAAAATGGAACCTAACAGATTGCCGACCCAGGTCTGTGGGAGGATAGCCCACATTTGGCCGTGGCTAATCGTGCCTGCTTTTACGCCCAACGTCAGGAACATTGTGTGACCGGTAAAAAGTTCAGATCCGGCGATAATGACCAGGGTTAAGGCGATACCAAAGGTTGCGCCCATCACCAGAGGGCGAACGGACGGGTCGAGCAAATTACCGAGGGTGAAAATTAATATAATCCCGAGGCCGACATAAGCCCCCGCCATGGCGGAACTGACCCAGAAACCGAGCGGATTATGTTGGCTGAGCCGTGCAATACGCGCAGCATTCGCCGCACACTTATTAATGGTGTCTGTAAACATGTGATTACCCGTACACGTTATCCGTCGGGCGGCTTCTTTGTTGGCTGCCTTCACTCACCCCAGCCACATAGTGAACTGTGCGCCTGGGGATTCGTTCAGTTACCGCCGCGATGCAACCCGAATGAGTGTGTGTAAAAAAGTTGAAAAACTCCCGAACGGGAGAACATTACAAAAGCGGGGGCATTGCGCCCCCGTCATTACTCGCCTCGCAGCTGCACCTTGCCGTCCTTCACGCGAACGTCGTAGTGTTTCACAGAGTGGCTTTCATCTTCCATACAGTGTCCGTCACGTAAACGGAAACGCTGTTTTTTCAGTGGGCTGGCAACCCACAGTTCACCCTGATGCTCTGCGATCAACCCGCGAGAGAGCACGCTGGCGTCGAAGAAAGGATCGATATTGCTGATGGCAAAAACCTGTTCATCGTGGCGGGGGCGGAAAATAGCGACCTGCTCTTTTCCCAGCAGTGCGCACACGCCGGTAGCAGGCACGATATCGTTAATATTGCAGATGTTTACCCACTGGCTCATACGTTTTCCTCCACCAGCGTCACTGGAATACGCTCGTATGGCGTTGCCGGACGGTGTTGTTCGCGCTCAGGAACAACCTGGACATTCGGGTCGCGCTGGGCGCTATTGATAAAGTGTTTGAAGCGAACCTGTGCCGACGGTGTATTTACCGTTTCGGTCCATTCACAAATTACTGCCTCGCGCAGGCGCGTAATCTCTTCTTCCAGGTGGTCGTTCAGGCCCAGTTTGTCGTCGATGATGACTGACTTCAGGTAGTCGATGCCGCCGTCCAGGTTATCCAGCCATGAGGCGGTACGGGTCAGCTTATCGGCGGTACGAATGTAGAACATCATGAAGCGATCGAGGTATTTCAGCAGGGTTTCACGATCGAGATCTGCGGCAAGCAGGTCTGCGTGGCGTGGTTTCATCCCGCCGTTACCACAAACGTAAAGGTTCCAGCCTTTTTCCGTGGCAATGATACCCACGTCTTTACCCTGCGCTTCCGCACATTCGCGGGTACAACCGGAAACACCAAACTTCATTTTGTGCGGTGTGCGGATACCTTTATAGCGGTTTTCCAGCTCCACGCCGAAACCCACGCTATCGCCAACGCCATAACGACACCAGGTGCTACCAACACAGGTTTTTGCCATGCGCAGCGCTTTGGCATAGGCATGACCCGTCTCGAAGCCCGCTTCAATCAACTGACGCCAGATTTCTGGCAAGTCATCTTTCTGCGCTCCAAACAGCCCGATGCGCTGGGAACCGGTGATTTTGGTGTACAGGTTAAATTCACGTGCGATGCGGCCAACCGCGACCAGACCTTCCGGGGTGATCTCGCCCCCGGCAGAGCGCGGGATAACCGAGTACGTCCCGTCTTTCTGAATGTTGGCCAGGAAGTTGTCGTTCGTTTCCTGCAACGGCGTGTGTTCTGGTTTAAGGATGTACTCATTCCAGCAGGAGGCCAGCAGGGAACCAATGGTCGGTTTACAGACTTCACAGCCGTAACCCTGCCCATGTTTCTCCAGCAGTTCGTCGAACGTTTTGATACCTTCAACGCGGATCAGGTGATAAAGCTCCTGACGAGAGTAAGAGAAGTGCTCACACAGGTTGTGATTAACTTCGATGCCCTGTTTCGCCAGTTCGGCATTCAGCACCTGCGTGACCAGTGGGATACACCCACCGCAACCCGTACCGGCTTTCGTTTCGGCTTTCAGCGCTGCCACGGTATGGCAGCCTTTGTTGATCGCAGAGATCAACATGCCTTTAGTGACATCAAAGCAGGAGCAAATTTGCGCGCTGTCCGGCAGTTTATCCACACCGATAGACGGTTTGCCGCTGGAGGCGTGCGCCGGGAGGATCAGAGCATCCGGGTTTTCCGGCAGCTCAATGGCATTCAGGACCAACTGCAGCAGGTTGCCGTAATCGCTGGTGTCGCCCACCAGAACAGCACCCAGCAGGGTTTTATTATCCTGGCTGACGATCAGGCGTTTGTAGACTTCTTTGCTCTCATCGAGATAGACGTAGCTACGCGAATTCGGGGTGCGACCATGCGCATCGCCGATACCGCCCACATCCACGCCCAGCAGTTTCAGCTTGGCGCTCATGTCTGCGCCTTCAAAAGTATTTTCGTTGCCGAGGATATGGTCCACGGCGACCTGCGCCATTTTGTATCCTGGTGCGACCAGACCGTACACGCGGTTGTTCCAGCTGGCGCATTCGCCAATCGCATAGATGTCCGGATCGGAGGTCTGGCAAGCGTCGTTAATCATGATGCCGCCACGCTGAGCAACGGCCAGACCACACTGGTTTGCCAGCTTATCGCGTGGGCGAATACCGGTAGAGAAGACGATAAAATCGACTTCCAGATCGCTACCGTCGGCAAAACGCATCGTTTTGCGTGCTTCAGTGCCTTCCTGCACGATCTCTTTGGTATTTTTGCTGGTGTGAACTTTTACGCCCATGCTTTCGATCTTACGGCGCAACTGATCTCCACCCATGTGGTCAAGCTGCTCTGCCATTAGCATTGGGGCAAATTCGATCACGTGCGTTTCAACGCCAAGGTTTTTCAGCGCACCAGCCGCTTCAAGACCTAACAAACCGCCACCCACAACTGCACCACGTTTGCTGCGACGTGCGCAAGATTCAATGGCTTTCAGGTCTTCAATGGTACGATAAACGAAGCAATCCTGAGTTTCCGAGCCTTTGATTGGCGGGATCCACGGGTATGAGCCAGTCGCCATGATCAGTTTGTCGTAAAAGACCGTTCGCCCGGCGCTGGAATGGATCACTTTTTCCTGACGGTTGATGGTGATAGCTCGTTCGCCAACCAGCACCTTTACACCATGCTTCTCGTAAAAACCGTCACGTACCAGAGAAAGCTCTTCGGCAGTGTGGTGGGAAAAGTAAGAAGAGAGGTGCACACGGTCGTACGCCTTGCGGGGTTCTTCACAGAACACGGTAATATCGAACTGGGCAGCATCCGCTTTATCGAGAAGATCCTCAATAAAGCGATGGCCGACCATGCCGTTACCGATGATAGCGAGTCTGACTTTGCTCATTTTTGCCTCGATTTCTTTTTTATTACTGCCTACCTTAACGATTCAGCTACGGGGCTTATTGATGCAAATCAAATACGCCTTAACCTACCACTTAGGTGGTATATAACTGATTTGTCAGGTTTTTTATAAGCTGTGGAAATCGTTCGCTTTTCGTTGTCGTCGATTTTGTGTACAAATCAGGGGGCTAATTTTAAATAATGCGTACTCCTAAATTTCAGTCACGTTTTTCGGGGGAGTGTATGTCTACAACGCCGCTTTGGTTGGTTCAGAATGTTCGTTTAACGGGTCGTGAAGGGCTATGGCAAATCGCCATCGAGAATGGTCGCTTCGGTGAAATTACTCCGATGGGTGAGGCAAATGCCGAAAGTTACGAGGTCTTAAATGGCCGTGGTGGTCTGGCGATCCCTCCCTTTATTGAGCCGCATATTCACCTTGATACGACCCAGACGGCGGGTGAACCGGCCTGGAACCAGTCCGGTACGCTGTTCGAAGGTATTGAGCGTTGGGCTGAACGGAAAGCGTTGCTCAGCCATGAGGATGTGAAAGCCCGAGCGTGGAAGACGCTCAAGTGGCAAATGGCCAACGGTATCCAGTTTGTCCGTACCCATGTGGATGTATCAGACCCGACGCTCACCGCACTTAAGGCCATGCTTGAGGTGAAAAAGGAGGTGGCGCCCTGGGTTACGCTGCAAATCGTCGCCTTTCCGCAGGAAGGTATTCTGTCTTATCCCAACGGGGCCGCTCTGCTGGAAGAGGCGTTACAGCTTGGCGCGGATGTGGTAGGGGCGATCCCCCATTTTGAATTCACGCGCGAGTATGGCGTGCAGTCACTGCATATCGCCTTCGAGCTGGCGAAGCAATATGACCGTCCGCTGGATATCCACTGCGACGAGATCGACGATGAACAATCCAGGTTTGTGGAGACGGTGGCTACGCTGGCGTATGAGGCGGGTATGGGATCACGCGTGACGGCGAGCCATACCACGGCGATGCACTCATATAATGGTGCGTACACGTCGCGACTTTTCCGTCTGCTGAAGATGTCGGACATTAACTTTGTCGCTAACCCGCTGGTGAATATTCACCTGCAGGGGCGTTTTGATGATTATCCGAAACGGCGTGGGATCACGAGAGTGAAAGAGCTACAGGCCGCAGGAATTAACGTCTGCTTTGGTCATGATGATGTCTTTGATCCCTGGTATCCGTTAGGAACAGGCAACATGCTGCAAGTACTGCACATGGGGCTGCATGTATGCCAGATGATGGGGTATCCGCAAATCGACAGCGGGCTGGATCTGATCACCCATAACAGCGCCCGGACCTTCGGCTTAGCTGATTACGGTATTGAAACGGGGAATCCGGCTAACCTGATTATTCTGCCAGCGGAGAGCGGGTTTGAGGCGGTACGCTGCCAGGTTCCGGTACGCTGGTCGATTCGTCAGGGGCGTGTGATTGCCACAACGCAGCTGGCGCAAACCTGGGTACAAACGGATAGCGGGGGAGAAGAGGTGAGCTTTGCCCGAAACAGCCCCTCTGCTGATCGCAAAGGGGCGTAACCGGTTAGTGATTTGCTGCCGCAGTGTTGTGCTGGCGGTGGCGAGTCACGAAGCCCAGAACGAAGCACATCGCGAAGACGGCGGCGTACAGCGCGTTAGCGGTATGCAGCGCAGCCAGCGGGCCGCTGTGCGCGACAATCGGGCCGGTGACCACGAAGGTCAGCATCGTACCGATCGTGCCGCAGGTCAGCACGAAGTTTACCAGTTTAGGTGAAGCCACTTTGGTTTGCAGAGAACCGAGCGTAATGATTGAGGTATAAATGGCGCTGGAGAAGAAACCGAGCGTCAGAATGAACCACGGCATATGCTCAGGTGCGCTGTTGATGAACAGATACATCAGTACGGTAGCCAGCGCAGCCAGTACGGTCAGAATGCGTTGAAGATCGAAGAAACGCAGGATAAAGCTAAACGCCCACATACCGAACATGTAAGACATCCAGAAATCACTCACCAGTTTGCCGGCGTCATTCAGGCTCATGCCTAAACCTTTTGCATATTCCGGGACCCAGGAGATAAAGCCAAGCTGGCCCAGGATGTAGCACAGTGCCGCAATGGAGAGGAACAGCACGCCGATCCCCCATTTTTCTTTCGCGACGGGCTCGCGAGTCTGCTCTGCTTTCTTGCCCAGAACCGGGAATTCACAGCCGAAGGTCAGGATAAAGATCGCGACGTAGACCAGGCCAATGCAGGCGTAGACCCAGTACCACTCAATGCTGCGTGCCAGCAAAATTGCGGCAACCATCGGGAAAATCATGCCTGCCATGCTGAAGAAAGAGTCGGTGAACAGCAGACGCGCACCGCGCTGGCGGCCTTCATACATGTGCGTGATCAGGAACGTACCGATAGACATGGTGATACCACTTACCAGCCCCAGCACGAACATCGCAGCGGAGAACAGGGCAATGCTGTGGCTCAGCATCAAACCAGCCACGGCGGCGACCATGAGGACAAAGCCGAAGCGCAGTTGCGTTTTCAGTGGCACGATTTCCATCAGCCAGGCATTCAGGAAGATGGAGATCAGGATCCCGGCGTTGAGGAAGGTAAAGGTGTTACTCATACTGGATACGGGTAACTGGAAATAGTCTGCGATATTGCCCATCACCATCCCGGTGACGATCACCAACGCGCCGGTCAGGGCGTAGGAGAAGAAGCTGATCCATGTGAGCTTGATACGATTGCTGTTAGTCATGTCTGGCCTGTTGAGTTACCCGTTATCCTTCGCGCTGAAGAGGCATACGAATTTTTCAGGGTAATGAAAAGTAAAACGCATTGACTGCGTTAGAGCGGGCAGATTTTAGTCTCGAAAGTGATCTATTTAAATCTTTTAGGAAAATATTGATCTCAATTACATGATTATGTGTGATGTTGATCACATTAATTAGCGTATAAACCAATCGTTTGCGTCGTTACAACTGTTTCAAATTCGTAAAATTAGGTAAAAGGCTGGCCTCCGTTCATACTGCTCTTTAGAATCAAACCATTCGCCTTTTTTACTGCGCTTTGTTAAGGAATTCTCATGCTCAAATCAACACTGGCGGCTGTCGCAGCTGTGTTTGCCCTTTCTGCCGTCTCACCTGCTGCACTGGCAGCAAAAGGCGACCCTCGTGTTTTGCTGACAACCTCCGCCGGGAATATTGAGCTGGAATTAAATAGCCAGAAAGCTCCTGTTTCTGTGAAAAACTTCCTCGATTACGTGAACAGTGGTTTCTACAACAACACCACTTTCCACCGTGTGATCCCAGGTTTCATGGTGCAGGGTGGTGGCTTTAACGAACAGATGCAGCAAAAACAGCCAAATCCACCTATTAAAAACGAAGCGGATAACGGTCTGCTCAATACCCGTGGCACGATCTCTATGGCGCGTACAGCGGATAAAGACAGCGCAACCAGCCAGTTCTTCATCAACATCGCTGATAATGCCTTCCTCGATCACGGTCAGCGTGACTTTGGCTACGCGGTCTTTGGTAAAGTTGTGAAAGGGATGGATATTGCTGACAAGATTTCCCAGGTGCAGACGCACGACGTTGGTCCATACCAGAATGTGCCGTCAAAACCGGTAGTTATCCTCTCCGCAAAAGTTCTGCCATAAGTTTTCTCGCGCGGGTATCCTCTGCCCGCGCCGCTAACCCTCCCTGCGAAAGCGCGTTTTGCTGCTTATACTTGTGGCAAACGGACCCCTTCAGGGAGGCGTGCAGTGAAAAAACTCACCGACAAGCAAAAATCCCGTCTCTGGGAGCAGCAGCGAAATGCAAATTTTCAGGCCAGCCGCCGTCTTGAGGGTGTCGAGAGCCCGTTAGTCACGCTCAGTGCGCAGGCAGCACAGGAACGCCTTGAGGAACTTCGGAGGCACTATGAGCGATAAATATGGCGACGATCGCGATCCTTACCTTTATCCTGGGCTGAATGTGATGCGTAACCGGCTGAACATCCGTCAGGTGGACAGGCTGGCGCAGGCCGCCTATGAGCTGACGGCCCTGCGTGTGGCAACGCTGAATCTGGGGCCACCCGCAAGGGGATTACCTCATCTGTGCGCTATTCATCGTCATCTCTACCAGGACGTTTTTGACTGGGCAGGGGATATCCGCGAAGTGGATATTTACCAGGGGGATACCCGATTCTGCCACTTTGCCTATATCGAGAAAGAGGGTAATAGCCTGATGCAGGATCTCGAAGAAGAGGGGTATCTGGCCGGGCTTGAGAAAAGTGAGTTTGTGGCTCGTCTTAGCCACTACTACTGTGAAATTAACGTCCTGCACCCTTTTCGGATCGGGAACGGCATTGTTCAGAGGATCTTCTTTGAGCAACTGGCGATCCACGCAGGCTATCAACTGAATTGGCGGGATATCAGCCCGGATGCGTGGGCGGCAGCCAATCAGAGTGGGGCGATGGGGGATTTATCGGCCCTGAACACCATCTTTGCCAAAGTAGTGAGCGAAGCACGGGAAACTGAGTAGAATAGGGCGGCATTTTTGTTCTGGAGCCGCCATGATTCTGCTGATTGATAACTATGATTCCTTCACCTGGAACCTTTACCAGTATTTTTGTGAATTGGGCGCAGAGGTGGCCGTCCATCGCAACGACGAACTGACACTGGCAGAAACAGAAGCCCTTGCCCCGCAGAAGATTGTCATTTCACCAGGACCCTGTACACCGTCTGAATCCGGTATTTCGCTGGATGTCATCCGCCATTTTTCCGGTAAGTTGCCCATTCTGGGAGTATGTCTGGGGCATCAGGCTATTGCTCAGGCATTCGGGGCAACGATTGTTCGTGCGGCGAAGGTGATGCATGGCAAAACGTCGCCGATAACACATACCGGAATGGGGGTGTTCCGTGGCCTGAATAATCCGCTCACCGTTACCCGTTATCACTCCCTGGTGATCGATCCGCCCACGCTTCCCACCTGTTTTGACGTGACGGCCTGGAGCGACACACAGGAGATCATGGGTATTCGCCACCGCGAATGGGATCTTGAAGGTGTGCAATTCCACCCGGAGAGCATTCTGAGCGAGCAGGGACATCAGCTTCTGGCGAATTTCCTCAATCGCTGAATATCTATTGCCTTGTTGTGATTTTTTATGCATATTTCGTGATTATATTTTCACAATTAATGTGACATAAAATGGATGGGCACGACATGGCAACTGAACAATCAGCAATTACCCGCGCGACATTCGATGAAGTAATTCTGCCGATTTATGCACCGGCAGAGTTTATTCCTGTCAAAGGGAAAGGCAGCCGCGTGTGGGATCAGCAGGGTAAAGAGTACGTTGATTTTGCGGGAGGGATTGCCGTCACCGCACTGGGACATTGCCATCCTGCACTGGTGGCGGCGCTGAAAAGCCAGGGCGAAACCCTGTGGCACACCAGTAATGTGTTCACCAATGAACCGGCTCTGCGTCTTGGACGCAAAATCATCGATGCGACTTTTGCTGAACGCGTGTTGTTCATGAACTCCGGGACTGAAGCTAACGAAACTGCGTTTAAGCTGGCGCGCTTCTATGCATCGACCCGCCACAGTCCATATAAAACCAAAATTATTGCTTTCCATAATGCGTTCCATGGGCGCTCGCTGTTTACCGTTTCTGTGGGCGGGCAGCCGAAGTATTCTGACGGTTTCGGCCCGAAACCCGCGGATATCATCCACGTTCCGTTTAACGATCTGCATGCGGTGAAAGCGGTCATGGATGATCATACCTGTGCGGTGGTGGTGGAGCCGATTCAGGGCGAAGGCGGCGTCACTGCGGCAACGCCGGAATTCCTGAAAGGTCTGCGTGAACTGTGCGATGAACATCAGGCGCTGCTGGTGTTTGATGAAGTGCAAAGCGGTATGGGGCGTACCGGCGATCTGTTTGCCTACATGCACTACGGCGTTACGCCGGACATCCTGACCAGCGCCAAAGCGCTCGGCGGCGGCTTCCCAATCAGTGCTGTGCTGACGACGCAGGAGATCGCATCCGCATTCCATGTCGGCTCTCATGGCTCAACCTATGGCGGTAATCCGCTGGCCTGTGCGATTGCCGGTGCGGCGTTTGACATCATCAACACCCCAGAGGTATTGCATGGCGTGAATGCGAAACGCGAACTGTTTGTGAAGCATCTACAGCAGATTGACGACCAGTATGACGTGTTTAGCGAAATCCGTGGGATGGGATTGTTGATTGGTGCAGAACTGAAGCCGCAGTTTAAAGGCCGTGCGCGTGATTTCCTGCATGCTGCTGCCCATGAAGGGGTCATGGTGCTGAACGCAGGGCCTGATGTCATGCGTTTTGCACCATCGCTGGTGGTAGAAAATCAGGATATCGAAGATGGATTAAACCGCTTTGCCCGTGCGGTAGCGCAGATTGTACAAGGCTAATACCCGGTACGTTTTAACCGGCGTGTTAACCAAATGCCGTGATGTGGACGCTGACGCCATGCCACCGACGAAATGGTGTGCATGGTGCTCAAATGTCCCAGAATCCGCTGCAGATGCTGCTCCAGTGTGCTCATTGGCCCGTGAGTCAGGGTCTCCGGCGCCTCAAGAATGTTCGAATCTCCCGCTTCTCCCGGCGCGTCATACTCCAGACGTTGCTGGCAGCGCTGCAAGGCAATTTCACAGGATTCTAAATACCGTTGTGCCAGATCGGGTGTCAGCATCGTATGCTCACGCGCCAGCGTGGTCATGGCGTTGATGTGTTCGACGATAAACTGGCTGTGCGTGACCCACAGCTTCATGTCTGCCAGATAGTGCGAATTAAAGCCAGGCTCCTGCATTGCCTGATTGAGTGAGTTAAACAGGGCGTTATGCGCCTGATTCACCTTCATACGCTGATACGCCAGCGGCGAAGGTTGCGGATCGTTGCTGAGTATCAACCGGATGGCCTGTTGGTCGGCCTCCAGTGCATCGTGGGCGTTCTGACGCAGTAATCCGCTCTGCCATTGCGGCCACAACCAGATCATTCCACCAAAGGCGATCAGGCAGCCAATCAGGGTATCAACTAGCCTGGCGATGATAAATTGTTCGCCATTGAGCGTAAGCAGTTGCAGGGTGTACACCGCCGTTACCGTAAAGCCCACCATTGCCCAGCCGTAGTTTTTACGGATGATCAGATAGCTCACCATTGTGATCGCCAGCATTCCCGCCAGTGTATAACCCTCCGGGACGTGGAAGTGGAGCGTTACCCCGGCAATCACCAGCCCCGCGATTGTGCCTGCTGCCCGGTGAAGAATACGCACTCGCGTCGCGCCGTAGCCGTTTTGGGTGACAAACAGCACCGTCATTAAAATCCAGTACGGTTTTGGCAGATGCAGCGCCACGCCCATCAGACTGGCGACGCTCAGCATCACGCTGATACGGGCGGCATTACGCAGCGCTGCAGATTTGAACGACAGATAGCTCTTCAGGGCGGGGAGCAACGGCAGACGTTTCTGTTTATCCGCCATCAGATCACGAGGGTAAAGTGGACGCTGCGTGCGCAGCACGCGGGCAATTCGACTGAAGTGCCAGGCGCAGAACTGCCCGACCGGGTTATCCGGATGCTGGTTGGCGATTTTTTCCAGCGCGCCCAGCTGTTTCTCCATAGTGAAACGCGTGGGATAGCGGTGATAGAGGATATCGTCAGCCAGCACGCGCAGACGCGCCGCGACCGTTTGCGCATTCCAGCGGATCACCGCTTCAGCGTGGCTGCGCTCGACCAGCTTTTGCACCTCGTGAGGGTAGTGCAAACTGACGGAGATGTGTTCTTGCAGATCCAGCCCTACCTGAAACGTGCGCAGTAACCGCTTGTAGTCATGGTTTTTATTGGCTGCAAGCATATGCAACTGTTGGTAGCACTGGCTTATCAGATCGACCACCTTTTGCTGGCGAGCCAGCAGTGGCGGCAACGACTTTTCCGGGTCGGTGTGCTGAGTCAGCAAGGTGTACTTGGCTTCACAGTAATCAGCAAGCTGTACATAGAGCAGGCTCAGGGATTCACGCAGTGGCTGTTCGCGCCATAGCCAGAACCAAAACCAGTTAAATACGCCGTACCACAGCGTGCCCAGGGCGTAGATAAGCAGGGGTTCCCACACCGGCATATTGCCTGCGAGGCTGAGGGTAAAAATGGCCGCAATAAGCGATGCAGGCAGTAACCGGGCATGCAGTGAGCTGATTTCAGCCGTGACGCCAAGCGTCATCGCAAGTACTGTCAGAATCAGCGGCAGCGGGATCTCACGGGCGAGTAGCAGTTGCACCGCAAGGCTACAACCGGCAAACAGGCAGCCGCCAATAATCAGGCGTTTGAAAAAGCGTTTGTGGGGCGTATCCAGACCCGCAATGTTGCAGCAGGCAGGGACGAGAGAGAAAAGCAGACCTTGTTGCAGATGTCCGAGGAGCAATCCCACAGCCACAGGAAGACACAGCACCAGCGTTTGCCGCAGTGCATAGTTAACTTCCGGGTGATAAATCAGCCTTCGCCACATGGGGGATAGAGACAAAAACGGCGTGACACCTTGCGATGGCACGCCGTTTTACCGGAATTAACGGGTTCCGTAAACCACGATGGTTTTACCGTGTGCGGAGATCAGGTTCTGGTCTTCCAGCATTTTCAGGATACGGCCAACCGTTTCACGAGAACAGCCGACAATCTGACCAATTTCCTGGCGGGTGATTTTAATTTGCATACCGTCCGGGTGGGTCATTGCATCAGGTTGTTTCGCCAGGTTCAGCAGCGTCTGTGCAATACGGCCTGTTACGTCCAGGAAGGCGAGGTTACCCACTTTCTCAGACGTGACCTGCAGACGGCGAGCCATCTGCGAAGAAAGACGCATCAGGATGTCAGGGTTAACCTGGATCAACTGACGGAATTTCTTGTAGGAGATTTCAGCCACTTCACATGCGGTTTTTGCACGAACCCAGGCACTGCGTTCCTGGCCTTCTTCAAACAGGCCCAGCTCGCCGATGAAATCGCCCTGGTTCAGATAAGAAAGGATCATCTCTTTCCCTTCTTCATCTTTGATCAGCACTGCCACCGAGCCTTTGACGATGTAATACAACGTTTCCGCTTTTTCACCCTGGTGAATCAGCGTGCTCTTCGATGGGTACTTATGAATGTGGCAATGAGACAAGAACCATTCGAGAGTCGGGTCTGTTTGCGGTTTGCCAAGCACCATGCGCTGTTATCCTCTGTTATAAGCTGTCACCAGAGTCATAAGATGCATCCGGACTCTGGGGTTGCAATCGAATTCTTACCCATACCTGGGAAGTCGGCTGTCGTAATATTCGCAGCCAGTAAAGTTTGATGTCCTCTGCATACATGTGTAACGTCAATGCATTACTGTAGCATCCCGAGTGTTTTAGCATAGCTTTTGCCGCGTGTCTCCTGGTGTCTCGCTTCAGCATGATGCAGGTCGCCTTCCGTTGCGAGAATTGTAACGCACGCGTAATCTGTCACCAAAAATGCAACGTTGGAGTTAATGAATATGCAAGCGCGTGTGAAATGGGTTGAAGGTTTAACATTCCTGGGCGAATCCGCTTCTGGACACCAGATTTTGATGGATGGTAACTCCGGCGATAAAGCACCAAGTCCGATGGAGATGGTGCTGATGGCGGCGGGTGGATGCAGCGCAATTGACGTGGTATCTATTCTGCAAAAAGGTCGTCATGACGTGACAGATTGCGAAGTTAAGCTGACATCAGAGCGTCGTGAAGAAGCGCCGCGCCTGTTTACGCACATCAATCTGCATTTTATTGTCACCGGTAAAGATCTGAAGGATGCGGCAGTATCACGCGCGGTTGATCTTTCTGCTGAGAAATACTGCTCTGTGGCGTTAATGCTGGAAAAAGCGGTAAATATCACGCATTCCTACGAAGTGATTGAAGCCTGATGTGTGTTGGGCATCATGCACGTTGATGCCCTCATCCGGACCCTCTCCCTGCGGAGAGGGGAAATGTTCATGCGATCTTCTTCCCTTCCATCAGTCGCTCGACCAGCGGCGTCATGATCAACTCCATCGCCAGCCCCATTTTCCCGCCCGGAACCACCAATGTATTCATGTGGGAAATAAACGAGCCCTGCAACATTGCAAGCAGCCAGGGGTAATCAATACCTTCCAGATTTCGGAAGTGAATCACTACAAAACTCTCATCCAGAGAAGGAATACTTTTGGCCGCAAAAGGGTTGGAGGTATCGACCGTCGGGACGCGCTGGAAGTTGATGTGCGTACGCGAGAACTGCGGCGTCAGGAAGTTGATGTAATCCTCCATCGAACGCACGACCGAATCCATCACGGCTTCACGGGAATGACCGCGTTCGCTGGTATCGCGTGTGAGCTTTTGGATCCACTCCAGGTTGACGATAGGAACCACGCCGACCAGCAAATCCACATGTCGCGCCACGTTGTGATGTGGTGTGACCACACCGCCGTGCAAGCCTTCATAAAAGAGCACGTCGGTTGGTTCAGGAAGCGGTTGCCATGGCGTGAACGTGCCGGGAACCTGATTCCAGGGGACGGCTTCATCATAGGTATGCAGATACTTACGGGATTGCCCTTTACCTGTTTGCCCGTACGCATGAAATGTCTGCTCAAGCAGGCCGAAGTCGTTAGCATCAGGCCCAAAGTAGCTGATATGTTTACCGAGATCGCGAGCCTTGCGAATGGCCATATCCATTTCAGGGCGAGTATAGCGATGGAAACTGTCCCCTTCGACTTCGGCTGCCCGTAAGTTCAGTTGCGCGAAAATCTTGCGAAAGGCGAGGCTGGTGGTGGTTGTTCCTGCCCCACTCGAACCTGTAACGGCAATAACCGGATGTCTGGCAGACATAGCAACTCCCTGACTGGAAAGGTTTAACGGTCAGCCATGAAGCGCGTTGCGGGGCATGATATTGACCGTTTCGTGCAATTCGGACCACACCAGCACTACATCGCCACTTTTCAACTGGCGCTTCACATCGGCGACCTTTTGTTCAAGCGAATGTTCATGTTCACCATAATCTGTGCCTTCACGCAACACAAAGCTTTCAATCAGATTATCGAGCGTTTCGGGAGCCAGATCCTGCCAGGGAATAATCATTTTGCGCTTTCCAGATAAGAGGTTAACCAGTCAGGAATACGTGTCTCCAGCCACATCCGGGGATGTCTGAGCGTGCCGCCAACAAAACCGACATGGCCGCCATGCTCGGTCAGTTGATATTGCACATTGGCGGGCAGATATTCCTGCGCGGGTATGGAGTGATGATCCATAAAGGGGTCATCTTTGGCATGAATGATCAGCGTGGGTTGGGTTATTTTGCTGAGCAACGGCATGGCGCTGCACTGACGATAATAGTCAATCGCATCGGCAAAACCGTGGATCTTGGCAGTGATCAGATCGTCAAACTCGCGGATACGACGCACTTTTTTCAGTTGACGCAGGCTGACCGGCAATGTGTCCGGGTAGGCTTTCAGTTTACGTGCCGCGTTGGCTTTCAGCAGGTTGAGCAAGTAGCGCTGATAAACGCGTGAAAAGCCCTTTTCCATATGGTAGCTGCACTGCTCCAGCATGAACGGTGCAGAGACAATCACGGCGGCATCCAACGGAACCGACGCGCCTTCTTTTGCCAGCAAACAGGCGAGCATGTTTCCGCCCAGCGAGTAGCCTACTGCTGCGGTAGGTACGCGGCCAAAATGCTCATTCAGCCAGCGTAAAAACCCTGTGCCGTCTTCGGTTTCGCCGGAATGGTAAATCCGGTTCTGGCGATTGGGTTCGCCGCTGCATCCGCGAAAATGCATCACCACGCCAAGCCAGCCACGCGCTTTTGCCGCCTGGATCAAACCGTGCGCGTAGGGGCTGTACAAGCTGCCCTCCAGCCCATGAAATACCACCAGACGTGGTTTATGCCGGGCCTGCTCAGGCTCTTCGCTCCAGGCGAGATCCAAAAAGTCACTGTCGGGTAAATCCAGGCGTTGCCAGTGCGGTGTGAACTGTAGCTTGCGGCGAATCAGGCGCGGCAGCATGGTTTGCAGGTGGCGGTTTGCCACACCACGCATGGGCACGAACTCTGCGCTTTCTTCGGACGCGATGTCGAAGTCGGATGGAATTATTTGGGTCATAACGGTGCGATGTTAATTCTTGTCTGTCATTTACTATACCTTCCGAATTGTACCCTGTTTATGAAAACGAGGGGCGTTTACCTCTGATTCAGCAATTTCCGCATCGTGAAATGATCCCGATCACAAATCCTTACGCTGATTATTACTCTCAGGCTAACGATTTCTCTCTACGCTTAATTGATGCCTTTCTCACCAGAGTGCAGACTTTACTCAGCGTTAAGCAAATCAAAATGATGTGCTGAATCAGGAGGTTAATAATGTTATCTGGGCAAACACCCGCCCGGGCATGGAACACTCGACGCACTGAGAAAGCGCGCCGTCTGGCTTCTGTCCCGGTGCAGGGCAAGGTACTGCCAACCGGCGACCTTGTCGCCATGCTGGAAAAACTGATCGCGCCAGGCGACAAAGTCGTACTGGAAGGCAACAACCAGAAGCAGGCAGACTTTCTGTCTCGCTCACTGGCTGAAGTGAACCCGCAAATCGTGCATGACCTGCATATGATCATGCCAAGCGTCGGTCGCAGTGAGCATCTGGATATCTTTGAAAAAGGGATCGCCCGCAAGCTGGACTTCTCCTTCTCCGGGACCCAAAGCCTGCGTATTTCGCAGTTGCTGGAAGATGGGCAACTCGAAATCGGTGCAATCCATACCTACATCGAACTTTATTCTCGCCTGTACGTTGATCTCTCGCCCAATGTGGCGCTGATTGCCGGGTTTAAAGCGGACCGCAAAGGCAACCTTTACACAGGGGCCAGTACAGAAGATACCCCAGCACTGGTTGAAGCTGCGGCGTTTCACGACGGGATCGTCATCGCACAGGTGAACGAGCTGGTGGACGACGAGTGTGACCTGCCGCGCGTGGATATTCCTGGTTCCTGGATCGACTACGTGGTGGTGGCGGATAAACCGTTCTTTATCGAACCGCTGTTTACCCGCGATCCGCGCCTGATCAAACAGGAACATATCCTGATGGCGATGATGGCCATCAAAGGTATCTATGCGGAGCACCAGGTACAGTCTCTGAACCACGGGATCGGTTTTAACACCGCCGCAATTGAGCTTCTGCTGCCGACTTACGGCGAACAGCTCGGCTTGAAAGGCAAAATCTGTAAACACTGGACACTGAACCCGCATCCAACGTTGATCCCGGCGATTGAAAGCGGCTGGGTTGAGAGCGTGCACTGCTTCGGTGGTGAGCTGGGGATGGAAGAGTATATCCGTGCTCGTCCGGATGTGTTCTTTACCGGCGCAGATGGCTCTATGCGTTCCAACCGCGCGTTCTGCCAACTGGCTGGCCAGTATGCTGTTGATATGTTCATTGGTTCGACCCTGCAAGTTGATGGCTACGCTAACTCCTCAACGGTGACTCGGGGGCGTTTGTCTGGCTTCGGTGGTGCACCAAATATGGGGCACGATCCGCACGGTCGTCGTCATGCTACCCCGGCATGGCTGAATATGATCACCGAACCGGACCCGATGCAGCGAGGTAAAAAGCTGGTCGTGCAGATGGTTGAAACGTTCCAGGCTGGTGTGAAACCGACCTTCGTGGAAAAACTCGACGCAGTCGAGGTCGCGAAAGCCTCCGGTATGCCACTGGCTCCCGTAATGATTTATGGCGATGACGTGACCCACGTTCTGACGGAAGAGGGGATTGCTTACCTTTACCGTGCGAAGGATCTCGACGAGCGCCGGGCGATGGTTGCAGCCGTTGCGGGCATCACCGATATCGGCCTGGGTGTAGATGCCAAACGCGTCGCCGCGCTGCGTCAAAGCGGCAAAGTGGTTTACCCGGAAGATATGGGCATTCGCCGCACTGACGCCACCCGTTCCCTGCTGGCCGCTGGCAGTGTTTCTGACCTGGTGGAATGGTCTGGCGGTCTCTACAACCCACCTGCGAAATTCCGGAGCTGGTAATGAAACTTCTGCCCCAGATTCAGGTTGAAGGCGGTGCGGAATGGCTGGCGCGAACCGCCACGCAGTGTCTGATTGACGAAGCACGATTAAGCCCGAAGCCCGGTCTGGTGGACAGTCGGGGGAACGGCGCGCACCACGATTTAACGCTCGCGTTAATGGAGCGTTCCGCACACAGCCTGACCCCCACGTTTCAGGCACTGGCGCAACAAAGCTGGCAGCGTCCGGCAGACATTGCGCTCCGGCAAACCGTTGGTCGGCTTGGCCGCGAAGGCGAACAGCAGATGATGGTGGTCACGGAAGGCGTTAATACCCACCGTGGTGCAATCTGGGCACTGGGATTACTGGTGAGTGCCGTGGCGATGTTGGGGGGAAATGCTCGCGCGCAGGCCGTGGCGGAAACCGCAGCGGCCCTGGCAATGCTTCCGGATGATGCCGCGCCGAAAGTGTTTAGCAAAGGTCTTCGTGCGACGCACCGCTACCGTGTACCGGGCGCGCGTGAAGAGGCTCAGCAGGCGTTTCCGCATATTTTACAACGCGCATTGCCGCAGCTTCGTCTGAGCCGTCTGAACGGCAGCAGTGAAGCGCACGCCAGGCTCGATGCCCTGATGGCGATCATGACGTCCCTGACGGACACCTGCGTGCTGTCTCGTGCCGGGCTGGAAGGGCTGGATGTCATGCAAGACGGCGCTCGGGCAGTGCTTCGCGCCGGAGGTACGGCTCAGCCTGAAGGCCAACGCGCGCTGGCTGAACTCGATCGCCAGATGCTTGCACTTAACGCTTCGCCAGGAGGTGCGGCGGATTTGCTCGCCGCCACGCTGTTTCTCGATCGCGTCGAGACGCCATATTCAACGCATTAAGAGGATGTTATGGAAAAAATTACATTGACCGTGCCAGCCAGCCGCGTGTTAAGCGGCAGAGCGCTGGCAGGGGTTGTCGGCTCAGGGGATATGGAGGTGCTATTCAGCGCCGACCAGGGGCAGACCTTAACTATTGATATCACCACTTCTGTCGACAACAGCCGTCGTCGCTGGGATGCACTGTTCAATCGTCTGCAAACCGTCAGCAGCCTGCCTGCAGGCAAACTGACGATCCACGATTTTGGCGCAACACCGGGTGTCGCGCGCATTCGTATCGAACAGGTTTTTGAAGAGGTGAATCATGCGTGATGACCGTAGTTTTATCGAACTAAAAGCACGTCAGCGTGCCCATGCCCTGCTGGATGACGGCAGCTACCGCGAACTGCTCGATCCGTTTGAAGGCATTATTTCACCCTGGCTGGGGCCACAGGGCATTGTGCCACAGGCCGACGACGGCATGGTGGTTGCCAAAGGGACAATCAATGGACAGCCTGCGGTGGTTGTCGCCATTGAAGGGGCATTCCAGGGGGGCAGCATGGGTGAAGTGTCCGGCGCCAAGATGGCGGCGGCACTGGAGCTGGCGGCAGAAGATAACCGCAACGGCATTCCGACACAGGCGGTTCTGTGCCTTGAAACCGGCGGTGTGCGTTTGCAGGAAGCGAATCTTGGTCTGGCGGCGATTGCCGATATCCATGCGGCGATAGTTGACCTGCGCCGCTATACCCCGGTGGTGGGTATTGTGGCCGGGACCGTCGGCTGTTTCGGCGGGATGTCCATTGCCGCCGCACTGTGCAGCTACCTGATTGTGACCCGTGAAGCGCGTCTTGGCCTCAACGGCCCGCAGGTTATTGAGCAGGAAGCGGGCATTGAAGAGTACGACTCCCGCGACCGTCCGTTTATCTGGAGCATGACCGGTGGCGAAGTGCGCTACCAGAGTGGTCTGGTGGATGCGCTGGTGGGGGATGGTGTGAATGCGGTGAAACAGGCGATGAATGACGCCATCGCCAAAGGCGTTCCGGCAAAGCATCGTACCGATAACTATGACGATTATCTGAACCGCCTGACGGCATTCGACACCCGCAAACAGGCCGATGCCGAACAAATCAAGGCGCTTTTTGCCCGGGAGGTGAAATGATGACTAGCTCAATAAGCCGCGGCGAATTATGGCTGCAAACCCTCGCTCCGAATGCGAAACGTCTGGAAGGATTATGCCCGTCCGTACAGGCAACTGACGGTGAACTCAACGGTGAAGCGGTGCGTTTCGTGGCGGTTGTCCCGGATGCGAATAATCACTTCCCGCGTGCAGCGAAGGGCGAAGTGGGTCTGCTGGAAGGGTGGACGCTGGCCAAAGTGGTGAGTGAAACCGTTGCCGCTGATGCAGATAAAACCGTGAAGCGCCCGATTGTGGCCGTGATTGACGTTCCGAGCCAGGCCTATGGTCGTCGCGAAGAGGCGTTTGGTATTCACCAGGCGCTGGCCGGTGCGGCGGCAGCGTATGCCAATGCGCGCCTGGCCGGGCATCCGGTGATTGGTCTGATTGTGGGAAAAGCGATGTCTGGTGCGTTTTTGGCGCATGGCTACCAGGCCAACCGCCTGATCGCATTCAACGATAAAGGCGTGCTGATCCACGCGATGGGGAAAGAGTCTGCGGCACGCATTACGCTGCGTACCGTGGAGGCACTGGAAAAACTGGCTGCCACCATCCCACCAATGGCCTATGACATCAGTAACTACGCTACGCTGGGGCTGCTTGAGAACCTGCTGGATATCAGCAATCCGGATGCCCCCACAACACATGATCTGGCGCAGGTGAAAACCACGCTGCAACAGGCCATCAACGACGCACGTCAGGACACCACGTTAAAAAATCGTCTGGGTGCTGACAACCGCCGCAGCTCTGCTCTTGTACGCGAACGTATGCGAGCAAGCTGGTAAGTAACAATAGACCTGCCAGATGCATTACCCCGTGGGCGCGCCCGTAGCGCCCGCGCGGGATGCTGCATCCTGAAAAATAATAATCATCGCACCAGTGCTAAACATTTTTTATTTATTACAGGTGATATATGACTTACGTAATTGTTCATGCTCTTGCGCCAATTTTCATCATCATGCTACTGGGATTCTGGGCCGGTAAGGCAAAGATGGTCGATAACAAAAATGTTTCCCTGCTTAATATCTTCGTCATGGATTTTGCCCTGCCCGCTGCCCTGTTCAGTGCCACTGTGCAAACACCCTGGACGGGGATTGTGGCGCAGTCGCCGCTGATTCTGGTGCTGACTCTGGCGATGTGGATCACCTACGCCATCCTCTATTTCCTGGCAACCAGCGTCTTTAAAAAATCTCCACAGGATGCCGCTGTACTGACGCTGACAGTCGCTCTGCCAAACTACGCCGCGCTCGGCCTGCCGATCCTGGGAAGTGTGCTGGGAGAAGGGTCTTCAACATCGCTGTCTGTTGCCGTGTCAATTGCTTGCGGTTCTGTACTGATGACCCCGTTCTGTCTGCTGATCCTGGAACGCGAAAAAGCCCGAGCTGATGGCAATAACTCTGGTTCTACGCTGGCGATGTTGCCGGTACTGATGTGGCGCTCGATCAAAAAACCGATTGTGATGGGCCCGCTGCTGGGGGTGATTTTATCTGCCATTGGCATCAAAATGCCGGAGCTGGTTCTGGCTGCGATTAAACCGCTGGGCTTGTCTGCAACTGCTGCCGCGCTGTTCCTGACCGGTGTTATTCTTTCTGCCCGTAAACTGCAGATCAACACCATGGTGATCACCTCGACTGTCGCCAAACTGCTGATCCAGCCTGCGATTGCCTGGGGCATTGTGCTGATCTTCGGTCTGCACGGTTCTGTGGCGATTACCGCCATTCTGATGATTGCGCTGTCTGCTGGCTTCTTTGGTGTGGTGTTCGGCAACCGCTTTGGCGTGCAGTCGCCGGATGCAGAAGCTGTGCTGCTGTTAAGCTCCGTCCTGTGTATCCTGTCACTGCCGCTGTTTATCTCGCTGACTTCAGGAATGTAATCATGACCACAACATTACGCCCACACGACCTCATCTGGCTTACCGCGCGTGACGCGCTGGAAGGTATTACTGAATCCTGGGTGGATACGGTCTGGCATTCTGGTCTGCCGGTGGTCGTGAGGCGTGATGTTGATAACGATGGCCGTATTCCCGTTGGCGTGCGTGGTTTGCGCCGCGATCAGCGTGCGGCTGGGTGGGTGAAACCGGAAAACGTACTTCGTGTGGTTTCACCGGAAGCCCTGAGTGTGACAGCCGATTTGTTGCGCTCACCCTTCATCACTCAGCCGCCAGTTCAGGTGGCGTTACAGCTTTCTCAGCACTCCTGGCCGTGGGTGTGGGGAATTACCGGCAGCACAGGCTATGCCCTGGCGACCGGTATTCCGGTTATCCACGCTGACAGTGACCTCGACCTGCTGATCCGCGCGCCACTCGCACTATCGCAAGACGCATTTTCCCTCTGGCAGAACCAACTGAGCCGTGCACTTTGTCGTGCGGATACGCAGGTGGATACCCCAGAAGGCGGTTTTGCGTTATCTGAGTGGCTACGGGACGGAAAAATCTTGTTAAAAACAGGCCATGGGCCGCGCCTGGTGGTCGACCCGTGGCACAGGGAGGCGTGATGAAAATACTGTTTACCTTTCCGGGGCAGGGGACACAACATCCCGATATGCTGCAACATTTGCCGGGTACGGAACTGGATCAGGCGCGTGAGATATTGGGAACCGAAGCCGATGCGCTGGACACCCCCGATTCGCTACGCCATACCCGTGCGGTACAGCTCTCTTTACTTATTGCCGGTGTCGCCTGGGCGCGTGAACTTGAGCGTCGAGGGATCTCGGCGGATATCGTCAGTGGCCTGTCGATAGGCGCTTATCCCGCTGCGGTGGTTGCCGGGGTGCTTGATTTTGCTGATGCGCTGCAGTTGGTAGCGCTGCGCGGTGATTTGATGGAACAAGCGTATCCGCATGGCTATGGGCTGACAGCCATCATGGGGCTCACGCTGTCTCAGGTCGAAACCCTGATCGCGGATAGCGGGACCTATATCGCGAACCTGAATGCTGAAACGCAGATTGTGATTGCCGGAAGTAATGAGGGGATGGCGCAGGTTGCGAAACGCGCGCTGGAAAAAGGGGCTTCGAAAGCGCACCGGCTGGCGGTTAGTGTACCTTCGCATTGCGAGCTGTTGGCTGAACCGGCGCGAAAACTGGAAGATGCTTTCCGCCAGGTTACGCTCTCCCGTCCGCGCTGTGCGTACCTGAGTGGTAGTACCGGGCGCGTACTCTGGCAGCCGGAAAAGATTGCCGATGATTTAGCGATGAACATGGCGCGGACAGTGCGCTGGCAGGACGCGGTGATCTCGGCAAATGAACGCGACGCGCGGCTGGCGATTGAAATGCCACCCGGCGGTGTGCTGACCTGCCTGACGAGACAGGCTGCGTGGGAAGGCGAGTCCATTTCGCTGGAACGCAGTGGCGTTGATGTGGCGGTGCATCTGGCGAAGCGGCTTCGGGCGTGATCTTTTGTCCGGTGGCGCTACGCTGATCTGGCCTGCGTTCCTGGTGTGATGCATCGCATCGCCACAGGACAAGACATCAGACGCCGTCCTGCAAGCTACGGGCGTACATCCGCCCTTCGGCGGCTAATGCCCGCAGGCTTGGATCTTGCTCGCGGTTGCGGGCAAAGACAATGGCGATAAGCTGTTGCATCTGGTACGGCTGTGCCAGCTTCAAAAGTTGCACTGAGTTCTCATACACCTTCTTCATTCTGCCGGGCATCAGCGTAAAGCCCACGCCCGCCTGTACCAGACTCAGCATCGAGAAGATGTCATTCACGCGGGTGACGATCTCAGGCTCAAATCCGGCAATGTGAAAGGCTTCCTGAAAACCGGCATAAGTGGCAAACCCTTCCGCCAGGGCGACAAATTTCTGATCTTTATAATCGCGCAGGTCGGCCAGCCCGCTGGTGTGTAACGTGGCCGAAGCTGGGGCCGCCAGGAAGATATCATCATGAAACAGCGGCAGAACTTCGAGGCTGTTGCGGTCAATATCACTTTCAGAGATGGAGATTAAAATCGCATCCAGCGAGCCTTCATCCAGCATGTGCAACAAGGTTTCGTTAGAGCCCATCGTGAGATCCATCTCAAGATCCGGGCGGCGCAATTTCATACCCATAATCAGGCGGGGCACGGTTTCCAGCGTTAACGAATACAGCGTGCCGACACGTAAGCGTCCCTGGCCGATACCGGCAATTTTTCGCGCTTCTTCTAACCCGCGCTCCATCACCTGCATCACTTCCTGGCAATATTCCAGCAGTGTCCAGGCGGAGGGGAGCGCAATCAGGTTGCGGCCTTTGTGGGTGAAGAGCGGGCAGCGGACATTCTCTTCCAGAGTATGCAGTGCACGATGCACGCTGACGCCGCTCAGGCCCAGAGTTTCGGCGGTACGCGCGATGTTACCTTTTTCCATAAAAGTCATGAAAATACTGAGCTTGCGGAATGTAATGTCGCTCGTGATATCGAAACTCATAACCCTCCCTGCGTGTTAGTCGGCCTGTAGCATCGCTTCGAGTTGTTCCTGGGCATCGAGCCAGGCCATCTCACACTCTTCGAGGCTGGATTTGGTTTTCGCCTGCGTTTGCAGACAATCTGTCAGCTCTGCTTTTCGGCTTTGGTCGTACAACCCGCTATCACCTAGTTTTTCTTCAACGGCGGCAAGTGTGGCGTTGAGCTTCTCCATCTCTTTTTCCAGACGGGCAATTTCTTTGCGCAGGGGTTGCGTCTGGGTACGTCGTTCCGCTTCACGACGCTTCTGGTCTTTCCGCGACTGTGCGCTGTTAGCATTGTCTTTCGAGGCATCCTCAGGCTGGTTCTCCTGCTTCTGCACGTCTGTCAGCCACTGCTGGTAATCTTCCAGATCGCCGTCGAACGGTTCAACTTTTCCGTCATGCACCAGATAGAGATCGTCAGTGGTGGAACGGATCAGGTGGCGATCATGCGACACCACGACCAGTGCACCTTCGAATTCAATCAACGCCTCGGTGAGTGCCTGACGCATATCGAGATCGAGGTGGTTGGTTGGTTCATCAAGTAGCAGCAGGTTCGGACGCTGCCAGACAATCAGTGCCAGCACCAGACGGGCTTTTTCTCCGCCTGAGAAACGTTCGGTATTTTCCGTGACCTTGTCGCCCTGGAAGCCGAATCCGCCGAGGTAGTCGCGGAGCTTCTGCTCCATCTCCTGTGGCGCGAGGCGTGCGAGGTGCTGAACAGGAGATTCATCCGCGCGTAAAAATTCCAGCTGATGCTGGGCGAAGTAACCCAGTTTAATACCCTTTGCCAGACCAATATCACCGCTGACCGGGTTAAGCTCGCCCGCCAGCAGCTTAATGAGCGTCGACTTACCTGCGCCGTTACGTCCCAGCAGACCAATGCGGGAGCCAGGGACGAGGTTGAGCTTGATGGAGTCCAGGATAATGCGATCGCCATAACCGGCGCTGACCTTTTCCATTTTTAGCAGCGGGTTAGGCAGGCTTTCCGGTTCACGGAAGCTGAAATGGAAGGGGTTATCCACGTGCGCCGGGGCAATCATCTCCATACGTTCGAGCATTTTGATACGGCTTTGCGCCTGCTTGGCTTTAGAGGCTTTTGCTTTAAAGCGGTCGACAAAGCTTTGCAGATGGGCCACTCGCTGTTGTTGGCTTTCGTACATGGATTGCTGTTGGGCGAGGCGTGTTGCACGCTGGCGCTCGAAAGAGCTGTAGTTGCCGGTGTATTCGAACATCGTCTGTTGCTCGATATGAATGATTTTGTCCACCACCGGGTCAAGGAAATCACGGTCGTGGGAGATCAAAATCAGGGTTCCCTGATAGCTTTTCAGCCATTTTTCCAGCCAGATAACCGCATCGAGATCGAGGTGGTTAGTCGGTTCATCGAGCAACAATAAGTCTGAGCGGCAGATCAGCGCCTGAGCCAGGTTGAGGCGCATACGCCAGCCGCCGGAGAAATCGCTGACCGGGCGTTCGAGTTGTTCGTTGCTGAAACCCAGACCGTGCAGCAGGCTGGAAGCACGGGAACGGATGGTCCAGGCATCAATGGCGTCCAGCTTGCCGTGAACGGTGGCGATCGCATGGCCGTCGTCTCGCTCATTTGCCGCACGCAGTTCGCTCTCAAGTTTGCGGTACTCACGGTCACCGTCAATCACATAGTCGAGAGCAGGTTCACTCAGGGCAGGTGTCTCCTGGTTGACCCACGCCAGTTGCCAGTTGCCCGGAAACGTGAAGTTACCGCCATCAGCGCTAATCTCGTTTTTCAGGAGTGACAGCAGGGTGGATTTGCCGCAGCCATTTTTGCCGACCAGACCGACTTTTTGGCCAGGATTGATGGTGGCTGTTGCGTTATCCAGCAGGACGCGCACACCACGACGAATTTGTAACGAGGAGAAAACAATCATAGAAGCGCCGTATGTTCCGACTATGTTAATTTGTCATTATGATAATGTAAGGTGTGCGCCATTTTCCGCACCGGGCCGCCATGGTAGCCCAAAACGACGACTTTACACAAAAACAGAAACAGAACCGGGAGGGGAGTGATGTCTCAGACAGCAAAAGTGCTGCTGCTGTATGCCCATCCGGAATCTCAGGACTCGGTGGCAAACCGGGTTCTGCTTAAGCCGGCTTTACAGCTCAACAATGTAACGGTGCACGACCTCTACGCGCACTATCCCGATTTTTTTATCGATATCCCTTTCGAGCAGGAATTGCTGCGCCAGCATGATGTGATTGTGTTCCAGCATCCGCTTTATACCTACAGTTGTCCCGCGTTGCTGAAAGAGTGGCTTGACCGGGTACTGAGCCGGGGGTTCTCCAGTGGAGTAGGGGGAAACCAACTGGCGGGAAAGTACTGGCGTAGTGTAATTACGACCGGTGAGCCAGAGAGCGCCTACCGTCACGACAGCCTTAACCGTTACCCGATGAGCGATATTCTGCGACCGTTTGAACTGACGGCCGCCATGTGCCGTATGCACTGGATGAGCCCGATTATTGTCTACTGGGCGCGTCGTCAGGAACCCAACGAGCTGGCGAGCCACGCTAAAGCATATGGCGAATGGCTGGCGTCGCCGATTCCGGCAGGAGGTCGCTGATGGAAGGCTCTAATTTGCTGCTGGCCGGTGTGCTGTTTTTGTTTGCGGCGGTCGTTGCTGTGCCACTGGCCTCGCGACTGGGTATTGGCGCAGTTCTGGGGTATCTGCTGGCGGGCATTGCTATTGGTCCCTGGGGACTTGGATTTATCAGTGATGTGGATGAAATCCTGCACTTCTCCGAGCTGGGCGTTGTTTTCCTGATGTTCATCATTGGCCTTGAATTGAACCCGTCAAAACTGTGGCAGCTTCGTCGCTCTATTTTTGGTGTCGGCGCAGCGCAGGTGATCTTCAGTGCCGCCATTCTTGGCGGCTTGCTGATGCTGACGGATTTTTCCTGGCAGGCAGCAGTGATTGGCGGCATAGGGTTGGCGATGTCTTCTACGGCCATGGCACTGCAGCTTATGCGCGATAAAGGCATGAACCGGAGTGAGGCTGGCCAATTGGGGTTTTCGGTGTTGCTGTTTCAGGATCTGGCGGTGATCCCTGCGCTGGCGCTTGTCCCGTTGCTGGCAGGATCGGGCGATGAGCATTTTGACTGGGTTAAAATTTGTATGAAGGTGCTGGCATTTGCCGGCATGTTGATTGGCGGGCGTTTTTTACTGCGCCCGGTATTTCGCTTTATTGCGGCTTCAGGTGTGCGTGAGGTATTCACTGCGGCGACGTTGCTGTTGGTGTTAGGCTCTGCTTTGTTTATGGATGCGCTGGGCGTGTCTATGGCGCTCGGGACCTTTATCGCCGGGATATTGCTTGCGGAGAGCGAATACCGACATGAGCTGGAAATCGCGATTGATCCTTTTAAAGGGCTGCTGTTAGGGCTGTTCTTTATCTCGGTTGGCATGGCGCTCAATCTTGGCGTGTTGTACACCCATCTGCTGTGGGTGGTCATCAGCGTTGCTGTGCTGGTCGCGGTAAAAACGCTGGTGCTGTATGCCCTGGCACGTATTTACGGCCTGCGTAGCTCGGAAAGAATGCAGTTTGCCAGCGTGTTAAGCCAGGGGGGCGAGTTCGCGTTTGTACTCTTCTCCACAGCATCGTCCCAGAAATTGTTCAAAGATGATCAGATGGCGCTCCTGCTGGTGACGGTGACGTTATCGATGATGACGACACCGCTCCTGATGAAAATGGTTGATGCGTTCCTTGCCCGTCGGCTTAACCCGATAGATGATGAAGATGAAACGCCCTGGGTGCAGGATGATAAGCCCCAGGTGATCATTGTGGGTTTTGGGCGCTTTGGTCAGGTCATTGGTCGTTTGCTGATGGCGAACAAAATGCGCATTACGGTGCTTGAGCGTGATATCAGCGCGGTGAACCTGATGCGCAAATATGGCTATAAGGTGTATTACGGTGATGCCACTCAGCTTGAGCTGTTACGCTCTGCCGGGGCGGAAGCGGCAGAGTCGATAGTCATTACCTGCAATGAGCCGGAGGATACGATGAGGCTGGTGGAGTTGTGCCAGCAGCATTTTCCCCATTTACATATCCTGGCCAGGGCGCGTGGGCGCGTGGAGGCCCATGAGCTGTTGCAGGTGGGAGTAAAACATTTTTCACGTGAAACCTTCTCCAGTGCATTAGAACTTGGACGTAAGGCGCTGGTATCGTTGGGTATGCATCCGCACCAGGCTCAGCGGGCTCAGATGCATTTCCGTCGTCTGGATATGCGCATGCTGCGAGAACTCATGCCTGTTCATTCTGATACGGCGCAAATTTCCCGCGTGCGGGAAGCTCGTCGGGAGCTTGAAGAGATTTTCCAGCGTGAAATGCAGCAGGAGCGACGCCAACTGGATGGCTGGGATGAATTTGAATAAAAGGTAAAAAAGCATGGCTGTACGTAAACGCTTTATCGCAGGTGCAAAATGCCCGTCCTGCCAGGCGCAAGATTCGCTGGCAATGTGGCGCGAGAATAATGTTGATGTTGTTGAGTGTGTTAAGTGCGGCCACCAGATGCGTGAGGCCGATAAACAGGCTCGCGAGCATGTTCGCAAAGAAGAGCAAGTCATTGGCATTTTTCATCCGGACTAGCGATATGCCCTGAGTTTTTTTAAGCTAAAGGGTACACGGGTGCAGATTTCCGCTACAATCTGCGCCAGCAATTTTCCCACGCTCAGGAGATATCATGAAAGTAGCAAAAGACCTGGTGGTCAGCCTGGCCTATCAGGTACGTACAGAAGACGGTGTGTTGGTTGATGAGTCTCCGGTGAGTGCGCCGCTTGACTACCTTCACGGTCACGGTTCTCTGATTTCCGGCCTGGAAAGCGCGCTGGACGGTCATGAAGTTGGCGACAAATTTGATGTTGCTGTAGGCGCAAACGACGCTTACGGTCAATATGACGACAACCTGGTGCAGCGCGTTCCGAAAGACGTGTTCATGGGTGTTGATGAGCTGCAGGTTGGCATGCGCTTCCTGGCTGAAACTGACCAGGGTCCCGTTCCGGTTGAAATTACCGAAGTGGAAGATGACCACGTTGTTGTTGACGGTAACCACATGCTGGCTGGCCAGAACCTGAAATTCAACGTTGAAGTTGTTGCGATCCGCGAAGCGACCGAAGAAGAGCTGGCTCATGGCCACGTTCACGGCGCTAACGGTCATGACCACGGTCACGATCACGACCATGACGGTTGCTGCGGCGGTCACGGCCACGATCATGACCACGGTCATGAACATGGCAAAGGCGGTTGTGGTGGTAACGGCGGTTGCGGTTGCCATTAATTCCGTTACACGGAAAATGAAAAAAGCGGGAATATCCCGCTTTTTTTACGCCTCAATAATGAGGTGGAGGTGTCTCTTCTGACTGAGAGGCGATGTGCGATGACTGTGTCGCTTTCACTTTTTCAGTGAGCAGGCGCATCAGATCTCGCAGTTTTGCCATTTCAAGTTCATGAGCCGTCACCGTCTGGTTGAGTTCTTCGATGGTGATGTCCTGAAAAGCCAGTCGGCTTTCCAGCTCGGCCAGTCTCTCTTCTAACATTGCATCTTTCATGATTCACCTCGTTTATCAATCTATCCCATATGGGGTGGCGGCGGCGAAGTCTAACCGAGTTTATCGTTAAGTGCAGCATCCATCCCATTGGCAAGAAACTTATTTAAACAAAAATAGTCTTAAAAGTGGCGAGAATAGGGAGAGTCTGTCTGTAGATTTCTTCCGCAACGTTTTATAGTACGCTTCTCATTTACGTTTAACGCTGGGGTGAGAGTCCCCAGGCCCTGGAGATATGGATGAAATCACTGTTTAAAGCAACGCTGCTGGCCACTACGATGGCTGTCGCACTGAATGCGCCGCTGTCTTTCGCTGCTGATACCGCTGCGAAGCCTGCTGCGACTGCAGACAGCAAAGCGGCGTTCAAAAATGACGACCAGAAATCCGCCTACGCACTGGGCGCATCTCTGGGCCGCTACATGGAAAACTCTCTGAAAGAGCAAGAAAAACTGGGCATCAAACTGGATAAAGCACAGTTGATCGCAGGTGTTCAGGATGCATTTGCTGATAAGAGCAAATTGACTGACCAGGAGATTGAGCAGACTCTGCAGGCATTCGAAGCTCGCGTGAAGGGTGCTGCTCAGGACAAGATGGATAAAGATGCAAAAGAAAACGAAGCGAAAGGCAAAGCCTACCGCGATACTTTTGCTAAAGAGAAAGGTGTGAAAACGTCCTCTACTGGTCTGGTCTATAAAGTAGAGAAGGAAGGTACAGGTGATGCGCCGAAAGACAGTGATACCGTTGTGGTCAACTACAAAGGTACGCTGATCGACGGTAAAGAGTTTGATAACTCTTACACCCGTGGCGAACCGCTCTCTTTCCGTCTGGACGGTGTGATCCCTGGCTGGACTGAAGGCCTGAAGAACATCAAAAAAGGCGGTAAAATCCAGCTGGTTATCCCACCAGATCTGGCTTACGGCAAAACAGGTGTCCCAGGTATTCCGGCAAACTCTACGCTGGTGTTTGACGTAGAATTGCTGGACATCAAACCGGCGCCGAAAGCTGACGCTAAACCGGAAGCCCCGGCAGACGATAAAGCCGCTGCCGCTGCGAAGAAATAATGTTGTGAAAACCGCCGCCTTCAAGGCGGCGGTTTTTTTATTGTGGGGCAGATATAATTAACGCTGGTAAGCGTTATACACGCTGTATTAATTTAGTTGTCCGTGTAGATAATGAGCCTGCCCTGAAAACGTAACGACAGGCTCCTGAAAAGGAGTGTTTTTTTCATGTCCAGGTCGCTTTTAACCAACGAAACCAGTGAACTTGATTTGCTGGATCAACGTCCTTTCGATCAGACCGACTTCGATATTCTGAAATCCTACGAAGCGGTAGTGGACGGGTTAGCGATGCTCATTGGGTCCCACTGCGAAATCGTATTGCACTCCCTGCAAGATCTAAAGTGTTCCGCCATCCGTATTGCCAATGGTGAGCATACTGGCCGCAAAATTGGCTCGCCAATCACCGACCTTGCATTGCGTATGTTGCACGACATGACCGGCGCGGACAGCAGCGTCTCCAAATGTTATTTCACTCGCGCCAAAAGCGGTGTACTGATGAAATCAGAAACCATCGCGATACGAAATCGTGAGCATCGTGTGATTGGACTGCTGTGCATCAACATGAACCTTGATGTGCCATTCTCGCAAATTATGAGCACCTTTATTCCGCCAGAAACACCAGATGTCGGTTCTTCAGTCAACTTTGCTTCTTCTGTCGAAGATCTCGTGACTCAAACGCTTGAGTTCACTATTGAAGAAGTGAATGCCGATCGCAATGTATCGAACAACGCGAAGAACCGTCAGATTGTGCTGAACCTCTATGAGAAAGGTATTTTTGATATCAAAGACGCCATTAACCAGGTTGCCGATCGTCTGAACATTTCCAAACACACTGTTTATCTCTATATCCGCCAGTTCAAAAGCGGTGATTTCCAGGGGCAAGATAAGTAATGCGTTTTGCTTTAATGGTGACGGGCCCGGCATATGGTACGCAGCAGGCCAGCAGTGCATTGCAATTTGCACAAGCGCTACTGGACGCGGGTCATGAACTGAGTAGCGTCTTTTTTTACCGTGAAGGGGTCTATAACGCGAATCAGTTCACTTCACCGGCTTCAGATGAGTTTGACCTGGTACGCGCCTGGCAATCCTTAAGCGAAAAGCAGGGCGTAGAATTACATATCTGTGTTGCAGCGGCGCTGCGTCGCGGTATCACGGATGCAGCAGAAGCGGCGCGTCTTGGTTTACCGGGTGCAAATCTGCAATCAGGATTCTTGCTGAGTGGTTTAGGCGCGCTTGCGCAGGCGGCGCTGACCTGTGACCGAATGGTGCAATTCTGATGAATCGTGTCGCGTTTGTTTTTTCTTCCGCTCCGCATGGTAGTGCTGCTGGCCGGGAAGGGTTGGATGCATTGCTGGCAACCTCCGCCTTAACCGAAGATATCGGTGTTTTCTTTCTGGGCGATGGCGTATTCCAGATACTGGGAGGGCAGTACCCGCAAGCTGTTCTCGCGCGCGACTATATTGCGACCTTTAAGGTTCTGCCTCTTTACGACATTGAAACCTTCTATGTTTGTGCTGACTCTCTGGCATCGCGTGGCCTTATGACAGATAAAGCCGCTTTTGTTCTGGACGTTACCATCCTTGCGGCGGGTCCGTTGCGCGAGCAACTCTCCCAGTACGACACCATTCTGACTTTCTGAGGCTGTCATGCTCCATACCTTGAGTCACTCCCCGTGGCAATGCGATATCGAAGCATTACTGAGAATGCTGAGTGAAGGCGATGATCTGTTGCTCATTCAGGATGGCGTTCTGGCGGCAATTGAAGATAGCCGCTTTGTTGAAATCCTCAACAATGCCCCCATATCTGTCTCTGCATTGAAGGAAGACATTGATGCGCGGGGTCTTGCTGGTCAAATTTCAGCCAAAATTAACGTGGTTGGCTATACTGATTTCGTTAATCTTGCAGTAAAGCATGCTGGTCAAATGAACTGGTGATCTGAGATCGCTGTATATTTCTTGACACCTTTTCGACAGAGCCCTAAAATTTCGCGTCCTCATATTGTATGAGGTCGTTTTATTACGTGTTTACGAAGCAAAAGCTAAAACCAGGAGCTATTTAATGGCAACAGTTAACCAGCTGGTACGCAAACCACGCGCTCGCAAAGTTGCAAAAAGCAACGTGCCTGCGCTGGAAGCCTGCCCGCAGAAACGTGGTGTATGTACTCGTGTATATACCACCACTCCTAAAAAACCAAACTCCGCACTGCGTAAAGTATGCCGTGTGCGTTTGACCAACGGTTTCGAAGTGACTTCCTACATCGGTGGTGAAGGTCACAACCTGCAGGAGCACTCCGTGATCCTGATCCGTGGCGGTCGTGTAAAAGACCTTCCGGGTGTTCGTTATCACACCGTTCGTGGTGCGCTTGACTGTTCCGGTGTTAAAGACCGTAAGCAGTCTCGTTCCAAGTATGGCGTGAAACGTCCTAAGGCTTAATGGTTCTCCGTTAAGTAAGGCCAAACTGTTTTATCTTAATGTCAAACTAAACTCTTAGAGTTTTGGACAATCCTGAATTAACAACGGAGTATTCCCATGCCACGTCGTCGCGTCATTGGTCAGCGTAAAATTCTTCCAGATCCGAAATTCGGATCAGAACTGCTGGCAAAATTTGTAAATATCCTGATGGTAGATGGTAAAAAATCTACTGCAGAAGCAATCGTATACAGCGCGCTTGAGACCCTGGCTCAGCGTTCTGGTAAAAATGAACTGGAAGCTTTCGAAGTCGCTCTCGACAACGTACGCCCGACTGTAGAAGTTAAGTCTCGCCGCGTTGGTGGTTCTACTTACCAGGTTCCAGTTGAAGTTCGTCCGGTTCGTCGTAATGCTCTGGCAATGCGTTGGATCGTTGAAGCTGCTCGTAAACGCGGTGATAAATCCATGGCTCTGCGTCTGGCGAACGAACTTTCTGATGCTGCAGACAACAAAGGTACTGCAGTTAAGAAACGTGAAGACGTTCACCGTATGGCAGAAGCCAACAAGGCGTTCGCACACTACCGTTGGTAATCCCTTCGGAGTCATAGTCACCAGGCGGGCACTTCAGCGAAGTTGCCCGTTCTGGGTTACTTAACTGAACGCCTAAAGAAACAAACGAGGAATCAAATGGCTCGTACAACACCCATCGCACGCTACCGTAACATCGGTATCAGTGCGCACATCGACGCCGGTAAAACCACTACTACCGAACGTATTCTGTTCTACACCGGTGTAAACCATAAAATCGGTGAAGTTCATGACGGCGCAGCTACCATGGACTGGATGGAGCAGGAGCAGGAACGTGGTATTACTATCACCTCCGCAGCGACTACTGCATTCTGGTCAGGTATGGCTAAGCAGTATGAACCGCATCGCGTTAACATCATCGACACCCCGGGCCACGTTGACTTCACAATCGAAGTAGAACGTTCCATGCGTGTTCTTGATGGTGCGGTAATGGTTTACTGCGCAGTTGGTGGTGTTCAGCCGCAGTCTGAAACCGTATGGCGTCAGGCAAACAAATATAAAGTTCCACGCATCGCGTTCGTTAACAAAATGGACCGTATGGGTGCTAACTTCCTGAAAGTTGTTGGTCAGATCAAAACCCGTCTGGGCGCGAACCCTGTTCCGCTGCAGTTGGCAATTGGTGCTGAAGAAGGTTTCACCGGTGTTGTTGACCTGGTGAAAATGAAAGCCATCAACTGGAACGAAGAAGATGCAGGCGTAACCTTCACTTATGAAGATATTCCAGCAGACATGCAGGATCTGGCTGACGAATGGCACCAGAACCTGATCGAGTCCGCTGCTGAAGCTTCAGAAGAGCTGATGGAAAAATACCTGGGTGGTGAAGAACTGACTGAAGAAGAGATCAAGAAAGCTCTGCGTCAGCGTGTTCTGAACAACGAAATCATCCTGGTAACCTGTGGTTCTGCGTTCAAGAACAAAGGTGTTCAGGCAATGCTGGATGCGGTAGTTGACTACCTGCCATCCCCAGTAGATGTTCCTGCGATCAACGGTATCCTGGACGACGGTAAAGACACTCCGGCTGAACGTCACGCAAGTGATGAAGAGCCGTTTGCTGCACTGGCGTTTAAAATTGCTACCGACCCGTTCGTGGGTAACTTGACGTTCTTCCGCGTGTACTCTGGCGTGGTTAACTCTGGTGACACCATCCTGAACTCCGTGAAAACTGCACGTGAACGTTTCGGTCGTATCGTACAGATGCACGCGAACAAACGTGAAGAGATCAAAGAAGTTCGTGCAGGCGACATCGCTGCTGCTATCGGTCTGAAAGACGTAACTACTGGTGACACCCTGTGTGATCCAGATGCGCCAATCATCCTGGAGCGTATGGAGTTCCCTGAGCCGGTAATCTCTATCGCGGTTGAACCAAAAACCAAAGCTGACCAGGAAAAAATGGGTCTGGCTCTGGGCCGTCTGGCTAAAGAAGACCCGTCATTCCGCGTATGGACTGACGAAGAATCTAACCAGACTATCATCGCTGGTATGGGTGAACTGCACCTCGACATCATCGTTGACCGTATGAAACGTGAATTCAACGTTGAAGCAAACGTGGGTAAACCTCAGGTTGCTTACCGCGAAGCGATTCGCCAGAAAGTTACTGATGTTGAAGGTAAACACGCTAAGCAGTCTGGTGGTCGCGGTCAGTATGGTCATGTTGTTATCGACATGTACCCACTGGAGCCGGGCTCTAACCCTAAAGGTTACGAGTTCGTCAACGACATTAAAGGCGGTGTAATTCCTGGTGAATACATCCCTGCCGTTGATAAGGGCATCCAGGAGCAGCTGAAGTCTGGTCCGCTGGCAGGTTACCCGGTTGTTGACATGGGTGTTCGTCTGCACTTCGGTTCTTACCATGACGTTGACTCCTCTGAACTGGCGTTTAAACTGGCTGCTTCTATTGCCTTTAAAGAAGGCTTTAAGAAAGCGAAACCAGTTCTGCTTGAACCAATCATGAAGGTTGAAGTAGAAACTCCAGAAGAGAACACCGGTGACGTTATCGGTGACTTGAGCCGTCGTCGTGGTATGCTGCGCGGTCAAGAATCCAACGTGACTGGCGTTGTGATCCACGCTGAAGTTCCGCTGTCTGAAATGTTCGGATATGCAACTCAGCTGCGTTCACTGACCAAAGGTCGTGCTTCTTACTCCATGGAGTTCCTGAAGTATGATGATGCGCCGAACAACGTTGCTCAGGCCGTAATCGAAGCCCGTGGTAAATAAGCCGCAGGGTTAAAAAACCAAAATCCCGTGCCCCCTCGGTGAGGGGGCACTATAGTAAGGAATATAGCCGTGTCTAAAGAAAAATTTGAACGTACAAAACCGCACGTCAACGTTGGTACTATCGGCCACGTTGACCATGGTAAAACTACCCTGACCGCTGCAATCACTACCGTTCTGGCTAAAACCTACGGTGGTGCTGCTCGTGCTTTCGACCAGATCGATAACGCACCAGAAGAAAAAGCTCGTGGTATCACCATCAACACTTCCCACGTTGAATATGACACCCCGACTCGCCACTACGCACACGTAGACTGCCCAGGCCACGCCGACTATGTTAAAAACATGATCACCGGTGCTGCGCAGATGGACGGCGCGATCCTGGTTGTTGCTGCGACTGACGGCCCTATGCCTCAGACCCGTGAGCACATCCTGCTGGGTCGTCAGGTAGGCGTTCCTTACATCATCGTGTTCCTGAACAAATGCGACATGGTTGATGACGAAGAACTGCTGGAACTGGTAGAAATGGAAGTTCGCGAACTTCTGTCTCAGTACGATTTCCCAGGTGATGACACCCCAATCATCCGTGGTTCTGCTCTGAAAGCGCTGGAAGGCGAAGCAGAGTGGGAAGCGAAAATCATCGAACTGGCTGGCTTCCTGGATTCTTACATCCCAGAACCAGAACGTGCGATTGACAAGCCATTCCTGCTGCCAATCGAAGACGTATTCTCCATCTCCGGTCGTGGTACTGTTGTTACCGGTCGTGTAGAGCGCGGTATCGTTAAAGTGGGTGAAGAAGTTGAAATCGTAGGTATCAAAGAGACTGCCAAGTCTACCTGTACCGGCGTTGAAATGTTCCGCAAACTGCTGGACGAAGGCCGTGCTGGTGAGAACGTTGGTGTTCTGCTGCGTGGTATCAAACGTGAAGAAATCGAACGTGGTCAGGTACTGGCTAAGCCAGGCTCTATCAAGCCGCACACCAAGTTCGAATCTGAAGTGTACATTCTGTCCAAAGATGAAGGCGGCCGTCATACTCCGTTCTTCAAAGGCTACCGTCCACAGTTCTACTTCCGTACAACTGACGTGACCGGTACTATCGAACTGCCAGAAGGCGTTGAGATGGTAATGCCAGGCGACAACATCAAAATGGTCGTTACCCTGATCCACCCAATCGCGATGGATGACGGTCTGCGTTTCGCAATCCGTGAAGGCGGCCGTACTGTTGGCGCTGGTGTTGTAGCAAAAGTTCTGGGCTAATTTATTATCCTTGAATGAAAAAAGGACGCTTCGGCGTCCTTTTTTGTTATCTGCAGGCTGCCTCTATCACAATTATTTGTATTTTTTCCACACTCCCGCCCCGTCTCTGCATGCTTGTGCTATTGTAATCATAACGATTCTCACTTACACTTTGCGCATATTTTGAACGGGAGTATGTATGTACGTTTGTTTATGCAATGGTGTGAGTGACAAAAAAATACGTCAGGCCGTTCGACAGTTTCAACCTCAGTCTTTCCAGCAGCTTCGCAAATTTGTTCCAGTTGGAAATCAATGCGGTAAGTGTGTGCGTGCAGCGCGTGAGATCATGCAGGATGAACTGATGCAGATCCCTGAGTTCAAAGAGATCGCTTAAGCCCCTATCTTTTTTTTGACATCCTTGTAGCCCGATCTACGCTTCAATGAGTGGAAGCGGAGGGACTATATAATGAAAGGTGATGTTAAAATCATAAGTTATCTCAATAAATTATTGGGAAATGAGCTTGTCGCAATCAACCAGTATTTTCTCCATGCGAGAATGTTCAAAAACTGGGGACTGACGCGTCTCAACGATGTCGAATACCATGAATCAATCGATGAAATGAAACACGCTGATAAGTATATCGAGCGTATTTTGTTCCTTGAGGGTATCCCTAATTTGCAGGATCTTGGCAAACTGGGCATTGGTGAAGATGTCGAGGAAATGTTACGTTCCGATCTTGCGCTAGAGCTTGATGGTGCGAAAGACCTTCGCGAAGCCATTGCCTACGCGGATAGCGTACATGACTACGTGAGTCGCGATATGATGATCCAAATTCTGTCCGATGAAGAAGGTCACATCGATTGGCTGGAAACAGAACTGGATCTCATTGGTAAAATTGGCCTGCAGAATTATCTTCAGTCGCAGATCAGAGTGGAAAGTTAATCAGGTTCTGCCATCCGTTCAATAAACCCGCTGCCGCCATAAATGGTCCAAAAGGCAGTGGGTTTTTTAGTGTCCTTTTCCCAGGACTATTCCACGATCGGAAAAGGAGATAAATGGCAGCGAATAGTGCTGAAGACAACGCAATCATTGGTAAAACAGACCATCCATGCCAGGCGCCCAGGGCAGCCAGATACTTAATATCACCATATCCCAACCCTTCTCGTTTACGAATCAGGCGATATCCCCAGTATAGAAATGCGAAACCCAAATAACCGGCAACCGCCCCTATGACTGCGGCAGGTAGAAAAGAAGGGTGGAAGTTAAGGTGATAGAGTAGACCAGTCCACAATAGTGGACAAAGAAATTTGTCCGGGAGGATGCCACACCGTATATCCTCCCGGATGAGCAGGTAAGACAGGGTTACATAAAGCATGAGAAAGGGAAGGGGAGCGAGCATCTGCGAAATCCTTTGAGATGTATTTCGTCGAATAGTCCGCAGAAAAAGTGAGTCTGGATAGCCCTCAAACCTGGCAATTGCGTTGAAACCTCCAGCAAATCAAAAGTACATACATTATTTGCAGGGAAAAAAAGATCCGTTTACGCAGATTGGAGTGAGAGCGTTTGTTTTCTAAACTCTACTTGCGTTACGCGTATATTTACGTATAATGCGCGGGCTTGTCTAATATTGGCAGCGGTTCGATATGAACCTTGATGATGTTTTTGGTCATCAAACAATGTTCCCAATTGGGGAACTACGTAAGAACGGTTACACTCTCCCATCAATCGTAATGGGTTTGAGTAGTGATCATTTTCGTTTATAAAATAATTGGAGCTCTGGTCTCATGCAGAACCAAAGAATCCGTATCCGCCTGAAAGCGTTTGATCATCGTCTAATCGATCAATCAACTGCGGAAATCGTCGAGACTGCTAAGCGCACTGGTGCGCAAGTCCGTGGTCCGATCCCGCTGCCGACCCGCAAAGAGCGCTTTACCGTTCTGATCTCTCCGCACGTTAACAAAGACGCGCGTGATCAGTACGAAATTCGCACTCACAAGCGTCTGGTTGACATCGTTGAGCCAACTGAGAAAACCGTTGATGCTCTGATGCGTCTGGATCTGGCTGCCGGTGTAGACGTGCAGATCAGCCTGGGTTAATCAGGTCATCGAGCGATTGAGAGGTTGATACAATGATTGGTTTAGTCGGTAAAAAAGTGGGTATGACCCGCATCTTCACTGAAGATGGCGTATCTATCCCAGTAACCGTAATCGAAGTTGAAGCAAACCGCGTTACTCAGGTTAAAGATCTGGCTAACGATGGCTACCGCGCTGTTCAGGTTACCACTGGTGCTAAAAAAGCTAACCGTGTAACTAAGCCGGAAGCGGGTCACTTCGCTAAAGCTGGCGTTGAAGCTGGCCGTGGTCTGTGGGAATTCCGTCTTGCTGAAGGCGAAGAGTTCACTGTAGGTCAGGATATTAGCGTTGAGCTGTTTGCTGAAGTTAAAAAAGTTGACGTAACCGGTACCTCTAAAGGTAAAGGTTTTGCTGGTACCGTTAAGCGCTGGAACTTCCGTACCCAGGACGCTACTCACGGTAACTCCTTGTCTCACCGCGTTCCGGGTTCTATCGGTCAGAACCAGACTCCGGGCAAAGTGTTCAAAGGCAAGAAAATGGCAGGTCAGCTGGGTAACGAACGTGTAACTGTTCAGAGCCTGGACGTAGTACGTGTTGACGCTGAGCGCAACCTGCTGCTGGTTAAAGGTGCGGTTCCGGGTGCAACCGGTAGCGACCTGATCGTTAAACCAGCTGTGAAGGCGTAAGGGGATAGCAATGGAATTAGTATTGAAAGACGCGCAGAGCGCGCTGACTGTTTCCGAAACTACCTTCGGTCGTGATTTCAACGAAGCGCTGGTTCACCAGGTTGTAGTTGCTTATGCAGCTGGTGCTCGTCAGGGTACTCGTGCTCAGAAGACTCGTGCTGAAGTAACTGGTTCCGGCAAAAAGCCGTGGCGCCAGAAAGGTACCGGCCGTGCGCGTTCAGGTTCTATTAAGAGCCCGATCTGGCGTTCCGGTGGCGTGACCTTCGCTGCTCGCCCACAGGACCACAGTCAAAAAGTAAACAAAAAGATGTACCGCGGCGCGCTGAAAAGCATTCTGTCCGAACTGGTACGTCAGGATCGTCTGATCGTTGTCGAATCATTCTCTGTAGAAGCGCCTAAAACTAAGCTGCTGGCACAGAAATTGAAAGACATGGCTCTGGAAGATGTGCTGATCATCACCGGTGAGCTGGACGAAAATCTGTTCCTCGCAGCACGTAACCTGCACAAGGTTGACGTTCGCGATGCAACGGGTATCGACCCGGTTAGCCTGATCGCCTTCGACAAAGTCGTAATGACTGCTGATGCTGTTAAGCAAGTTGAGGAGATGCTGGCATGATTCGTGAAGAACGTCTGCTGAAGGTGCTTCGTGCGCCGCACGTTTCTGAAAAAGCGTCTACTGCGATGGAAAAAACCAACACCATCGTTCTCAAAGTTGCTAAAGACGCGACCAAAGCAGAGATCAAAGCTGCTGTGCAGAAACTGTTTGAAGTCGAAGTCGAAGTCGTTAACACCCTGGTAGTTAAAGGGAAAGTTAAACGTCACGGACAGCGTATCGGTCGTCGTAGCGACTGGAAAAAAGCTTACGTCACCCTGAAAGAAGGCCAGAATCTGGACTTCGTTGGCGGCGCTGAGTAAGTCGGAGGAGTAATACAATGGCAGTTGTTAAATGTAAACCGACATCTCCGGGTCGTCGCCACGTAGTTAAAGTGGTTAACCCTGAGCTGCACAAGGGCAAACCTTTTGCTCCGTTGCTGGAAAAAAACAGCAAATCCGGTGGTCGTAACAACAATGGCCGTATCACCACTCGTCACATCGGTGGTGGCCACAAGCAGGCTTATCGTATTGTTGACTTCAAACGCAACAAAGACGGTATCCCAGCAGTTGTTGAGCGTCTTGAGTACGATCCGAACCGTTCCGCGAACATCGCGCTGGTTCTGTACAAAGATGGCGAACGCCGTTACATCTTGGCCCCTAAAGGCCTGAAAGCTGGCGACCAGATTCAATCTGGCGTTGATGCTGCAATCAAAGCAGGTAACACCCTGCCGATGCGCAATATCCCGGTTGGTTCTACCGTTCATAACGTAGAAATGAAACCAGGTAAAGGCGGTCAGCTGGCTCGTTCCGCTGGTACTTACGTTCAGATCGTTGCTCGCGATGGTGCTTATGTCACCCTGCGTCTGCGTTCTGGTGAAATGCGTAAAGTCGAAGCAGACTGCCGTGCGACTCTGGGCGAAGTTGGCAATGCTGAGCATATGCTGCGCGTTCTGGGTAAAGCAGGTGCTGCACGCTGGCGTGGTGTTCGTCCTACCGTTCGCGGTACTGCGATGAACCCAGTCGATCACCCACATGGTGGTGGTGAAGGTCGTAACTTTGGTAAGCACCCGGTAACTCCGTGGGGCGTTCAGACCAAAGGTAAGAAGACCCGCAGCAACAAGCGTACTGATAAATTTATCGTACGTCGCCGTAGCAAATAATTTTAGAGGATAAGCCATGCCACGTTCTCTCAAGAAAGGTCCTTTTATTGACCTGCACTTGCTGAAGAAGGTAGAGAAAGCGGTGGAAAGCGGAGACAAGAAGCCCCTGCGCACTTGGTCCCGTCGTTCAACGATCTTTCCTAACATGATCGGTTTGACCATCGCTGTCCATAATGGTCGTCAGCACGTTCCAGTTTTTGTTTCCGACGAAATGGTTGGTCACAAACTGGGTGAATTCGCACCGACTCGTACTTATCGCGGCCATGCTGCTGATAAAAAAGCGAAGAAGAAATAAGGTAGGAGGAAGAGATGGAAACTTTAGCTCAACATCGCCATGCTCGTTCTTCTGCTCAGAAGGTTCGCCTTGTTGCTGACCTGATTCGCGGTAAGAAAGTGTCGCAGGCCCTGGACATCCTGACCTATACCAACAAGAAAGCTGCGGTATTGGTTAAGAAAGTACTGGAATCTGCCATTGCTAACGCTGAACACAACGATGGCGCTGACATTGACGATCTGAAAGTTGCGAAAATTTTCGTAGATGAAGGCCCAAGCATGAAGCGCATTATGCCGCGTGCGAAAGGTCGTGCAGATCGCATCCTGAAGCGCACCAGCCACATTACTGTGGTTGTGTCCGATCGCTGAGACTCTGGAGACTAGCAATGGGTCAGAAAGTACATCCTAATGGTATTCGCCTGGGTATTGTAAAACCATGGAACTCAACCTGGTTTGCGAACACCAAAGAATTCGCTGACAACCTGGACAGCGATTTTAAAGTACGTCAGTACCTGACTAAGGAACTGGCTAAAGCGTCTGTATCTCGTATCGTTATCGAGCGCCCGGCTAAAAGCATTCGTGTGACTATTCACACCGCTCGCCCGGGTATCGTTATCGGTAAGAAAGGCGAAGACGTAGAAAAACTGCGCAAGGTCGTAGCGGATATCGCTGGCGTTCCTGCACAGATCAATATCGCTGAAGTTCGTAAGCCTGAACTGGACGCTAAATTGGTTGCTGATAGCATCACTTCACAGCTGGAACGTCGTGTTATGTTCCGTCGTGCTATGAAGCGTGCTGTACAGAACGCAATGCGTCTGGGCGCTAAAGGTATCAAAGTTGAAGTTAGCGGCCGTTTGGGCGGCGCGGAAATCGCACGTACCGAATGGTACCGCGAAGGTCGCGTACCGCTGCACACTCTGCGTGCTGACATTGACTACAACACCTCTGAAGCGCACACCACTTACGGTGTAATCGGCGTTAAGGTATGGATCTTCAAAGGTGAGATCCTGGGTGGTATGGCTGCTGTTGAACAACCGGAAAAACCGGCTGCGCAACCTAAAAAGCAGCAGCGTAAAGGCCGTAAATAAGGAGCGTCGCTGATGTTACAACCAAAGCGTACAAAATTCCGTAAAGTGCACAAAGGCCGCAACCGTGGTCTGGCGCAGGGTACGGATGTTAGCTTCGGCACTTTCGGTCTGAAAGCTGTTGGCCGTGGTCGTCTGACTGCACGTCAGATCGAAGCAGCACGTCGTGCAATGACCCGTGCAGTTAAGCGTCAAGGTAAAATCTGGATCCGTGTATTCCCGGACAAACCAATTACCGAGAAGCCGCTGGAAGTCCGTATGGGTAAAGGTAAAGGTAACGTGGAGTATTGGGTTGCCTTGATTCAGCCGGGCAAAGTCCTGTATGAAATGGACGGTGTACCGGAAGAGCTGGCCCGTGAAGCATTCGGACTGGCAGCAGCGAAACTGCCTATCAAAACCACCTTTGTAACTAAGACGGTGATGTAATGAAAGCAAATGAGCTGCGTGAAAAAAGTGTTGAAGAGCTGAACGCTGAGCTGCTGAACCTGCTGCGTGAGCAGTTTAACCTGCGTATGCAGGCTGCTAGTGGCCAACTGCAACAGACTCACCTGCTGAAGCAAGTGCGTCGCAATGTTGCTCGCGTTAAGACTTTACTGACTCAGAAGGCGGGTGCGTAATGACCGATAAAATCCGTACTCTGCAAGGTCGTGTTGTTAGCAACAAAATGGAGAAATCCATTGTTGTAGCTATCGAGCGCGTTGTGAAGCATCCGATCTACGGTAAATTCATCAAGCGTACGACCAAACTGCACGTACATGACGAGAACAACGAATGTGGTATCGGTGACGTGGTAGAAATCCACGAATGCCGTCCGCTGTCCAAGACTAAGTCCTGGACGCTGGTTCGCGTTGTAGAGAAAGCGGTTCTGTAATACAGTAAGCCTTCTCGATACGAATAAACGGCTCAGCGATGAGCCGTTTATTTTTTCTACCCATATTGTAGAAGCGGTGTTATAATGCCGCGCCCTCGATATGGGGCTTTTTAATGGCTCTGAATTTAGAGTCTCAGGTAGTAGTTGACATTAGCGGAGCACTAAAATGATCCAAGAACAGACTATGCTGAACGTCGCCGACAACTCCGGTGCACGTCGCGTAATGTGTATCAAGGTTCTGGGTGGCTCGCACCGTCGCTACGCAGGCGTAGGCGACATCATCAAGATCACCATCAAAGAAGCAATTCCACGTGGTAAGGTCAAAAAAGGTGATGTGCTGAAAGCGGTAGTGGTGCGCACCAAGAAGGGTGTTCGTCGCCCTGACGGTTCTGTCATTCGCTTCGATGGTAATGCATGCGTTATTCTGAACAATAACAGCGAGCAGCCTATCGGCACGCGTATCTTTGGGCCGGTAACTCGTGAACTTCGTAATGAAAAGTTCATGAAAATTATCTCTCTGGCACCAGAAGTACTCTAAGGAGCGAATCATGGCAGCGAAAATCCGTCGTGATGACGAAGTTATCGTGTTAACCGGTAAAGATAAAGGTAAACGCGGTAAAGTTAAGAATGTCCTGTCTTCCGGCAAGGTCATTGTTGAAGGTATCAACTTGGTTAAGAAACATCAGAAGCCGGTTCCGGCCCTGAACCAACCAGGTGGCATCGTTGAAAAAGAAGCCGCTATTCAGGTTTCCAACGTAGCAATCTTCAATGCGGCAACCGGCAAGGCTGACCGTGTAGGCTTTAGATTCGAAGACGGCAAAAAAGTCCGTTTCTTCAAGTCTAACAGCGAAACTATCAAGTAATTTGGAGTAGTACGATGGCGAAACTGCATGATTACTACAAAGACGAAGTAGTTAACAAACTCATGACTGAGTTTAACTACAATTCTGTCATGCAAGTCCCTCGGGTCGAGAAGATCACCCTGAACATGGGTGTTGGTGAAGCGATCGCTGACAAGAAACTGCTGGATAACGCAGCAGCTGATCTGACAGCAATCTCCGGTCAAAAACCGTTGATCACCAAAGCACGCAAATCTGTTGCAGGCTTCAAAATCCGTCAGGGCTATCCGATCGGCTGTAAAGTAACTCTGCGTGGCGAACGCATGTGGGAGTTCCTTGAGCGCCTGATCTCTATTGCTGTACCACGTATTCGTGACTTCCGTGGCTTGTCCGCTAAGTCTTTCGATGGTCGTGGTAACTACAGCATGGGTGTCCGGGAGCAGATCATCTTCCCAGAGATCGACTACGATAAAGTCGACCGCGTGCGTGGTTTGGATATTACCATTACCACTACTGCGAACTCTGATGAAGAAGGCCGTGCTCTGCTGGCTGCCTTTGACTTCCCGTTCCGCAAGTAAGGTAGGGTTACTGAATGGCTAAGCAATCAATGAAAGCACGCGAAGTAAAGCGCGTAGCTTTAGCTGATAAATTCTTCGCTAAACGCGCTGAACTGAAAGCGATCATCTCTGATGTGAACGCTTCCGACGAAGATCGTTGGAATGCAGTTCTGAAGCTGCAGTCTCTGCCGCGTGATTCCAGCCCGTCTCGTCAGCGTAACCGCTGTCGTCAAACTGGTCGTCCGCATGCTTTCCTGCGGAAGTTCGGGTTGAGCCGTATCAAGGTCCGTGAAGCCGCAATGCGCGGTGAAATCCCGGGTCTGAAAAAGGCTAGCTGGTAATTGTCACCAATTGAATCACGGGAGTAAAGACAGATGAGCATGCAAGATCCGATCGCGGATATGCTGACCCGTATCCGTAACGGTCAGGCCGCGAACAAAGTTGCGGTCACCATGCCTTCCGCCAAGCTGAAAGTGGCAATTGCCAAAGTGCTGAAGGAAGAAGGTTTTATCGAAGATTTTAAAGTTGAAGGCGACACCAAGCCGGAACTGGAACTTACTCTTAAGTATTTCCAGGGTAAAGCTGTTGTAGAAAGCATTCAACGTGTCAGCCGCCCAGGCCTGCGCATCTATAAGAAAAAAGATGAGCTGCCAAAAGTTATGGCTGGTCTGGGTATCGCAGTTGTTTCTACCTCTAAAGGTGTTATGACTGATCGTGCAGCGCGCCAAGCTGGTCTTGGTGGCGAAATTATCTGCTACGTAGCCTAATCGGAGGAAAAAATGTCTCGTGTTGCTAAAGCACCGGTCGTTATTCCTGCCGGCGTTGATGTAAAAATCGACGGTCAGGTTATTACGATCAAAGGTAAAAACGGCGAGCTGACTCGTACTCTCAACAATGCTGTTGAAGTTAAACATGCAGATAATGCTCTGACCTTCGGTCCACGTGATGGTTTTGTGGATGGATGGGCTCAGGCTGGTACCGCGCGTGCCCTGCTGAACTCAATGGTTGTTGGTGTTACCGAAGGCTTCACTAAAAAGCTTCAGCTGGTTGGTGTAGGTTATCGTGCAGCGATCAAAGGGAATGCAGTAGGCCTGTCTCTGGGCTTCTCACACCCTGTTGAGCATCAGCTGCCAGCGGGAATCACTGCTGAATGTCCGTCTCAGACTGAAATCGTGCTGAAAGGCGCTGATAAACAGCTGATCGGTCAGGTTGCAGCAGACCTGCGCGCCTACCGTCGTCCTGAGCCTTACAAAGGCAAGGGTGTTCGTTACGCCGACGAAGTCGTGCGTACCAAAGAGGCTAAGAAGAAGTAAGGTAACACTATGGATAAGAAATCTGCTCGTATCCGTCGTGCGACCCGCGCACGCCGCAAGCTCAAAGAGCTGGGTGCAACTCGCCTGGTGGTACATCGTACCCCGCGTCATATTTACGCACAGGTAATTGCACCGAACGGTTCTGAAGTTCTGGTAGCCGCTTCTACTGTAGAAAAAGCTATCGCTGAACAATTGAAGTACACCGGTAACAAAGACGCTGCTGCAGCTGTTGGTAAAGTTGTCGCTGAACGCGCTCTGGAAAAAGGCATTAAAAATGTGTCCTTTGACCGTTCCGGGTTCCAATATCATGGTCGTGTCCAGGCACTGGCAGATGCTGCCCGTGAAGCTGGCCTTCAGTTCTAAGGTAGAGGTGTAAGATGGCTCACATCGAAAAACAGGCTGGCGAACTGCAGGAAAAGCTGATCGCGGTTAACCGCGTATCTAAAACCGTTAAAGGTGGTCGTATTTTCTCCTTCACAGCTCTGACTGTTGTTGGTGATGGTAATGGTCGCGTTGGTTTTGGTTACGGTAAAGCGCGTGAAGTACCAGCAGCGATCCAGAAAGCGATGGAAAAAGCCCGTCGCAATATGATTAACGTCGCGCTGAACCACGGCACCCTGCAACACCCAGTTAAAGGTGTTCACACGGGTTCTCGTGTCTTCATGCAGCCGGCTTCAGAAGGTACTGGTATTATTGCCGGTGGTGCAATGCGCGCCGTTCTGGAAGTCGCTGGAGTTCATAACGTTCTGGCTAAAGCATATGGTTCCACCAACCCGATTAACGTGGTTCGTGCAACTATTGATGGCCTGGAAAATATGAATTCTCCAGAAATGGTCGCTGCCAAGCGTGGTAAATCCGTTGAAGAAATTCTGGGGTAATTGACCATGGCAAAGACTATTAAAATCACTCAAACCCGCAGTGCAATCGGTCGTCTGCCGAAACACAAGGCAACGCTGCTTGGCCTGGGTCTGCGTCGTATTGGTCATACCGTTGAGCGTGAGGATACTCCCGCTGTTCGTGGTATGGTCAACGCGGTTTACTTCATGGTTAAAGTTGAGGAGTAAGAGATGCGTTTAAATACTCTGTCTCCAGCCGAAGGCTCTAAAAAGGCGGGTAAACGCCTTGGTCGTGGTATCGGTTCTGGCCTCGGCAAAACCGGTGGTCGTGGTCACAAAGGTCAGAACTCTCGTTCTGGCGGTGGCGTGCGTCGCGGTTTCGAGGGTGGCCAGATGCCACTGTACCGTCGTCTGCCGAAATTCGGCTTCACCTCTCGCAAAGCAGCGATTACAGCCGAAATTCGTCTGTCTGACCTGGCGAAAGTTGAAGGCGGCGTTGTAGACCTGAACACGCTGAAAGCAGCTAACATTATCGGTATCCAGATCGAGTTCGCGAAAGTGATCCTGGCTGGTGAAGTTTCTACTCCGGTAACTGTTCGTGGCCTGCGTGTTTCTAAAGGCGCTCGTGCTGCTATCGAAGCTGCTGGCGGTAAAATTGAGGAATAAGTAGCAGATGGCTAAGCAACCGGGATTAGATTTTCAAAGTGCCAAGGGTGGTTTTGGCGAACTGAAACGCAGACTTTTGTTTGTTGTTGGTGCGCTGATTGTTTTCCGTATTGGCTCTTTTATTCCGATCCCTGGTATCGATGCCGCTGTACTTGCCAAACTGCTTGAGCAACAGCGAGGCACTATCATTGAAATGTTCAACATGTTCTCTGGTGGTGCTCTCAGCCGTGCTTCTATCTTTGCTCTGGGTATCATGCCGTATATTTCGGCATCGATTATCATCCAGTTGCTAACAGTCGTTCATCCGGCTTTAGCTGAGTTGAAGAAAGAAGGGGAGTCTGGTCGTCGTAAGATCAGCCAGTACACCCGTTACGGCACTCTGGTGCTGGCGATATTCCAGTCAGTCGGTATTGCTACCGGTCTGCCGAATATGCCTGGTATGCAGGGCCTGGTGATTAATCCAGGCTTTGCATTCTATTTCACCGCTGTTGTAAGTCTGGTCTCAGGGACTATGTTCCTGATGTGGCTCGGCGAACAGATTACTGAACGTGGTATCGGTAACGGTATTTCGATCATTATCTTCGCTGGTATCGTTGCGGGACTCCCGCCAGCCATTGCCCATACTATCGAGCAAGCGCGTCAAGGCGACCTGCACTTCCTCCTGTTGCTGTTGGTTGCAGTATTAGTATTTGCAGTGACGTTCTTTGTTGTCTTTGTTGAACGTGGTCAACGCCGTATTGTGGTGAACTACGCGAAGCGTCAGCAAGGTCGTCGTGTCTATGCTGCACAGAGCACACATTTGCCGCTGAAAGTGAACATGGCAGGGGTAATCCCAGCGATCTTCGCTTCCAGTATTATTCTGTTCCCGGCAACCATCGCGTCATGGTTCGGGGGCGGGACTGGTTGGAACTGGCTGACAACAATTTCGCTGTATTTGCAGCCTGGGCAACCACTTTATGTGTTACTCTATGCGTCTGCGATCATCTTCTTCTGTTTCTTCTATACGGCGTTGGTTTTCAACCCGCGTGAAACAGCAGATAACCTGAAGAAGTCCGGTGCATTTGTACCAGGAATTCGTCCGGGAGAGCAAACGGCGAAGTATATCGATAAAGTAATGACTCGCCTGACTTTAGTTGGTGCGCTCTATATTACTTTTATCTGCCTGATCCCGGAGTTCATGCGTGATGCAATGAAAGTACCGTTCTACTTCGGTGGGACTTCTCTGCTTATCGTTGTTGTCGTGATTATGGACTTTATGGCTCAAGTGCAAACTCTGATGATGTCGAGTCAGTATGAGTCTGCATTGAAGAAGGCGAACCTGAAAGGCTACGGCCGCTAATTGGTCGCCTGAGAAGTTACGGAGAGTAAAAATGAAAGTTCGTGCTTCCGTCAAGAAATTATGCCGTAACTGCAAAATCGTTAAGCGTGATGGTGTCATCCGTGTGATTTGCAGTGCCGAGCCGAAGCATAAACAGCGCCAAGGCTGATTATTTCGCATATTTTTCTTGCAAAGTTGGGTTGAGCTGGCTAGATTAGCCAGCCAATCTTTTGTATGTCTGTACGTTTCCATTTGAGTATCCTGAAAACGGGCTTTTCAGCATGGTGCGTACATATTAAATAGTAGGAGTGCATAGTGGCCCGTATAGCAGGCATTAACATTCCTGATCAGAAACATGCTGTGATCGCATTAACTTCGATCTATGGCGTCGGCAAGACCCGTTCTAAGGCCATTCTGGCTGCCGCGGGTATCGCTGAAGATGTTAAGATCAGTGAGCTGTCTGAAGAACAAATCGACACGCTGCGTGACGAAGTTGCCAAATTTGTCGTTGAAGGTGATCTGCGCCGTGAAGTTAGCATGAGCATCAAGCGTCTTATGGATCTTGGTTGCTATCGCGGTTTGCGTCATCGTCGTGGTCTCCCGGTTCGCGGTCAGCGTACCAAGACCAACGCACGTACCCGTAAGGGTCCGCGCAAACCGATCAAGAAATAATCGGGGTGATTGAATAATGGCAAAGGCACCAATTCGTGCACGTAAACGTGTAAGAAAACAAGTCTCTGACGGCGTGGCTCATATCCATGCTTCTTTCAACAACACCATCGTTACTATTACTGATCGTCAGGGTAACGCATTGGGTTGGGCAACTGCCGGTGGTTCCGGTTTCCGTGGTTCACGCAAATCCACTCCGTTTGCAGCTCAGGTTGCAGCAGAGCGTTGCGCTGAAGCCGTAAAAGAATACGGCATCAAGAATCTGGAAGTTATGGTAAAAGGTCCGGGTCCAGGTCGCGAATCTACTGTTCGTGCTCTGAATGCCGCTGGTTTCCGCATCACTAATATTACTGATGTGACTCCGATCCCTCATAACGGTTGTCGTCCGCCGAAAAAACGTCGCGTATAACGCGCTCGTTTTCTAGGATTGTTGGAGATAGAAAATGGCAAGATATTTGGGTCCTAAGCTCAAGCTGAGCCGTCGTGAGGGCACCGACTTATTCCTTAAGTCTGGCGTTCGCGCGATCGATACCAAGTGTAAAATTGAACAAGCTCCTGGCCAGCACGGTGCGCGTAAACCGCGTCTGTCTGACTATGGTGTGCAGTTGCGTGAAAAGCAGAAAGTTCGCCGTATCTACGGTGTGCTGGAACGTCAGTTCCGTAACTATTATAAAGAAGCAGCACGTCTGAAAGGCAACACAGGTGAAAACCTGCTGGCTCTGCTGGAAGGGCGTCTGGACAACGTTGTATACCGTATGGGCTTCGGCGCTACTCGTGCTGAATCACGCCAGTTGGTTAGCCACAAAGCAATCATGGTAAACGGTCGTGTTGTTAACATCGCTTCTTATCAGGTTAAAGCGAATGACGTTGTTAGCATTCGTGAGAAAGCGAAAAAGCAATCTCGCGTGAAAGCCGCTCTGGAGCTGGCTGAGCAGCGTGAAAAGCCAACCTGGCTGGAAGTTGATGCTGGCAAGATGGAAGGTACGTTCAAGCGTCAGCCGGAACGTTCTGATCTGTCTGCGGACATTAACGAACACCTGATCGTCGAGCTTTACTCCAAGTAAAGCTTAGTACCAAAGAGAGGACACAATGCAGGGTTCTGTGACAGAGTTTCTAAAACCGCGCCTGGTAGATATCGAGCAAGTGAGTTCGACGCACGCCAAGGTGACCCTTGAGCCTTTAGAGCGTGGCTTTGGCCATACTCTGGGTAACGCACTGCGCCGTATTCTGCTCTCATCGATGCCGGGTTGCGCGGTGACCGAGGTTGAGATTGATGGTGTACTTCATGAGTACAGCACCAAAGAAGGCGTTCAGGAAGATATCCTGGAAATCCTGCTCAACCTGAAAGGGCTGGCGGTGAGAGTTCAGGGGAAAGATGAAGTTATTCTTACTCTGAATAAATCTGGCATTGGCCCTGTGACTGCAGCCGACATCACCCACGACGGTGATGTTGAAATCGTCAAGCCGCAGCACGTGATCTGCCACCTGACCGATGAGAACGCAGCTATTAGCATGCGTATCAAAGTTCAGCGCGGTCGTGGTTATGTGCCGGCTTCTGCCCGAATTCATTCGGAAGAAGATGAGCGCCCAATCGGCCGTCTGCTGGTCGACGCATGCTATAGCCCTGTAGAGCGTATTGCCTACAATGTTGAAGCAGCGCGTGTAGAACAGCGTACCGACCTGGACAAGCTGGTCATCGAAATGGAAACCAACGGCACAATCGATCCTGAAGAGGCGATTCGTCGTGCGGCGACCATTCTGGCTGAACAACTGGAAGCTTTCGTTGATTTACGTGATGTACGTCAGCCGGAAGTCAAAGAAGAGAAACCAGAATTCGATCCGATCCTGCTGCGCCCTGTTGACGATCTGGAATTGACTGTCCGCTCTGCTAACTGCCTCAAGGCAGAAGCTATCCACTATATCGGTGATCTGGTACAGCGTACCGAGGTTGAGTTGCTGAAAACGCCGAACCTGGGTAAAAAATCTCTTACTGAGATTAAAGACGTGCTGGCTTCTCGTGGTTTGTCTCTGGGCATGCGCCTGGAAAACTGGCCACCAGCAAGCATTGCTGACGAGTAACCGGATCACAGGTTAAGGTTTTACTGAGAAGGATAAGGTCATGCGCCATCGTAAGAGTGGTCGTCAACTGAACCGCAACAGCAGCCATCGCCAGGCTATGTTCCGCAATATGGCAGGTTCACTGGTTCGTCATGAGATCATCAAGACGACCCTGCCTAAAGCGAAAGAGCTGCGTCGTGTAGTTGAGCCGCTGATTACTCTTGCCAAGACTGACAGCGTTGCAAATCGTCGTCTGGCATTCGCCCGCACTCGTGATAACGAGATCGTGGCAAAACTGTTTAACGAGCTGGGCCCGCGTTTCGCGAGCCGTGCCGGTGGTTACACTCGTATTCTGAAGTGTGGCTTCCGCGCAGGCGACAACGCTCCGATGGCTTACATCGAGCTGGTTGATCGTTCTGAGTCGAAAGCAGAAGCTGCTGCAGAGTAATCTGTAGTAACGTAAAAAGACCCGCTTCGGCGGGTTTTTTTATATCTCTCATATCTCCATCCCACTACAATGATTCTATCTTCTTGTTCCTCTCCTGGAGTCCATAATGTGGTTGCTCGATCAGTGGGCAGAACGCCATATCAGTGATGCCCAAAAAAAAGGTGAGTTTGATAATCTTCCGGGAACAGGTGCTCCGTTAGTGCTAGATGATGATTCGTGCGTTGCACCCGAGTTACGTTCAGGGTATCGCTTGTTGAAGAATGCAGGTTGCTTGCCACCGGAACTTGAACAGCGTAAAGAAGCTTTACTCCTTGGCGACATGATTAAAAGTCTCCGTAGCGATGACCCCCAACATGCAGAGTTGAGCCGAAGGCTGACATTGGTTGAGCTTAAACTGCGTCAGGCAGGTTTAGATACAGGCTTTCTGCATGGCGAATATTCAGAAAGGCTGATACATAAAATAAATGAGGAATAAGCATGTACCGAATTGGTGAACTTGCAAAGCTCGCGAATGTAACGCCTGATACCATTCGTTATTATGAAAAACAGCAGATGATCGATCACGAGGTGCGGACTGAAGGCGGTTTTCGTCTTTATACCGAAAACGATCTGCAGCGTCTTAAATTTATTCGTTATGCCAGACAACTTGGTTTCACTCTGGATTCGATACGTGAGTTGCTATCGATCCGTATTGATCCCGAGCACCATACGTGCCAGGAATCAAAAAGCATTGTTCAGGCCAGGTTGAACGAAGTTGAAGAGCGAATTCAGGAACTTCAAACTATGCAGCGTTCATTACAGCGTTTAAATGATGCATGCTGTGGCACTGCTCATAGCAGTATCTATTGCTCTATTCTGGAAGCGCTAGAGCAAGGAGCCAGCGGGTGTTGATTTTCAGCACACTCAGGTCTAGACTGCCGTCAACATGAATCCGATTCAGGAGAAACGATGAGTCGCTATAAACATACGAAAGGGCAAATCAAAGATAATGCGATTGAGGCCTTGCTCCATGACCCACTTTTTAGACAGCGGGTTGAGACGAATAAGAAAGGGAAAGGAAGTTATCTGAGAAAAGACAAACATGCAAAACGAGGTAACTGGGAGGTCAGTGGCAAAAAAGTGAATCACTTTTTTACCACTGGCCTTCTTGCTTTATCAATCTGATTAAGAACGATTATTTTGTTCTTTCAGAAGGTCTCTAATTTCAGAAAGCAGTAACTCTTCTTTTGTTGGGGCAGGTGCTGCTGCAGGTTCTTCTTTTTTACGATTGAGTTTGTTAATGAGCTTGATGGCCATAAAAATAGCAAACGCTACGATAACAAAATCAAATATGTTTTGAATGAACACGCCATAGTGCATTACTACTGCGGGAACGTCTCCCTGAGCATCTCGTAGCGTTACGGCAAATTGCTTGAAATCAATTCCCCCGATAAGAAGCCCTAAAGGTGGCATTATAATGTCGGCAACTAATGATGAGACGATCTTACCGAACGCAGCACCAATAATGACACCCACAGCCAAATCCACTACATTCCCGCGCATCGCAAATTCGCGAAATTCTTTAATAAAACTCATTATGTTCTCCTTGTGCTAGCTGACGATTATAAGTTTAACAAATGATTAGCTATTTGCCATTGGGGATAAATAATCGTTATGAAAAAATTAAGGCATATAGATTGGATGGTTAATGTTGAGGTGCCCAGATAAGAGCACCTCAACTATTACAGGAAGAATGGACTTGGTTGGAATAAACGTTCTACGTCGGTAATAAACTTTTTATCCGTAAGGAACATAATGACATGGTCACCTTGTTCGATACGTAAATTATCATTAGCGATCATGACATCATTACCCCGAACGACTGCTCCAATTATGGTTCCTGGCGGCAGTTTTATTTCATCAATGGACCGACCAACAACGCGCGATGTGGTTTCATCGCCATGTGCGACCGCTTCGATAGCTTCGGCGACACCGCGTCGAAGTGATGATACTCCAACAATATCAGCCTTACGTACATGGCTAAGCAGGGCCGAAATAGTGGCTTGTTGAGGAGAGATCGCAATATCAATGACGCTGCCCTGAACCAGGTCGACATAGGCACGACGTTGGATAAGCACCATGACTTTTTTTGCACCCATGCGTTTTGCCAGCATGGCTGACATGATGTTTGCTTCATCATCGTTGGTGACAGCAATGAAGAGATCTACTTGATCAATATGCTCTTCAGCCAGTAACTCTTGATCTGAGGCATCACCATAAAACACGATCGTGTTTTGTAACTTTTCTGCCAGTTCAGAGGCTCGCTGCTGATCGCGCTCGATCAACTTAACGCTGTAATCTTTTTCTAACCGCCGTGCCAGGCCCGCACCTATGTTGCCACCACCGACCAGCATGATGCGCTTGTAGGGTTTCTCAAGGCGTTGCAACTCACTCATGACGGCCCGGATATGCTGTGAGGCCGCAATAAAGAAGACTTCATCACCCGCTTCGACAATTGTTGATCCTTGTGGGCGGATGGGCCTGTCGTGACGGAAAATAGCAGCAACACGTGTATCAATATGCGGCATATGTTCGCGCATAGTGGAGAGTGCGTTACCGATCAATGGACCGCCATAATAGGCTTTAACAACGGCAAGACTGACTTTACCTTCGGCAAAATTAACAACCTGCAGAGCGCCAGGATATTCAATAAGACGATAGATACTATCGATAACCAACTGTTCTGGCGCAATAAGGTGGTCGATGGGAACGGCTTCTGAATTAAACAGCTTATCCGCATCCCGGACATAATCGGGTGAACGAATGCGGGCAATCCTGTTAGGTGTATTGAAGAGTGAGTAGGCCACCTGACAAGCCACCATATTGGTTTCGTCAGAACTGGTCACTGCAACCAGCATATCGGCATCGTCAGCACCGGCTTCACGTAGCACTCGCGGGTGTGAACCATGGCCCTGAACGACACGAAGATCGAACTTATCCTGCAAAACACGGAGACGATCGCCGTTAGTATCGACAATAGTGATGTCGTTATTTTCACCCACGAGGTTTTCGGCCAGCGTGCCGCCAACCTGTCCTGCACCCAGAATGATTATCTTCATAGTGTGTGACCTGTTCTCAACATCACTCTTTGATTAGCTTAGCGTAAAAGAAGCCGTCACCGTCTTCCTCACCAGGGAGGTTTTGCTGGCCTGGACGTTCTGGTGTACCCGTTTCATGGAGCCGGGCATCAGGCGTGCGCTTGAGGAACGCTGTAATTTGCTGACTGTTTTCTTCCGGTAAAACAGAACATGTTGCGTAGACCAGTGTGCCTCCTGGTTTCAGGTGGGGCCATATTGCGTCAAGAATTTCCGCTTGCAGTTGGGCAAGTTCGTTAATATCACGGTCACGGCGCAGCCATTTAATGTCTGGATGACGGCGGATCACTCCAGTCGCAGAGCAGGGAGCATCCAATAAAATACGATCAAATTGGATATTGCCACACCATTCAGTTGGTTTACGTCCGTCACCTTGCTTGACTTGCGCTTTTAATCCTAGACGTTTTAGGTTGTCGTATACGCGAGAGAGTCGTTGCTCATCGACGTCAACAGCCATTACGCTGGCTTGTGGGGCGACTTCCAGGATATGTGTCGTTTTCCCACCAGGTGCGGCGCAGAGATCGAGGATCTGCTCACCATTTTTTGGTTCAAGCCAGGTCATACAACCCTGGGCTGAAGCATCTTGCACAGTCACCCAGCCTTCTTCAAAGCCAGGCAATGCTTGTACAGGAACAGGAGAAGCTAAACGAACAGCGTCTGGATAAGCTTCATGTGTGAATCCACTCATTCCCGCGTCTTCCAGCAATGCAAGCCATGCGTCACGGGTTTGATGGTTGCGGTTAACGCGCAACCACATCGGTGGACGCTGGTTATTGGCCTCGGCAATTGCTTGCCATTCTTGTGGATAGGCTTTTTTAAGGCGCTTCAGAAGCCAGTCAGGGTGCAGGAAGCGGTTTTCTGTCTGGGCAAATTCGGTCAACAATTCTTCTTGTTGGCGCTGAAACTGGCGCAACACACCGTTGATCAAGCCTTTTAGCTGAGGTCGTTTAATCGCGACCGCACCTTCGACGGTTTCTGCCAGCGCAGCATGGGGAGGAATACGCGTGTAAAGAAGTTGGTAGAAGCCGACCATGATCAAATAATGAATCGTACGCTGTTTGCCCGTCATCGGACGCGACATCAGCTTACTAACCAACCAATCAAGCTGTGAAAGTGTGCGCAGGACGCCAAAGCACAACTCCTGGAGGAGTGCTTTGTCTTTATCCGAAACTTTTTGTTGTAGTGGAGGAAGGACATTACTCAATGATTGCCCTTGCTCGATGACTTTTTCAATGGCCTGTGCCGTCAGGCTGCGTAGATTTTGTTTTTTCATAACCGTAAAAATAAAAATGCCCGGAAACTCCGGGCCTTAAGGATAAATGAGTTCAGGCAAGACTAAGGCCGGGAACAAACCATTCACGACGGGAATTTAATAGATCCTGGGCACTCATCGCTTTCTTTCCGGCAGGTTGCAGTGACTCAAGGTTCAAGATACCCTCAGCCGTAGCGACCTGTATACCGTGTTTGTTAGCATCAATGATCGTTCCAGGCTCTTTGGCTGAATGTCCTTCGATGACAGAGGCTTTCCAGACTTTAACCGGCTGACCATCAATCATGATCCAACTCATTGGCCATGGATTAAAGGCGCGAATGCAACGTTCAAGCTGCACTGCGGATAGCGACCAGTCTATCTGAGCCTCATCCTTGCTCAGTTTCTCTGCGTAGGTAACGAGAGCTTCATCCTGAACTTCAGGTTGTGCTGTATTACTCGCCAGCTGTTGTAACGTCTCAATGAGACCCTGTGGACCAAGTCCTGCCAGTTTATCGTATAGAGTGGCACTTGTGTCTTCTGCTGTAATTGGGCACGCCAGTTTATAGAGCATGTCCCCTGTGTCGAGACCTACGTCCATCTTCATGATAGTGACGCCAGTTTCTGTATCTCCTGCCCAAAGAGATCGCTGGATTGGCGCAGCACCTCGCCAGCGAGGGAGCAAAGAGCCGTGCACGTTGATGCAACCCAGACGTGGCATATCAAGAACGGCTTTTGGAAGAATTAAACCGTAAGCCACTACCACCATGACATCGGCGTTCAGGTTGGCAACCCGTTCCTGATTTTCCTGAGGGCGCAATGACACAGGCTGGAGCACGGGTAATCCATGCTCTTCTGCTAACATTTTCACCGGGCTCGGCATCAGTTTTTTACCACGACCAGCAGGGCGATCGGGCTGAGTAAACACGCCAACAATCTGGTGACCAGAAGATAACAGCGCCTCAAGATGACGCGCTGCAAAATCAGGGGTTCCCGCGAAGATAATACGTAGCTTTCTAGACACGTTATTCCTTGTATCCTTGAATGTTATGCGCGAGAACGCATGCGATCCAGTTTCTCTACTTTTTGGCGGATGCGCTGCTGTTTCAGTGGAGAGAGATAATCGATAAATAGCTTACCAACCAGATGATCCATCTCATGCTGAATACAAATCGCCAGAAGGTCATCGGCTTCAAGTTCGAACGGATTTCCGTCGCGATCAAGTGCCCGAATTTTTACCTTTTCCGCACGAGGTACTAAAGCTCTCTGTTCAGGAATAGACAGACAGCCTTCTTCTATTCCTGTTTCACCGCTTTTTTCGAGCAGTTCAGGATTAATTAATACCAGACGGTCTTCGCGATTCTCAGAAACGTCGATCACGATAATACGCTTGTGAATGTCCACCTGGGTTGCCGCAAGACCAATACCTTCTTCGGCATACATAGTATCGAACATATCATCGACGATACGCTGAATGTCTGCATTCACTTCTTTAACCGGTTCAGCGACGATGCGAAGGCGCTCGTCCGGGATATGTAACACTTGCAAAACTGCCATAAATTTCCAGAGTCGTGTTCAGGAGTTGATGAGAATATTACCTCTATTCTAGACAAATCCCCCTTCGATTGACAGCATCGGTGACCAATCGCAAAGATTGCTGAGGCTGCTTATGGCAGGGAAAAGGATGACATCTACAGAGATATGGTTACGGCTGATAAACATAGATGCGCTATGTGGTGATGTGATGCTATGCGTTGCACAACGACTGCTTTGTCAGACGACCATTGATGACACTACAGTCAGAGAGGCGGGGCTATCTGCCAGGCAGACCAAAAGATTCTTCGCACTCAGTCAGTATGAGCTTGAACGGAGTTTAATTTGGCTCGAGCAACCGGGTAATCATCTACTACTTGCATGTAGCCCACTTTATCCTCCTTTATTACGAGCGATTCCCGATTACCCAGGGGCGATCTTTGTGAAAGGCCATGTTGATGTACTTAATAGCTTACAGTTGGCCGTTGTGGGCAGCCGTGCGCCGTCCTGGTATGGTGAAAGATGGGGGCGAATTTTCTGCGAGCAATTGGCTCAATGTGGTTTTACGATTACCAGTGGTCTGGCGTGTGGTATTGATGGTGTTTCCCACAGCGCCGCGCTTACGGCCAAGGGGCGAAGTGTCGCTGTATTAGGTAATGGACTTTTTAGTGTTTACCCGCGTAGACATGCCTTCCTGGCGGAACATATTGTTGCCTCTGAAGGGGCTATCGTTTCTGAATTCTCGCTCGCGACACCGCCCAGACCCGGAAATTTCCCTCGCCGTAATCGTATTATTAGTGGTCTTAGCCGGGGTGTTCTGGTGGTTGAGGCTGCTGTGCGCAGCGGGTCACTTGTCACTGCGAGATGTGCGCTTGAACAGGGGCGTGAGGTTTTTGCTTTACCCGGCCCTGTCGGAAACCCAGGTTGTGAAGGACCGCACTGGCTGATTAAGCAAGGCGCTACGCCAGTAACGAACACTGAAGATATACTCGAAAATTTGCGATACGGCTTAAATTGGTTGCCAGATGAACCTGAAAAGCGACTTTATTCATCAGATCAGGAGGAGGTGGCATTGCCATTTCCGAAGCTCCTGGCTAACGTAGGAGATGAGGTAACACCTGTTGACGTTGTCGCTGAACGTGCCGGCCAACCTGTGCCAGTAACGGTAGCACAGCTACTCGAACTGGAGTTAGCAGGGTGGATCGCAGCTGTACCCGGCGGCTATGTCCGATTGAGGAGGGCAAGCCATGTTCGACGTACTGATGTATTTGTTTGAAACTTACATCCATAACGAAGCAGAAATGCGCGTGGATCAGGACAAATTGACACGGGACCTTACTGATGCGGGATTCGAACGGGAAGATATCTATAATGCGTTAATATGGCTTGAGAAACTGGCTGATTATCAGGAAGGCCTCGCCGAACCGATGCAGCTTGCTTCCGATCCACTGTCTGTACGTATTTATACAGCTGAAGAGTGTGAAAGGCTGGATGCCAGCTGCCGAGGATTCATCTTATTCCTTGAGCAGATACAGGTGCTAAACCTCGAAACGCGAGAAATGGTGATAGAGCGCGTCATGGCGCTGGATACGGCAGAATTTGAGCTGGAAGACCTTAAATGGGTGATCCTGATGGTTCTGTTCAATATACCCGGCTGTGAAAATGCCTATCAGCAAATGGAAGAATTACTCTTTGAAGTGAATGAAGGTATGCTTCACTGATTCAATGTGTCGCACCAAGAGTTGTTATGGCCAAATCAGCACTGTTCACGGTGCATAAAAATGAGCCCTGCCCACAATGTGGGGCTGAGCTTGTCATTCGGTCCGGGAAACACGGTCCGTTTCTCGGTTGTTCGCATTATCCGGAATGTGACTATGTCCGTCCCCTGAAAAGTCAGGCGGACGGACATATCGTTAAAATTCTGGAGGGGCAAGTTTGTCCACTATGTGGTAGTGACTTAGCTCTGCGCCAGGGCCGCTTTGGTATGTTTATCGGGTGTAGTCACTACCCAGAGTGTGGGCATACAGAACAAATTGATAAACCAGATGAAACGGCCATCACGTGCCCGCAATGTCAGAGGGGGCAACTGGTACAACGTCGTTCTCGTTTTGGTAAGACCTTCCATTCATGCGATCGCTATCCTGAATGCCAGTTTGTTATCAATTTCAAACCGGTAGCGGGTGTCTGCTCTTATTGTGACTATCCGCTGCTTATCGAGAAGAAAACAGCACAGGGAGTGAAATGCTTCTGTGCCAGTAAACAATGTGGAAAGCCGGTTCCGGCGGATCAAACCAGTGAATAAAAACCTGCCATCAGGCTCCATCGCATATGCTGTGGACGTTCTGAAAAATGAAGAAGTCATCGCTTATCCAACTGAAGCTGTTTTTGGAGTCGGATGCGACCCTGACAGTGAAACGGCAGTTGACCGTTTGCTTGAACTAAAACAGAGGCCGGTTGAAAAGGGCCTGATTCTGATTGCTGCCAATTATGAGCAACTCAAACCTTATATTGATGACTCCATGCTAACACCGGCTCAGCGAGAAACGATCTTTTCAGCATGGCCAGGGCCTGTGACATTCGTGTTCCCGGCGCAAGCGACGACGCCTCGCTGGTTAACTGGTCGCTTTGATTCCCTTGCGGTTCGGGTAACGGATCATCCGCTGGTGGTTGAATTGTGTCTGGCATTTGGTAAGCCTTTGGTATCAACCAGTGCTAATCTTACGGGCCTGCCTCCTTGTAGAACAACTCAGGAAGTACTGGCGCAGTTTGGTGATGATTTCCCCGTTGCTTCAGGAGAAACGGGGGGGCGTCTGAATCCATCGGAAATTAGAGATGCCTTGACCGGTGAGCGTTTTCGCCAGGGGTAAATAATGGAAACTTATGCCGTTTTTGGTAACCCAATAGCACACAGTAAATCGCCGTTAATCCATCAAATGTTTGCGAAACAGTTGCAGATCAGCCATCCCTATGGGCGGGTATTAGCGCCAATTGATGGGTTCGTTGCCTCTCTGGATACCTTTTTCGACGAGGGTGGGAAAGGGGCAAATGTGACAGTACCTTTTAAAGAGGAAGCATTTGAACGAGCTGATGAGCTTACAGAGCGAGCGTCTCTTGCGGGTGCGGTGAACACCCTTAAACGGCTTGAAGATGGTCGCTTGCTCGGTGATAACACCGATGGGATTGGGCTACTCAGCGATTTAGAACGACTGTCCTTCATAAAGCCAGGTTTCAGGATATTGCTGATTGGTGCTGGTGGGGCGTCTCGGGGAGTATTGCTTCCACTGTTATCACTTGATTGCGCTGTCACGATGACCAATCGAACATTTTCCAGAGCCGAAGAGTTGGCGGCGTTGTTTGCACATACTGGCAGCGTTAGCGCTGTCGCACTTGATGATCTTGCTGGTCATGAGTTCGATCTTGTCATTAATGCAACGTCCAGCGGTATGAGTGGAGAGGTTCCCGCTATTCCTGCCTCGCTAGTGAATACTCATGTTTTCTTCTACGACATGTTCTATCAGAAAGGAAAGACGCCTTTCCTTTACTGGTGCGAACAACATGGAGCAAAACATCTGGCTGATGGTCTGGGTATGCTGGTTGGGCAGGCTGCACATGCGGTGCTGCTCTGGCATGGCGTTATGCCAGCAATTGAACCTGTTATCGAAAAACTGAAACAGGAACTGTCGATGTGAATCAGGCTATTCACTTTCCCGACAGAGAGAGTTGGGATGAAAGCAGAAACGCTGTCTGTTTCCCGGTTCTGGTTCACGGGATTCAACTTACTTGTGCAATAGGTGGCGAAACACTGCTACATCGTTTTGGTGGTTCAAACCCATTAGCGGTGTTTTGCGAAAATCGCTGGGATCTGGAAGAGGAAGCCAGCGACTTAATCCGCAATCAGCAGGAAGACGATCAGGGCTGGGTCTGGTTGTCCTGATCCAGATAGTCATTCTTCCATTTAACGTAGTTATTCGCTGAGTATTTCAATCCTTCGATTTCCGTCTCTTTTAAGGGGCGGATTTGTTTTACTGGGCTGCCTAAATAAAGATAACCGCTTTCAAGACGCTTATTCTGCGGTACAAGGCTTCCGGCTCCAATCATTACATCATCTTCCACGATGACACCATCCAGCAAAATCGATCCCATACCAACAAGTACCCTGTTACCGATCGTGCAGCCATGTAACATTACTTTATGACCGATGGTGACATCTTCACCGACGATAAGCGGATTGCCTTCAGGATTATGTGAGGATTTGTGGGTCACGTGCAGAACACTGCCGTCCTGAATATTGGTACGAGCACCAATTGCCACATAATTAACATCTCCCCTGATCGCAACGAGTGGCCAGATGCTGACATCGTCGGCCATTCGAACATCACCAATGACCACGCTACTGGTATCGATCATTACGCGATCGCCTTTTTGGGGGTGCAGATCTTTATAAGGACGTAATACTGCAGACATATCTACCTCAACAGATGAACGGTATACCGAAGACTTTGATCATATTATGGGATCCAGACAAGGTAAAATACGTCAATATTTAAGCAGGTCGGGCGGTATTTCAGCGAAAAGCGCGGAAAATCAGCAGTCAGAAAAAAAGATCTAAAAAATGCTTGTGCTAAAAAATGGGATCCCTATAATGCGCCTCCATCGACACGGCGGATGTGAATCACTTCACAAACAATCCGGTCGGTTGAAGAGAAAAATCCTGAAATAACGGGTTGACTCTGAAAGAGGAAAGCGTAATATACGCCACCTCGCGACAGAGCGCTAAAGCGCGTCGCACCTGCTCTTTAACAATTTATCAGACAATCTGTGTGGGCACTCAAAGTGACATGGATTCTTGACGTCGCAAGACGAAAAATGAATACCAAGTCTCTGAGTGAACATACGTAATTCATTACGAAGTTTAATTCACGAGCATCAAACTTAAATTGAAGAGTTTGATCATGGCTCAGATTGAACGCTGGCGGCAGGCCTAACACATGCAAGTCGGGCGGTAACACAGGGAGCTTGCTCCCGGGTGACGAGCGGCGGACGGGTGAGTAATGTCTGGGAAACTGCCTGATGGAGGGGGATAACTACTGGAAACGGTAGCTAATACCGCATAATGTCGCAAGACCAAAGAGGGGGACCTTCGGGCCTCTTGCCATCAGATGTGCCCAGATGGGATTAGCTAGTAGGTGGGGTAATGGCTCACCTAGGCGACGATCCCTAGCTGGTCTGAGAGGATGACCAGCCACACTGGAACTGAGACACGGTCCAGACTCCTACGGGAGGCAGCAGTGGGGAATATTGCACAATGGGCGCAAGCCTGATGCAGCCATGCCGCGTGTATGAAGAAGGCCTTCGGGTTGTAAAGTACTTTCAGCGGGGAGGAAGGCGTTGTGGTTAATAACCACAGCGATTGACGTTACCCGCAGAAGAAGCACCGGCTAACTCCGTGCCAGCAGCCGCGGTAATACGGAGGGTGCAAGCGTTAATCGGAATTACTGGGCGTAAAGCGCACGCAGGCGGTCTGTCAAGTCGGATGTGAAATCCCCGGGCTCAACCTGGGAACTGCATTCGAAACTGGCAGGCTAGAGTCTTGTAGAGGGGGGTAGAATTCCAGGTGTAGCGGTGAAATGCGTAGAGATCTGGAGGAATACCGGTGGCGAAGGCGGCCCCCTGGACAAAGACTGACGCTCAGGTGCGAAAGCGTGGGGAGCAAACAGGATTAGATACCCTGGTAGTCCACGCCGTAAACGATGTCGACTTGGAGGTTGTTCCCTTGAGGAGTGGCTTCCGGAGCTAACGCGTTAAGTCGACCGCCTGGGGAGTACGGCCGCAAGGTTAAAACTCAAATGAATTGACGGGGGCCCGCACAAGCGGTGGAGCATGTGGTTTAATTCGATGCAACGCGAAGAACCTTACCTACTCTTGACATCCACGGAATTTAGCAGAGATGCTTTAGTGCCTTCGGGAACCGTGAGACAGGTGCTGCATGGCTGTCGTCAGCTCGTGTTGTGAAATGTTGGGTTAAGTCCCGCAACGAGCGCAACCCTTATCCTTTGTTGCCAGCGGCTAGGCCGGGAACTCAAAGGAGACTGCCAGTGATAAACTGGAGGAAGGTGGGGATGACGTCAAGTCATCATGGCCCTTACGAGTAGGGCTACACACGTGCTACAATGGCATATACAAAGAGAAGCGACCTCGCGAGAGCAAGCGGACCTCATAAAGTATGTCGTAGTCCGGATTGGAGTCTGCAACTCGACTCCATGAAGTCGGAATCGCTAGTAATCGTAGATCAGAATGCTACGGTGAATACGTTCCCGGGCCTTGTACACACCGCCCGTCACACCATGGGAGTGGGTTGCAAAAGAAGTAGGTAGCTTAACCTTCGGGAGGGCGCTTACCACTTTGTGATTCATGACTGGGGTGAAGTCGTAACAAGGTAACCGTAGGGGAACCTGCGGTTGGATCACCTCCTTACCTTAAAGAACCTGCCTTTGTAGTGTCCACACAGATTGTCTGATGAATGATGAACTTCTGAATGTACTTTCGAGTGCATTAAGAAGTTTTGCTCTTTAAAAATCTGGATCAAGCTGAAAATTGAAACGACACACTGTGTCTGTTCTCCGTAATAAGAACAGATGAAAGTGTGTCCGAGTCTCTCAAATTTTCGCAATTTGATGATGAATCGAAAGAAACATCTTCGGGTTGTGAGGTTAAGCGACTAAGCGTACACGGTGGATGCCCTGGCAGTCAGAGGCGATGAAGGACGTGCTAATCTGCGAAAAGCGTCGGCGAGGTGATATGAACCTTTGACCCGGCGATGTCCGAATGGGGAAACCCAGTGCAATTCGTTGCACTATCGTTAACTGAATACATAGGTTAACGAGGCGAACCGGGGGAACTGAAACATCTAAGTACCCCGAGGAAAAGAAATCAACCGAGATTCCCCCAGTAGCGGCGAGCGAACGGGGAGCAGCCCAGAGTCTGAATCAGCAGGTGTGTTAGTGGAACGGTCTGGAAAGTCCGGCGGTACAGGGTGATAGTCCCGTACACAAAAACGCATCTGGTGTGAACTCGAAGAGTAGGGCGGGACACGTGGTATCCTGTCTGAATATGGGGGGACCATCCTCCAAGGCTAAATACTCCTGACTGACCGATAGTGAACCAGTACCGTGAGGGAAAGGCGAAAAGAACCCCGGCGAGGGGAGTGAAAAAGAACCTGAAACCGTGTACGTACAAGCAGTGGGAGCCTCTTTATGGGGTGACTGCGTACCTTTTGTATAATGGGTCAGCGACTTATATTCTGTAGCAAGGTTAACCGAATAGGGGAGCCGAAGGGAAACCGAGTCTTAACTGGGCGTTAAGTTGCAGGGTATAGACCCGAAACCCGGTGATCTAGCCATGGGCAGGTTGAAGGTTGGGTAACACTAACTGGAGGACCGAACCGACTAATGTTGAAAAATTAGCGGATGACTTGTGGCTGGGGGTGAAAGGCCAATCAAACCGGGAGATAGCTGGTTCTCCCCGAAAGCTATTTAGGTAGCGCCTCGTGAACTCATCTTCGGGGGTAGAGCACTGTTTCGGCTAGGGGGCCATCCCGGCTTACCAACCCGATGCAAACTACGAATACCGAAGAATGTTATCACGGGAGACACACGGCGGGTGCTAACGTCCGTCGTGAAGAGGGAAACAACCCAGACCGCCAGCTAAGGTCCCAAAGTCATGGTTAAGTGGGAAACGATGTGGGAAGGCACAGACAGCCAGGATGTTGGCTTAGAAGCAGCCATCATTTAAAGAAAGCGTAATAGCTCACTGGTCGAGTCGGCCTGCGCGGAAGATGTAACGGGGCTAAACCATGCACCGAAGCTGCGGCAGCGACACTATGTGTTGTTGGGTAGGGGAGCGTTCTGTAAGCCGTTGAAGGTGTCCTGTGAGGGATGCTGGAGGTATCAGAAGTGCGAATGCTGACATAAGTAACGATAATGCGGGTGAAAAGCCCGCACGCCGGAAGACCAAGGGTTCCTGTCCAACGTTAATCGGGGCAGGGTGAGTCGACCCCTAAGGCGAGGCCGAAAGGCGTAGTCGATGGGAAACAGGTTAATATTCCTGTACTTGGTGTTACTGCGAAGGGGGGACGGAGAAGGCTATGTTAGCCGGGCGACGGTTGTCCCGGTTTAAGCATGTAGGCGGAGAGTTTAGGTAAATCCGGACTCTTTTAACGCTGAGGTGTGATGACGAGGCACTACGGTGCTGAAGTAACAAATGCCCTGCTTCCAGGAAAAGCCTCTAAGCATCAGGTAACACGAAATCGTACCCCAAACCGACACAGGTGGTCAGGTAGAGAATACCAAGGCGCTTGAGAGAACTCGGGTGAAGGAACTAGGCAAAATGGTGCCGTAACTTCGGGAGAAGGCACGCTGATATGTAGGTGAAGCCCCTGCGGGTGGAGCTGAAATCAGTCGAAGATACCAGCTGGCTGCAACTGTTTATTAAAAACACAGCACTGTGCAAACACGAAAGTGGACGTATACGGTGTGACGCCTGCCCGGTGCCGGAAGGTTAATTGATGGGGTCAGCGGCAACGCGAAGCTCTTGATCGAAGCCCCGGTAAACGGCGGCCGTAACTATAACGGTCCTAAGGTAGCGAAATTCCTTGTCGGGTAAGTTCCGACCTGCACGAATGGCGTAATGATGGCCAGGCTGTCTCCACCCGAGACTCAGTGAAATTGAACTCGCTGTGAAGATGCAGTGTACCCGCGGCAAGACGGAAAGACCCCGTGAACCTTTACTATAGCTTGACACTGAACACTGGTCCTTGATGTGTAGGATAGGTGGGAGGCTTTGAAGCGTGGACGCCAGTCTGCGTGGAGCCGCCCTTGAAATACCACCCTTTAATGGCTGGTGTTCTAACGTGGACCCGTGATCCGGGTTGCGGACAGTGTCTGGTGGGTAGTTTGACTGGGGCGGTCTCCTCCCAAAGAGTAACGGAGGAGCACGAAGGTTAGCTAATCCTGGTCGGACATCAGGAGGTTAGTGCAATGGCATAAGCTAGCTTGACTGCGAGAGTGACGGCTCGAGCAGGTGCGAAAGCAGGTCATAGTGATCCGGTGGTTCTGAATGGAAGGGCCATCGCTCAACGGATAAAAGGTACTCCGGGGATAACAGGCTGATACCGCCCAAGAGTTCATATCGACGGCGGTGTTTGGCACCTCGATGTCGGCTCATCACATCCTGGGGCTGAAGTAGGTCCCAAGGGTACGGCTGTTCGCCGTTTAAAGTGGTACGCGAGCTGGGTTTAGAACGTCGTGAGACAGTTCGGTCCCTATCTGCCGTGGGCGCTGGAGAATTGAGGGGGGCTGCTCCTAGTACGAGAGGACCGGAGTGGACGCATCACTGGTGTTCGGGTTGTCATGCCAATGGCATTGCCCGGTAGCTAAATGCGGAAGAGATAAGTGCTGAAAGCATCTAAGCACGAAACTTGCCCCGAGATGAGTTCTCCCTGACCCTTTAAGGGTCCTGAAGGAACGTTGAAGACTACGACGTTGATAGGTCGGGTGTGTAAGCGTAGCGATACGTTGAGCTAACCGATACTAATGAACCGTGAGGCTTAACCTTACAACGCCGAAGATGTTTTGGCGAAAGAGACATGATAATCAGCCTGATACAGATAATATTAGCCGGCGAAAGCGGGTTAATGAACAGAATTTGCCTGGCGGCTTTAGCGCGGTGGTCCCACCTGACCCCATGCCGAACTCAGAAGTGAAACGCCGTAGCGCCGATGGTAGTGTGGGGTCTCCCCATGTGAGAGTAGGGAACTGCCAGGCATCAAATTTAGCGTGCTGATATGGCTCAGTTGGTAGAGCGCACCCTTGGTAAGGGTGAGGTCCCCAGTTCGACTCTGGGTATCAGCACCACTTTATACGTAGGTTGAAGTTCGGCAATAGTAAAAGAATTTGTCTGGCGGCTTTAGCGCGGTGGTCCCACCTGACCCCATGCCGAACTCAGAAGTGAAACGCCGTAGCGCCGATGGTAGTGTGGGGTCTCCCCATGTGAGAGTAGGGAACTGCCAGACATCAAATAAGTGAGAAGGCCATCCTTTCGGATGGCCTTTTTGCGTTTTTGCAATACAGAAATATCATCGTAGGCCCGGTAAGCGAACGCCTCCGGGCAACGAAATTATTAATGAATAACCTGTGACAGGAATGCTCGAGTACGTTCTGACTTAGGATGAGCAAAGAATTCGTCTGGCGGTGCTTGCTCAACAATTTCCCCGCGATCCATAAAGATCACCCGATCCGCCACCGTTCTGGCAAACCCCATCTCATGCGTCACACAGAGCATGGTCATCCCGGACTGTGCCAGTCCAATCATAGTATCCAGTACCTCTTTCACCATTTCCGGATCGAGGGCGGATGTAGGCTCATCAAACAGCATAATCTTTGGCTTCATGCATAATGAGCGAGCTATCGCTACACGCTGCTGTTGGCCGCCTGATATCTGGCCTGGAAACTTATTGGCATGTTCAGCAATTCGTACACGTTCCAGGTAGTGCATCGCCAGTGCTTCGGCTTCCTTTTTAGGCATTTTTTGAACCCAGATAGGCGCCAGCGTACAGTTCTGCAAAACGCTCAGATGTGGGAACAAGTTAAAATGCTGGAATACCATCCCAACTTCCTGACGTACGCGTTCGATATTACGAATATCCTCATTCAATTCGATACCATCGACAACAATACGTCCCTGCTGATGCTCCTCAAGGTGGTTAATACAGCGAATTGTTGTTGATTTCCCTGAACCTGAAGGCCCGCAAAGAACAATTCGCTCTCCTTGTTTTACCTTCAAATTGATATCTTTCAGTACGTGAAACTGTCCGTACCATTTATTGACGTTTTCCAGCGTAATCATCGCGTCGGCAGGTGTCATAGTAATCTGGCTCATAATATCCTCAGTGCGGTGTACGCCCGGTGTTAAAGCGCTTTTCCAGATGCTGGCTGTAGCGCGACATGCTAAAACAGAAAATCCAGTAAACGAGTGCAGCAAAGACATAACCTTCGGTCGACATGCCCAGCCAGACGGGATCCACGGTGGCTTGTTGCACACTGCTGAAGAGATCGAACAATCCGATAATAATCACCAGACTGGTGTCCTTGAAGAGTGCAATGATGGTATTCACTAATCCTGGAATGACTAACTTGAGTGCCTGCGGCAATATCACCAACCCTTGAGTTTTCCAGTAACCAAGTGCCAATGACTCGGCTGCTTCATACTGACCTTTAGGCAAGGCCTGAAGACCACCACGCACGACTTCGGCAACATAGGCGGACTGGAAAAGAATGACCCCGACAAGGGCACGGATCAGCTTATCGATCGTCGTACCTTCAGCCATAAACAAAGGCAACATAACGGAAGACATAAACAGAACCGTAATGAGCGGCACACCGCGCCAGAACTCGATAAAGATAACGGAAAGCACGCGTACGACCGGCATTTTTGACCGACGACCAAGTGCCAGCAAAATGCCCCATGGCAGTGCACCGGCTATCCCCACAGAGGCGATAATGAGCGTCAGTGTTAAGCCGCCCCACTGACGTGTTTCGACTCGCTCCAGTCCCAGGAAGCCTCCATACAGCAAAATCCACACAATAATCGGATAGGCAACAGCCCAACAGGCTATATAGCGCCCACGATATGGCAGCGTTTTCCAGAACATTGGTGTGATTGATAGCAGGCCGATAACCAGCGCCAGGTTGATCCGCCAACGTTGTTCGTGTGGGTACAATCCATACATGAATTGACCAAAACGTTCATGGATGAATACCCAGCATGCCCCGGCTTTTGTACAGTCGGCACGGGTTGAGCCTATCCAGTTGGCCTGCAAAAACGCCCAGTTTACTAACGGCGGGATCAGTTCCCACATTAGCCACAAACACACAATGGTGAGCAGGCTGTTACTCCAGCTGGAAAACAGATTTTTGCGCGCCCACACGATGAAACGCCCACCGCCAGATCTGGCAGGACGCGAAGGGTGAGACAATATCGCTTTTGTCATCATGGCTCCTTAGCGCTCAATCAATGCGATGCGACGGTTATAAATGTTCATCAACAATGAAATTGCCAGACTGATGATCAGATAGACAGACATTGTGATGGCGATGGTTTCAATCGCTTGCCCGGTCTGGTTAAGTACGGTTCCGGCGAACAGTGAGACCATATCGGGATAGCCAATGGCAGCTGCCAGTGATGAGTTTTTGACGATGTTGAGATACTGGCTGGTGAGTGGAGGAATAATGACGCGTAGCGCTTGCGGAATAATCACCTGGCGAAGCGTCACTGTATTTGGCAACCCCAGGGAGCGAGCTGCCTCATGCTGACCGTAAGGAACAGCCTGAATTCCCGAGCGGATAATTTCGGCAATAAATGCAGAGGTGTAGATCGATAGTGCCAGTGTAAGAGCCGCCAGCTCAGGGATAAGTACCATTCCACCCTGGAAATTGAAACCGCGTAAGTGCGGGATATCCCAGTGAAGGGCTGCGCCAAAAATCCAGTGGGTTAATAAGGGTAAGCCAATGATAAGAGCTGCTGCTGTTGGCCATGTCTTACGAAGTTGGCCGGTTTTAATCTGATGTTTACGGTTATAACGAAAAACCCCTGCTGAAATGGTGAGAGCAATGGCGATGGCAATGATAAACGCAAACAGTCCTTCAGCAATCTGAGGTGAGGGGATATATAGCCCGCGATTGCTCAGGTAAAAAAGGTCAAAAGCATCCACTGCCTGGCGTGGGCCTGGGAGGTTACGCAATACAGCGAAGTACCAAAAAAATATCTGTAGCAGTGGAGGAACATTACGAAACGTTTCGATGTAAATTGTCGACAGTTTTCTTAATAACCAGTTTTCAGATAACCGAGCCAGTCCGATGAAAAATCCGAGCACCGAAGCGAACACAATACAGAGCGCTGAGACTAACAGTGTATTCAGCAAACCGACCACGAATACGCGGGCGTAAGTATCTCCTTCCTGATAATCGATAAGGTGTTGGACAATACCAAAACCCGCACTGCGATCCAGGAACGCAAAGCCGGACGTAATGCCGCGATTACTCAGATTAGTAACGGTGTTGTGGATTAAATAAATGGCGACAGCCACAACGGCGACGATGGCAATAATCTGGAATAGCCAGGCGCGGACCGCAGGATGAGAAAAGGATAATGATCCTTTTACGGCAAAGCGGCGATGGGACATAAAGAAACCTCGGTAACCATGACTCTGGACTGGGCACTGCATGTGCAGTGCCCGTTACAGCTCGATACTTAACGTACTGGCGGTGCGTACTGAATGCCGCCGTTATTCCAGAGATTGTTCTGGCCACGTTTGATCTTCAGCGGGCTTTCCGATCCTACGTTGCGCTCAAAGATCTCAGAGTAGTTGCCAACCTGTTTGATGATGTTATAGGCCCACTTATTGTCCAGTTTAAGATCCTTGCCGAAATCACCTTCTTTACCCAGAAGGTGAGCCATATCAGGATTTGAAGGATTAGCTGTTTTTTCATCGACGTTTTTCGAGTTGATCCCCATTTCTTCGGCGTTCAACATGGCAAACAAGGTCCAGCGTACAATGGAGAACCAGTCTTCGTCGCCGCGGCGGACAACAGGGCCGAGAGGCTCTTTGGAAATCACTTCAGGTAATACAATCCACTCAGCAGGATTGCTCAATTTGATACGCAAGGCATACAGCTGAGACTGGTCTGATGCCAGCGTATCGCAGCGCCCGGATTCCAGTGCTTTTGCGGATTCGTCAGAGCGATCGAAGGTGACTGGCGTGTACTTCATCTTGTTCGCTTTAAAATAGTCAGCGACGTTCAGTTCTGTGTCTGTACCAGCCTGAATACAAACCGTCGCGCCATCCAGTTCTTTAGCGCTTTTCAGGCCAGCTTTGTTGTGGGTAAGAAAACCGATACCGTCATAGTAGGTGACACCGGTAAATGACATGCCCATACCAGCGTCACGAGAAGAGGTCCAGGTGGTATTGCGGGAGAGCATATCAACTTCACCAGATTGCAGTGCAGTGAAGCGTTCTTTCGCCGTCAACGGGGTATATTTTACTTTGCTGTCATCACCGAACACGGCTGCTGCAACACCACGGCACACATCAACATCAATACCGGTAAATTTGCCGTTGGCGTCGGCATAAGAGAAGCCAGGTAACCCGTCACTGATCCCGCACTGCACAAAGCCCTTCTTTTTTACGGCATCAAGTGTCGTGCCCGCGTGGGCCTGACTGGCTACAGCAAACAACACGCCCGCGGCGGCCAGGCTGGCTATCATCGTCTTTTTCATAATGCATCCTGTGTGGCGAAATTTATCGTTATAGAGGCGTTTTAAAACGCTTTGACCTGTCTGTGGCATTGGCCAACGTATATAAAGCAAACGTAATGCCAGGTTTTACGTTCAACAAAATAAGAGATAATTGAACGCATAATGCAGAGTGTAGACATGGTTAAATAAATCGAGCGCCCCGAAATGGTGCGAAATGACAACCTGCGCCACAAATTAGAGCAAAAGTTTTCTGAAGTATTAGGCGAAAACAATAGATGATTTCGGACGTGAATATTGGCAGGGTATTTAATGTGATTAATATGTGAAAATCATCACGATGGAATGTAAAAACTAAATGGATACATAAAAAAGGTGTGATGGTAATCAGAATTGAATTATTCGTCAGGAATAATTCAGGGCTATTTTTTTACTTATCTGAAAATGCTGCACTATTTCAAAGCAACACCTATTTACAACAGCAGAAAGCAAAAGCGCGGGCAATGCCGCGCTTTCTGAAGTGTGAATTCACGCCCTGGACGTTACTTGGTCAATGCGACGATACCTAATGTCAGGCCTGCGAGGGCAGCTGCACCACCGGCGATTGCACCTGCTGTTTCCCAGTTATCCTGGGTTGTGCCTTTCATGCAGGTGTTGGTATGAACAAGCCTGCCCTGATCGTCGTATACCGGTACACATGGAGAATCGTGCGCGCAACCAGCAAGCAGCGCAGCGAGAAGTGCAACGGAAATGAATCTTTTCATGATGTTACCTCAGTATTTTCTCTCATTCGCTTTAAAACCGGGAGAGCAATTAGCGAATTTGTGGCTATTTTACCATTGTGGTACGCCAGCGTTGCACGAGGAATAATCTCAAATTATGTGGATTGTAAAAATCGTGGAGGAAATCGGGATTGCAGATTAATTAGTGGAGAAAATATGAAGTTATGAGAATTTTCAATCAGACTTAATGTAAATACTGCTGGGTTTTATTTGTTATAGATAATCTCAATAACGGGTCGCGGTGGTCAAAATGAAAAGGCACGGTGAGTGCCTTTTCGTCATGTATTAATCCTGATGACGTGTAAACCGACGTCTGACAACCACAAAGAATACCGGCACGAAGAAAATGGCGAGAAGCGTTGCAGATAACATTCCCCCCATTACACCTGTCCCGACGGCATTTTGTGCTCCGCTGCCGGCACCACTGCTTATCACCAGTGGCATGACACCAAGAATAAATGCCAATGAAGTCATCAGGATTGGGCGAAGACGCATCCTTGATGCTTCCAGAGTGGCTTCGACAATGCCTTTGCCTTCTTTCTCCATCAGGTCCTTAGCAAACTCAACAATCAGGATGGCATTCTTGGCCGATAATCCGATTGTGGTGAGCAGACCGACCTGGAAATAAACGTCATTATTCAACCCGCGTAACGAGGCTGCGAGAAGTGCACCGATAACCCCTAAAGGCACGACCAGCATTACGGAGAACGGAATAGACCAGCTTTCATAAAGTGCAGCCAGACATAAGAACACCACCATCAGTGAAATGGCATACAGTGCGGGAGCCTGGTTGCCGGAGAGGCGTTCCTGGTAAGACATGCCTGTCCAGTCATATCCAATGCCTGAAGGCAGTTTTGATGCAAGGCTTTCCATCATCGCCATGGCCTCGCCGGTACTCTTACCTGGGGCGGATTCGCCGAGGATCTCCATGGATGGCATCCCATTGTAACGTTCCAGTCGCGGTGAACCTGAAACCCAGTGAGCGTTGCTAAAGGCAGAAAAAGGGACCATTTCACCGTTTGCACTGCGTACATAGAGTGTGTTGATGTCGCCAGGCAGCATACGAAAGCGGGCGTCGGCCTGAACATAGACTTTTTTCACTCGACCATGATCGATAAAGTCATTTACATAGGTTCCGCCTAATGACGTTGAGATCGTCTGATTAATATCAGACAGGCTCACACCCAGTGCTTGCGCCTTCTCTTGATCAACATCCAGTTTGAATTGTGGCGTATCCTCCAGACCGTTAGGACGTACACGGACCAGCAGGTCAGGATGATCTTTTACCATGCCAAGCAACTGATTTCTTGCTTGTGTAAGTTGTGTATGCCCCAGGTTCGCCTGGTCAATGAGTTCAAAATCAAACCCGGTTGCCGTTCCCAGTTCGATAATCGCGGGCAGATTAAACGGAAAGACTAAACCATCTTTTATCTGGCTAAACGCTTTCATCGCACGGCCTACAATTGCCTCAACACCGTTTTTACTACCAGGACGTTCTTCCCAGGGTTTTAGGCTCACAAAGGCGATACCTGAGTTTTGCCCCTGGCCGCTAAAGCTAAAACCGTTAACAGTGAAGACCGACTCAACATTCTCCTTTTCTTTGCTCAGATAATAATCCTGAACCTGATCGAGAACTTGCTGTGTACGTGTCTGCGTTGCCCCTGCGGGTAGCTGAACCATGGTCATAAATACACCCTGATCCTCTTCTGGCAGGAAGGAGGTTGGTAAACGCAGGAACAATACAGCCATGCCGCCAACGATAACCACATAGACCAGTAAGTAGCGACCCGTTTTACGTAAAATACCGCTGACGCTGTTGCTGTAATGGTTCACGCTCTTTTCAAAGAGGGCGTTGAACCAGCCAAAGAAGCCGCCTTTTTTGTCGTGATGTTCATTGGTAACGGGCTTAAGCAAGGTTGCACATAACGCTGGTGTCAGAATTAGGGCAACTAAAACAGACAGCGCCATGGCGGAAACAATCGTGAGTGAGAACTGGCGATAGATCGCGCCTGTCGACCCGCCAAAAAAGGCCATCGGGATAAATACGGCAGAGAGCACCATCGCGATACCGACCAGTGCGCCCTGAATTTGCTCCATGGACTTCTGCGTTGCCTCTTTTGGTGGCAGTTTATCTTCAACCATCACACGTTCGACGTTTTCGACAACCACAATGGCATCATCGACGAGCAGACCGATTGCCAGCACCATCCCAAACATCGTCAGGGTGTTGATGGAGAAACCAAACGCGGCCAACACGGCAAATGTCCCGAGCAGTACAACCGGAACTGCGATTGTGGGAATGAGCGTCGCACGCAGATTTTGCAGGAACAGGTACATCACCAGGAAGACGAGAATGATGGCTTCGAAGAGTGTTTTTACTACTTCATGAATCGAGATTTTCACAAAGGGAGTTGTATCGTACGGATAAACAACTTTCAGTCCCTGTGGGAAGAACGGTTGCAACTGGGCAAGTTTAGTTTTGATTGCTGCAGCGGTATCCAGTGCGTTAGCCCCTGTCGCCAGCTTAATCCCCAGCCCCGTTGCCGCCTGACCATTGATTTTGGTGACCATGTTGTAGTTTTCGCCACCCAGCTCAATGCGGGCCACATCCTTCAGATGCACCATAGAGCCGTCCTGGTTTACCTTTAGCGTCACACGGCCAAACTCTTCCGGTGTTTTTAAACGGGTCTGGGCAATGATAGAGGCGTTTAACTGCTGCCCAGGTACTGAAGGTGTCCCGCCCAACTGTCCTGCAGCAATCTGATTATTCTGCGTTTTTAGCTGGTTGATAACATCCAGCGGCGTTAACTGGTACTTATTCAACGCATTACTGTCGAGCCAGATACGCATCGCATATTGCGCACCAAATAATTGAACATCACCGACACCTGTTGTACGGCTGATAGCATCCTTGACGTTGGAGGCAACGTAATCGGAGATATCATCCTGCGTCAGATTTTTATTGTCCGACACAAAGCCTGCAACCAGCAGGAAGCTACTGCTGGATTTCTCCACGCCGATCCCCTGCTGCTGTACTTCCTGTGGCAGCAACGGCATGGCGAGCTGAAGCTTGTTCTGAACCTGAACCTGGGCGATATCCGGATCGGTTCCCGACTGGAAGGTGAGTGTTATGGTGACGCTACCGGATGCATCGCTGGTGGATGACATGTACATCAGGTTATCGATACCGTTCATGTTCTGTTCGATAACCTGTGTAACGGTATCCTGCACGGTTTGGGCATCAGCACCAGGATAGGTTGCCGTTACAGCCACAGCAGGCGGTGCAATGGTTGGATACTGGGCGACTGGTAGTTTCAGAATTGCCAGTCCACCGGCGATCATCAGGATGATGGCGAGCACCCACGCAAAAACGGGCCTTTGAATAAAGAAATTAGCCATATTCTCAACCCTTACTGGCTGTATTGGCTGATATATCCGGCGTTGCCACGACAATGGCCCCAGGGTGGACTTTCTGGAGACCACTGACAATGACACGCTCACCGTTCTTCAAACCTTCGGTAATCAGCCAGCGATCGCCAATGGCCTGCGCCGCAACCACGGTGCGTGACTCAACCTGGTTTTTTTCATTGACGACAAGCACGGTGGCATCACCGCGAGGTGTACGAGTAACGCCCTGCTGCGGAACCAGAATGGCATCAGGCTGCAGACCCTCGTCGATGCGAGCGCGTACGAACATACCTGGCAGTAACATGTGCTGAGGGTTTGGGAAGATCGCCCGAAGGGTGATAGAGCCAGTGCTTTCGTCTACCGTCACATCAGAAAATTGCAGCGTGCCTTTCAGCGGATAGGGCTGCCCGTTTTCCATTAGCAGTTCAACGGTACTGGTGCTTTCCCCTTTTTGCAGGCTCGACTGCTTCAGATGCATAAAATCCGTACTGGATTGTGTTACATCGACATATATTGGATCTAGCTGTTGTACGGTTGCCAGTGCCGTAGCCTGCCCGTTCGTGACCAACGCCCCTTCGGTGACACTGGATTTTCCAATACGTCCGTCGATAGGGGAGGTGACTTTGGTATAGGCAAGGTTGATTCGCGCACTTTCCACACCGGCCTGTGCGGCGATGACACCCGCCTCCGCTTGTTGAGCGGTCGCAACGGCCTGATCGTACTCTTGCTTACTGACATACTGCGTACCCACAAGAGGGATATAACGTTTCACCGTCAGGTGGGCAATATTCGCTGCCGCCTGGGCTTTCACCAGTTCACCTTTTGCGCTGTCATAGGCCGCTTGGTATGTTGCAGGGTCAATTTGATAAAGGGATTCACCTGCTTTCACATCACTCCCTTCCGTAAAATTGCGGCGCAGAACGATTCCGTTAACCTGAGGACGCACTTCTGCTACGCGAAAAGCATCTGTTCTGCCGGGTAATTCTGTTGTCACCGCCAGTGGTGCACTTTTCACTATGTGGACTGTGACCTGAGGAGCCTGGGCATGTTGTTGCTGGTTTTCCTGTCCATCGCATCCGCTGAGTAGCGCGGCACAGACAATAAAACCGGATAAGGGTAAGAGCCTGAAATGAATTGTCATTACTGTTCCTTTAAATACCAATTAACCGATAATTGCCGTGAATCGGTGAGAAATTGATGAGCAAGAAGACCAAAAAGTGCCGCGTATAATAATGAGAGTATTTAATATTCTTTAATTTATAAGTGCGGAGGTAAGGTCAGTGCATAAAAATCAGAATCAAGCCCAGTATAATCAGCAACACAATTCTGGCAAAGTAACGGCGCAAATGTGTTTTTAGTAACGTAATTTATTTGTTTGGTGAATTTGATTTGCATAATTATTTGTCGTTATTATGAATATGACCGCTGACTTTTTTTGTACATCATTAATTCTGATTATGGTGAATACTTCTTATAAAACCATTTCGGTGATTCCAGGTAGTGTCACAATCCTATGAGTAGTGAGTAACAATTTATGGTGCGCAGGAAGAAAGAAGAGGCACAACAGACTCGGCAGTCGTTGATTGAAGCGGCTATTGGACAATTTGCTACGCGAGGGGTGGCAAATACGACGCTTACAGATATTGCTGATGCCGCGAACGTAACACGTGGTGCGGTATACTGGCACTTTTCCAGTAAAGCAGAGATATTTAATGCAATATGGGAACAGCAAATGCCACTACGTGACATGATTAGCGATCGTTTGTTACTTTCGGCAGGAGATGATCCCTTATTAATGCTTCGTGAGCAATTTATAACGGCATTGCAATATATCGCTCATGAACCACGGCAGTGTGCACTTTTACAAATTCTGTATCATAAGTGTGAATTTAATAATGATATGGTTTCAGAGTGTGAAATTCGGAAACGTATTGGTATTAGTGATGATTATCTTCGTAAAACACTCGAGTTGTGCATTTCAAAAAAAGTTATCTCATCACACGTGAACATTGATCTTGCGTTGATCGTCTTTCATGGATTCTTTAGCGGATTAATTAAAAACTGGTTAATGAATCGCGACAGTTTTAACCTTTACCAGCAGGCTCCTGCATTGGTGGATAACATCCTGACGACACTGCATATTACGCGAATGCCGTATGTGACTTATGATGCCGCGTCATAACGGCATGTCATGTTTATATGCCGGTATTTCTCCGCGAAGGCAAAGCTCTTCGACGGTTTGAGCAGTAACCGGTTTGCCTAACAGATATCCTTGCAGTGTATTACAACCCAACTCAGTGAGAAATTCCTGCTGTGCTTCGGTTTCAACCCCCTCAGCAACCACTTTCAGATTTAACGTTTTTGCCAGCGCGACAATAGCTGAGACAATTGTGGCATCATCGCTTTCTCCGCTTAACTCCTTAACAAAAGCACGATCGATTTTGAGTTCGCAGGCAGGGAGTCGTTTGAGATACAACAAACTGGAATACCCCGTACCAAAGTCATCGATTGACGCTTTCACGCCTGCATCAGTCAGTTCAGTGAGGACGCGTACGCTTTCATCAGGATTGCTCATCGCTGTGGTTTCAGTCACTTCAAGGATCAGCATTTCGGGTGGCACATTGTGGCGTGCCAGGCAGTCAAGAACTGACTTAACCAGCGACGGTTGCTCGAACTGCAATGTTGATAAGTTGACGGCCATTGACCAGTCATGATGCCCCTGAATATGCCATTCACGTAGCTGGCGGCAGGCTTCATTTATCACCCAGTTACCGATAGGAATGATCAGCCCTGTTTTTTCAGCCAGGGGCAGGAACATATCCGGAGTGAGTAAACCTTGTTTTGGATGCTGCCAGCGAAGCAGTGCTTCGAAACCGAGAATCGGGCCTGCTGGTGCGTGGAATTTCGGCTGATAGAGCAGACGTAATTCATTACGATCAATCGCCAGCCACAGATCATTCATTAACTGTAAATGTGTCTGCGCCAGTGTGTTCATCGAGGGCTGGAAAAAGTGATAGCCGTTTCGGCCCATATGTTTGGTGTGATACATCGCAGCATCTGCGTTAAACATCAGTTCACGATCGTTCTGACCATCATGAGGGTAGAGTGCGATGCCGATACTGAGGGTGACGACCAGTTCATAAGGATCCAGATTGAAGGGACTATCAATCGCACGTACCAGCGAGTTTGCCAGCGAGGCGGCATCATCAGGGCCTCCAATTTCGGCCAACATAACGAACTCATCGCCACCGATACGTGCAAGGGTGTATTGGCCTTTCAAGGGCTGTAATAAGCGCTGAGTCACAGCGACTAACAACTTATCCCCGACGTCATGCCCATAGGCATCGTTGATCGTTTTGAAGCCATCAAGATCCATAAACATCAGGGCGAAATGTGTCCCTTCACGATCAGCCTTGCTGATGGCCTGATCGAGTCGGTCTTCCAGCAGAATCCGGTTTGGCAGCCGGGTCAGGGTATCGTGTAGCGCCAGTTGTGCCAGCTCGCGGTTGGCCTCAGCGAGAGAAGAGGCCAGCAAAGAGGTTCTCGCCTGCAGGCGGGCATCCAGCATAGAGACGAGCAACGTAATACCCAGAATGGACAGTGCAACGACGCTCACCAGCACAGCCAGCCAACTGCCGTTAATACCATCGTGATGCATCATGGTGGCGGTCGGGAACTGTGCGGCCTTCATGCCTGCGTAGTGCATACCCGCAATGGCTATCCCCATTGTGATAGCCGCACCCAGACGCATCAGTGCTACCTGAGCGGCTTCATGCCGCAGGCGAAATGTCAGCCATAGTGCAGCAAGTGAGGCAGCGAGAGCAATCAGCACGGAAATAGCCACCCAGGTTTTATCCCATACAATCCCTGGAGTGGTTTCCAGCGCGGCCATACCGGTGTAATGCATGGCGACGATACCCATTCCCATCACCAGTGCGCCGGGCAGAAGCCGGCGCAAACGAAGCTTCTCACAACTGACGAGCCAAAGCGCAAACAATGACGAACCAATAGCAATCGCCATTGAGAGTAGAGTCAGTCCAGGGCTATAGCTCATGCTCATAGACAACTCCATTGCCAGCATGCCGATGAAATGCATCGCCCACACACCGATCCCCATGGCAACGCCACCTCCAGCTAGCCAGATGCGAGCAGAAACGCCCTGGCTTCCGGCAACGCGTGCAGCCATGTTCAGTGCTGTATAGGCAGCAAGGATAGCGACGACAAAGGAGAGGACGACGAGGATTTGGTTGTATTGGCTAACCAGCATGGTGTGTTCAACTCATTCTCAGTGCAGCATGATGCAATGGCCGATGGGAAGGGCTGAGACATTATCATCGTCACGATATGACGAAAAGGGATTTAAGTCCCTGTTTTTATCAAGGAGATAGGAGGATCTTCGTGCGATTTTTGGGTCAATCGAGATCTGAGCAATTTACCAGTTTGAGAGGATTCACGGAGTTCATGTTGCGGCACTTATCCGTCTCGGTGGAAAGCAGTTCAATCCACTGCATCAGTAGTGCGTCAAAAATAAAAACCGACACAGCAAACACAACCAGCCACCAGTATTTACGTATCATTGCGCCATTCCAGGAGAAGAGAATCAGTAGAGTGGTGGAAATATACACGAAAAGCAGAGGTTTAAAAGCGAGAGCAAAGAAGGTTTACAAACCCTTGACGCTACGCGTTGAAGGCAATAAAAAAGGCGCTTCCCCATGCCGAGTAGCGCCTTTTTAAACAAGCATTTCGCTAATCGAAATTAGTTCATGCCGTATTTTTTCAGTTTCTTACGCAGAGTACCACGGTTGATACCCATCATCAGCGCAGCGCGGGTTTGGTTACCGCGGGTGTATTGCATCACCATGTCCAACAGTGGCTGTTCAACTTCAGCCAATACCAGCTCATACAGGTCATTAACATCCTGACCATTCAGTTGAGCAAAATAGTTCTTCAGTGCCTGTTTAACCGAGTCACGCAGGGGCTTTTGAGTTACCTGGTCCTGAGAGTTAACGGTGGAAACGGTCAGTACGTCAGAATTTACGCGTTGTTCGAACATAGTTCTGTCAGCTCTTTATTTCATTACGCAAGATTTTCGAAGTATGCCTCCAACGCCTCCAGCTGTACGCTGGCATCCTCTATGGCGTTGAATGTGCGCCGAAACTGGTCATTTGGAGCGTGCTCCTGGAGATACCAAGAGACGTGTTTACGCGCAATTCGGTACCCTTTTGCCTGACCATAAAAGTCATGCAATTCCCGAACGTGCGAACAAAGCAAGCGCTTAACCTCTGCCAGTGGCAGAGGGGCAAGCAGCTCCCCAGTGTCCAGATAATGCTGGATTTCCCGAAAGATCCAGGGTCTTCCCTGAGCTGCACGTCCTATCATCAGAGCATCAGCTCCCGTATAGTCGAGCACAGCTCTGGCTTTAAGCGGGTCAGTAATGTCACCATTCGCGATAACCGGAATGGAAACTTTCTGCTTAACTACCCGAATGCTGTCGTATTCAGCTTCACCATTGAACAAACAGGCGCGAGTGCGTCCATGAATGGTCAGGGCCTGAATGCCACAGTCTTCGGCCAGTTGGGCAATCTCTACACAGTTACGGTGTTCCGGCGACCAACCCGTGCGAATCTTCAACGTAACAGGAACGTCCACCGCACTCACAACCGCCGTCAGGATAGATTTCACCTGGTCGGGGTATTGCAGAAGGGCTGAACCTGCAAGCTTGCGATTCACTTTCTTGGCCGGGCAACCCATATTGATATCAATAATTTGGGCACCACTTTCCACGTTGATACGCGCGGCATCTGCCATTTCTTCAGGTACGCTTCCGGCAATTTGCACGGTACGAATACCTGGTTCATCAATGTGCACCATCCGCAGACGGGATTTATCGCTTTCCCACACCTGTGGGTTAGACGACATCATCTCGGAAACGGTTAACCCGGCTCCCATCTCGTAGCACAACGTCCTGAACGGCCGGTCGGTAATACCTGCCATAGGCGCTGCGATCAGGCGATTTCTGAGCTGGTGGTGTCCGATGCGCATGAGTTAAGAAATGACCATACTGTGACTGCAAGGCGGCGTATATTACGCATTTTTCGCACGAGATGAAAGGCCAAACTTTGAACAATCCACTGTTGTAGATCATGGAATAGCCGCTCAGCGTGCATTGAGGAAATTATTAATGATTTAAATCATTATGTTATGTGTTTATGGTTATTTTGTGGACGCTTACAAATTCCCGTAACTTCTCATCATTTCTGAATAAATGAATCACTTGTTCGGGATAATCTGCTGTTTTTAGCAGCAGATTATCGGCCTTCTTTGCGATCTGTATCGCATTTTAGAACATGATCATTCTGCATGAGGTGAGGTTATTTTGAACGGTTCGTACGGGTTAAGACGGCGTGACCGCTGTGGTCACGCCAGAGAATTTACTTCTTACGACCCGTGATGCGACACCACTCTTCCTTCTCGACGACGGGATCAAGCGCAAAGAGATCGGCATAAGCGTCACAGACACTCTCGGCCTGACTGGCCAGGATTCCAGAAAGACCCAGTAAACCGCCTTCAACGGGCAGTACGCTGATTAATGGTGCGAGTTCACGTAATGGGCCAGCCAGGATGTTAGCGACCACGACGTCGGCTTTCATGACCTCTGGCTGAGCATCGGGCAGATACAGCTCAAGACGATCGGAGACACCGTTACGTTGGGCATTATCACGGCTGGCCTGAATGGCTTGTGGATCGATATCGATCCCGATGGCTTTGGATGCCCCCAGCTTCAGTGCCGCAATGGCGAGGATCCCTGAGCCGCAACCAAAGTCGATCACCGTTTTACCTTCCAGATCCAGGCCATCCAGCCACTGTAGACACAGTGAGGTCGTTGGGTGCGTACCCGTACCAAACGCCAGACCAGGGTCAAGCATTACATTGACCGCGTTTTCATCTGGCACGTCGCGCCAGCTTGGGCAGATCCACAGGCGCTTACCGAATTGCATCGGATGGAAGTTGTCCATCCACTCGCGTTCCCAGTCTTTGTCTTCCAGTTGCTCAATTTTATGTGCAAACCCGACGCCCAGCAGAGGATGATTCTCCAGAATCGCCACCACTTCTTTCATGTCGGTTTCTGCATCAAACAGGCCGATAACATCAGTATCGCCCCACAGGCGCGTTTCACCTGGCAGAGGCTCAAACACCGGGGTGTCATGTGTGTCCTGGAAGGTGATAGAAACCGAACCCGCTTCCATCAATGCATCACTCAGGTCTTCGGCGTTTGCGCCGGTTGTATTCAGTTTTAATTGGATCCACGGCATGGCAAAACTCTTTATTTATCAGTAGAAATTACAGCGGCCTGCGGGACGGGCTGACCGAAACGGTTCCCCACCACAAACGCCAGCAAACTTAACAGTAACGAAGGCACTATCGGATGGAAGCCCAGATACTGAATTTTAAATGTCGCAAGAAGGGCGTAAAGCACACCGCCTACAATCATACCGCTCAATGCGCCAGCGGCGTTTGCACGCTCCCAGTACAGCCCAAGCACCAGCGGCCACAGGAACACGGCCTCCAGGCCGCCAAAGGCGAGCAGGTTTAGCCAGATGATCATCTCTGGTGGACGCCAGGCCGCGAGCATCATCAGTACGCCCAGGATTAGCGTGGTCCACGTTGAGATTCGCTTCAGGCGATGCTCATTGTGTAGTTTAGTCGGCTGCGAGCTGAGCCACAGATCTTTGACGAGTGTGGCTGAGGCCTGCAATAAATGCGCATTGACGTTCGACATAATGGCCGCCATTGGCGCAGCAAGGAACAAGCCCGCTGCCCACGGTGGGAGCACCTGAACCATCAACGTGGGGATCACCTGATCCGGAACGGTGAGATGCGGCAACACGGCGCGACCCAGTGCACCAGCCAGATGCATCCCCAGCATTAACAGCGACACCACAATGGTCCCGATGATGATGCCCCGATGGACGGCTTTACTGTCTTTATAGGAAATACAGCGCACGGCAGTGTGGGGTAAACCAATGACGCCAAAACAGACCAGCACCCAGAATGAGGTCATAAAGGTTGGCGTAAGGATGTCATCAGCCCCGTGAGGGCTCACCAGTTTTGGATCGATCTGCTCCAGCGTTTGTACCGCATTATGCAGGCCACCCGCAGCGTAAATAACGCCGACTAACAAAACCAGCGTGCCGATCAGCATCACCATGCCTTGCATCGTGTCATTCAGGACGCTGGCGCGAAATCCTCCAAACGCGGTGTAGAGCGCAATAGTGATCCCGAAAATGAGCAGTCCGGTTTCATATTTAATACCGGCCGCGGTTTCCAGCAAACGTGCACCGCCAATAAACTGAACGGCAATTGCCCCGACAAACGCAACCAGCAGACTGACGCTGGCGATCCAGACGACGGCACGATTCTGATAGCGCGCTTGCAGCATGTCATTGAGCGTGATGGCGTTATAACGCCTGGCGAGTATGGCAAACTTTTTGCCCAGAATACCGAGTGACAGCCAGATCGTAGGAACCTGGATCATCGCCAGCAATACCCAGCCCAGACCATATTTATAGGCAGCACCCGGCCCACCAATGAACGAGCTGGCGCTGATGTACGTTGCTGTGAGCGTCATTGCCAGGACGAAACCGCCCATTGAACGGCTTCCCAGGAAATACTCACTGAGGAAAGAGCCGGTGCTACGTTTGCGCATGGCATAAGCTGAAAGGCCAAACACGATGATCAGGTAGATCACCAGCACGGCGATAATTTCAGTTTGCATCGTTATCCTCCAGCGAAATATCCCGGAAGACAAATCGAACCATGAGCCAGCACAGCAGAATAAAAACCAGTGGCATTAGCAGGCAGGCCATTTCGAACCAGTGTGGCAAGCCAGTAAAACCGGTCGATGAATCTGGTAAGTAAGCAGTCACTAACCATGCGATAAGATAAAGAAGGGTCAGCCACAGCGCCCAGCGCGCTTCTTTATGGGCCTGAACAAAACGCGTGTCCATTTTTTGTCCCTTGTGGATGAAGAAAGCGGGGATTGTACATTATGGGGGTTTACGATCCCCAGAAATAAAAAAGGCCGGAATATCCGGCCTTTTAACGTTAATGCACGATTACTTTTCCTGAAGCCCGAGTTTCTTCTCCAGATAGTGGATGTTAGTTCCACCATGCTGGAAGTGCTCGTCATTCATGATGCGAACCTGCAGGTCAACGTTGGTTTTAATGCCATCGATGATCAGTTCTTGCAGGGCGTTCTTCATGCGGGCAATTGCCACATCACGGGTTTCGCCGTAGCAAATCAGTTTGCCGATCATTGAGTCATAGTACGGCGGTACGGTATAGCCCGCGTAGATATGAGATTCCCAACGTACACCAAAGCCACCCGGCGCGTGGAAACGCGTAATTTTACCCGGGCTTGGCAGGAAGGTGTTCGGGTCTTCGGCATTGATACGGCATTCTACCGCATGGCCTTTAACCTGAACTTCTTCCTGTTTGATGGACAGAGGTTGACCCGCTGCAATACGCAGCTGTTCTTTGATCAGGTCTACGCCGGTGATCATTTCAGTAACCGGGTGTTCTACCTGGATACGGGTGTTCATCTCAATGAAATAGAACTCGCCGTTTTCGAACAGGAATTCGAACGTACCAGCACCGCGATAGCCGATGTCAACGCACGCTTTAGAGCAACGTTCACCGATATAGCGGCGCAATTCTGGCGTGATGCCTGGCGCAGGTGCTTCTTCGACCACTTTCTGGTGACGACGCTGCATAGAGCAGTCACGTTCTGCCAGATAAATAGCGTTACCCTGACCGTCAGCCAGCACCTGAATTTCGATGTGACGTGGGTTTTCCAGGTATTTTTCCATGTAAACCATGTCGTTGCTGAAAGCGGCTTTCGCTTCAGCTTTGGTCATGGAGATGGATTGCGCCAGTTCGGTATCGCTACGCACAACGCGCATACCACGACCGCCGCCGCCGCCGGACGCTTTGATGATAACCGGGTAGCCAATGCGTTTAGCATGAGCACGGTTAGCATCCATATCGTCGGTCAGAGGGCCGTCTGAACCCGGTACAGTTGGGACGCCTGCTTTCTTCATTGCGGTGATTGCAGACACTTTATCGCCCATCAGGCGGATAGTGTCAGCTTTCGGGCCGATGAAGATGAAGCCAGAGCGTTCAACTTGTTCAGCAAAGTTGGCATTCTCAGAAAGGAAGCCATAACCCGGATGAATTGCCACCGCGCCGGTGATTTCAGCGGCGCTGATGATAGCCGGGATATTCAGATAGCTTTTTACGGATGGAGCCGGGCCAATACAGACCGTCTCATCCGCCAGCAATACGTGTTTTAAATCGCGATCCGCGCTTGAGTGCACAGCGACGGTCTTAATGCCCAGTTCTTTACAGGCACGAAGGATACGCAGAGCAATCTCGCCACGGTTGGCGATAACAATTTTATCCAGCATGTTCGCCTCGTTACTCGATGACGACCAGCGGCTCGTCAAATTCAACCGGCTGACCACTTTCGACCAGAATCGCTTTCACAGTGCCTGACTTGTCAGCTTCGATCTGGTTCATCATTTTCATGGCTTCAACGATGCACAGGGTATCGCCTACGTTGACTTTCTGACCGATTTCGATGAACGCTTTAGCGTCCGGGCTCGGGGTGCGGTAGAAAGTACCAACCATCGGGGAACGTACGATGTGACCACTGATTTCTGCGGCTGCTGCAACCGGTGCTTCTGCTGCCGGGGCAACGGCGTTAGACAGGGCTGGTTGCTGCTGCATCATCGGTGCAGCATAAGCCTGCTGCATAACCGGGAAGCTAGCGGCAGGGGCTGCGCGACTGATGCGTACAGACTCTTCGCCTTCAGAAATTTCCAGTTCGGAGATGCCTGATTCTTCAACCAGCTCGATCAGTTTTTTAATCTTACGAATATCCATGAGTGGGTTCCGTACTCTTGTTTAGTGTGATTGTGACAAGCGTTTGACCGCTGTCTGTAAAGCGTATGAATAACCGTCCGCGCCAAGCCCGCAGATAACGCCTGTAGCAATATCAGACAGATACGAATGGTGGCGGAACGGCTCCCGCGCATGCACATTGCTCAGGTGGATCTCGATAAACGGGATACTCACCGCCAGCAAGGCGTCACGGATAGCGACACTGGTGTGCGTAAACGCGGCCGGATTGATCAGGATATAGTCCACATTGTCTTTAGCCTGATGAATACGGTCGATGATTGCGTACTCCGCATTTGACTGAAAATGATCCAAATCCACATTCAGCGAAGCTGCTTCCGTACTCAGACGGTTAACAATTTCACTAAGCGTCAGCGTGCCGTACTTCTCTGGCTCGCGGGTTCCGAGCATGTTGAGGTTCGGTCCGTTCAAAACTAAGATATGGAACTTGTCAGCCATTGTGCTGCTATCTCCTGCGATTCTCCGGTAAAAAACAAAATATACCTTCGATGCGCGATTGTCACCTTTTCAGAGGCTGAAAACCCCTGTCAGGAAAACCAAGGTCGCACATTATAACGATTTCGTAGCATTTGGCAGCTAAATACTGGTCTTATCAGGGAAGATTATCAACCGCTATCCGAAAAAGAGTCGCGGTGGATAAGTAATCTGCGGGAAAACGCACAGTTTCGTTAACTATCTCCACCACTGGCGGAACTTCTTGTAACGCCAGACTAAAAGCATCAAAGCCAGCAGGGCGTAGATGATCGGCTGTGGAGATAAGATCTTCACCGACCACAGGTAATGTACAGGTGCGAGGATCGCGACAAGATAGACGAAATTATGTAACAGTTGCCAGCGTCTGCCCAGTTTTCGCTGCGCGTACTGCGTCGACGTCAGCGTCAGCGCCAGTAAGATGAACCAACTAATGATGCCCAGAGTCAGGTAAGGGCGTGTAGCCAGTTCGCGGCTCAGCAAGGCCAGATTGTTAATACCCAGCTCCAGCAATGCATAACTGGTGAGGTGTATTGTCGCCCAAGCAAAGCACCATAACCCTAACAGCCGACGGGTTCGTATCAATAGTGGCTGTTTAGCGTAGCGCGCTAAAGGTGAAATCAGCAAGGTCGCCAGTAAAAATTTCAGAGCCATCCTACCGGTAAAGTGCTGAATGTCTTTGGCCGGGTCGGCACTGAAATAGCCGTGACTGGCTGCCCAAAACAGCCAGATAAAAGGAAGCAAACCGGCTAAATGCAATAGCACTTTCAGCCAGACGATCTGTTTTACGGTCAGTCGCACTTAAAAGTTCTCCCGTAAATTAAGCCCACGATAAAGGGAGGCAACTTCCTCCGCATAGCCATTAAACAGCAGAGTGGGTTGACGTTTTACGTCGAGTGCGCCGCCTGATCCAATAAACCGCTCCGTCGCTTGCGACCAGCGAGGATGATCAACATGTGGGTTTACGTTGGCGAAAAAACCGTACTCGTCAGGAGCGGCGAGATTCCAGGTTGTCGGTGGACGTTCACGGGTCAGCTTGATGCTGACGATAGATTTTATGCCTTTAAAGCCGTATTTCCACGGGACAGTTAAGCGAATCGGCGCGCCGTTTTGCGGCGGAAGCGCTTTACCGTATACGCCAACGGTAAGCAGGGTCAGTGGATGCATCGCCTCGTCGAGTCGCAATCCTTCCACATAAGGATATTCAAGACCACCGCCGATAAAGCGATCCTTTTGTCCCGGCATTTCCTCTGGCGAATAGCGAGTCTGGAAAGAGACATATTTAGCATCACTGGTGGGCTCCACCATAGCCAGCAATTTATGTAGCGGGAAACCCACCCAGGGAACCACCATCGACCATGCCTCTACACAGCGCATACGATAAATTCGCTCTTCCAGCGGGAAGCGAGTGGTGAGTTCGTGGTGATCCAGCGTCAGCGGTTTTGCCACCTCCCCATCAATTTTAAGCGTCCAGGGATCGGTTTTCATTCCACCAGCGTTGGCGGCAGGGTCGGCCTTATCAAGGCCAAACTCGTAGAAATTGTTGTAGCCAGTAACTTTGTCTTCTGGTGTCAGTGCGAGGTTATTTTGCCATTGTTCCGGTTTCGTGAACGTCAATGGCTGGCCGGAAGGGGCTTTAGGACGATCGTTACCTTTAAACCAGTCAAGCAGATTGGCGTGGGCGGCAGGTGAAAGGGTTAAAGCCGTGGCACTGATGCCCAGCATTTTCAGGATCTGGCGGCGCTGTAACATAAAGACAGATTCGGACGTTACGTCGGCTTCCGTCAGTTTTCTGGTTTTCATGGCATCCTCCGTCATGCGTTTTTCTAAGCATGACGGAGGAGAAGGGTTAGCGCGAATATGTCACGAAAATTTGAAGATTAGGCAATCTTCACCAGGGCGCGGCCCTGGAACGTGTTATTTATGATCTTATTAGCGTATTCCGGAGCCTGGCTCAGGCTGATTTCGGTGGCACTCTGAGCATAAAACGCATCCGGTAAATCTCGTTCCAGACGAGCCCAGGCCTCTGCACGACGTGCCGCAGGAGTCATGACGGAATCGACACCCTGCAAACGTACGTTGCGCAGAATAAATGGCATCACCGTTGTGGGCAGAGCAAATCCACCGGCCAGACCACAGGCTGCCACGCAGCCACCGTAGTTCATCTGCGCCAGCACTTTGGCGAGGACCTTGTCTCCAACGGTATCGACAGCACCAGCCCAAACTTGTTTTTCCAGCGGGCGAGTTTCAGCAAACTCTTCACGGCTCAAAATACGGTTTGCACCGAGTCGGCGCAGATAATCATGGGTGCTTTCACGACCAGAAACTGCCGCGATCTGGTAACCCAGTTTATGTAACAGGGCAACGGCGGTACTGCCCACGCCGCCACTCGCGCCTGTGACCACGATTTCGCCTGATTCAGGACGAATACCGGCCTCTTCCAGCGCCATGACACACAGCATTGCGGTAAATCCTGCAGTGCCAATGATCATCGCTTTGCGGCCATCCAGGCCTGCCGGCATCGGAACCAACCAGTCACCTTTGACACGTGCCTGAGCGGCCAGCCCACCCCAGTGGTTTTCGCCAACTCCCCATCCGGTGAGCAGAACGTGCTGTCCGGCATGGAAGCGTGGATCTTCGCTGGTATGCACACGACCGGCGAAATCGATACCAGGAATCATCGGGAAATTGCGGATGATTTTACCTTTGCCTGTGATGGCCAGTGCGTCTTTATAATTCAGACTGGACCAGTCGATGTCGACGGTAACGTCGCCTTCTGGCAGACGATTTCCCTCAATGGTTTGCACCGAGGCAAGCGTTTTGCCTTCTTGCTGTTCTAAGATCAAAGCCTGCATACAGGGTCCTCACTTCGCATGATGATTGGAAAATAATTTCTGAAGACTATACTCGCTCAGTGAAACACGATGCCGATTTAACGCAATAAATTGCCAGATACACCAGGTTTGGTAGTATGCCGCACCTGTAATGAAAGTTAGTGCTCACTAGCTATCCCCATCAACCCACGGAGTAATCTCAAGGATGCGATTAACGACGAAGTTTTCAGCTTTTATCACGTTGCTGACGGGGCTTACTATATTCGTTACCCTGATTGGGTGTTCCCTGAGTTTTTATAACGCGATTCAGGACAAACTGGTCAATCGGGTTCAGTCAGTGGCATCGGTTATCGATACCCGGCTTATCACCACATCATTTCCTGCGCTGTCGCGCGAGTTGGATGAATTGATGGTCCCTGTCGATATTGTCCAGGTCGACATTAAACAAGGGCAACATACGGTCTTCAGCCATATGCGCCAGGGCAGTTATCGCCCCGCCGGGACGTTAATTCAATACCGTGAAGTGACTGTGCATTCACTCAAAAATCCCGGCATGACCCTGCGCATGGTTTACCAGGACCCGATGGCGAATTATTTCCATTCGTTGATGACCACTGCGCCACTTACCGTCTCTGTTGCTTTTATTGTGTTGCTGATTTTCCTTGCCGTTCGTTGGCTGCGTCGTCAGCTTGCGGGCCAGGAGTTACTGGAAACACGTTCTGTGCGGATCTTAAACGGTGAGCGCGGCCCTCAGGTGCGGGGCTCCGTTTATGAATGGCCATCGCGGACCAGCAGCGCACTGGATATGCTCCTTTCTGAAATCCAGTTCGCCAGCGATCAGCGTAGTCGGATGGATACACTGATTCGTTCGTATGCCGCACAAGATAATAAAACGGGCCTCAACAACCGTCTCTTCTTTGATAACCAACTCGCTACGCTATTGGACGATCCGGAAAAGGTTGGGACTCATGGTGTGGTCATGATGATTCGCCTGCCTGATTTTGATCTGCTGCGTGACTCCTGGGGGCGTAAGGCGGCGGAAGACAATCTTTTCACGCTGATTAACCTGCTTTCAACTTTCATTATGCGTTATCCCGGCTCATTACTTGCCCGTTATCACCGAAGTGATTTTGCCGTGTTGTTACCCCACCGCACGCTGAAAGAGTCTGAAAGTATTGCCAACCAGCTTTTGAAGGCTGTTGATGCGCTTCCCCCAAGTAAAATGCTCGACCGGGACGATATGGTACACATTGGCATCTGCGCCTGGCGTGATGGCCAGGCAACAGAGCAGGTGATGGAACATGCCGAAGCAGCAACGCGTAACGCGGTGTTGCAGGGAGCAAATGGCTGGGCGGTTTACGATGATTCGCTGCCAGAAAAAGGGCGTGGTAATGTACGCTGGAGAACGTTGATTGAGCAGATGTTGAGCCGTGGCGGGCCTCGGATTTACCAAAAACCGGCGGTATTGAAAAATGGTCAAGTCCATCATCGCGAATTAATGTGCCGTATTTTTGATGGGACCGAAGAGGTAATTTCTGCGGAATATCTGCCTATGGTCCTGCAATTCGGTCTGTCAGAAGAGTACGATCGTCAGCAAATTACACGCCTTATTCCATTTTTATCGTTTTGGCCTGAGGAAAATCTGGCATTACAGGTTACTGTAGAGTCGCTTATTCGCCCGCGTTTTCAGCGTTGGCTGCGCGATGTATTAATGCAATGCGAAAAATCGCAACGTAAGCGCATTATTTTTGAACTTGCAGAGGCGGATGTTTGTCAACACATCAGCCGTTTACGACCGGTGGTGCGTTTGATGAATGCGCTGGGTGCTCGCGTTGCGGTGACTCAGGCGGGTTTGACACTGGTCAGTACCAGTTGGATCAAGGAGCTGGATGTCGAATTATTGAAACTACATCCAGGGCTGGTAAGGAATATCGAAAAACGCACGGAAAATCAGCTGCTGGTTCAGAGCCTGGTCGAAGCGTGCAAGGGAACGCGAACGCAAGTATTTGCCACGGGTGTGCGCTCACGGAGCGAATGGCAGATGTTGACAGAGCGCGGTGTGGCGGGTGGTCAGGGCGATTTTTTTGCCTCCTCTCAGCCGCTTGACACCAATGTGAAAAAATATTTGCAAAGATACTCTGTTTGACCTGCCGTTTAATTTGTTTTCACGTAGAATATCGCGCCTGTAGCTTTGAGTATGTCGAGCAAAACGCCAGTGAACGACCTTTAACTGGTTACAAATGAAAGTGAGGGACGCACTCTTTACTCAGCCCTGATGGATTCAGGGGATGAATTTGTAACAAAGGAAACGTACTGCACTAATTTTCACCGTAGCAGACGATTTTTGCGCCTTGTCGCTGCTGCGTGTGGTTGGTAAAGTAAGCGGATTTTGTTTTCCGCCCCAGCTTTCAGGATTATCCCTTAGTATGTTGAAAAAATTTCGTGGCATGTTTTCCAATGACCTGTCCATTGACCTGGGTACCGCGAATACCCTTATTTATGTAAAAGGACAAGGCATCGTATTGAATGAGCCTTCCGTTGTGGCCATTCGTCAGGATCGTGCAGGCTCGCCAAAAAGCGTGGCCGCAGTAGGTCATGACGCGAAGCAGATGCTGGGTCGTACCCCAGGCAACATCGCCGCGATCCGCCCAATGAAAGACGGTGTTATCGCTGACTTCTTCGTGACTGAAAAAATGCTGCAGCACTTTATCAAGCAGGTTCACAGCAACAGCTTCATGCGCCCAAGTCCGCGTGTGTTGGTGTGTGTACCGGTTGGTGCGACGCAGGTTGAACGTCGCGCAATCCGTGAATCCGCTCAGGGCGCAGGCGCTCGTGAAGTGTTCCTGATTGAAGAGCCGATGGCTGCCGCTATTGGTGCAGGTCTGCCAGTGTCAGAAGCAACCGGTTCTATGGTGGTTGATATTGGTGGTGGTACGACGGAAGTAGCCGTTATCTCCCTGAACGGCGTAGTTTACTCCTCTTCTGTGCGTATCGGCGGTGACCGCTTTGATGAAGCCATTATTAATTATGTGCGCCGTAACTACGGCTCTCTGATCGGTGAAGCCACCGCAGAGCGTATCAAGCACGAAATCGGTTCTGCTTACCCAGGTGATGAAGTGCGCGAAATCGAAGTTCGCGGTCGTAACCTGGCTGAAGGTGTTCCGCGCGGCTTTACTCTCAACTCCAACGAAATCCTGGAAGCGCTGCAAGAGCCGCTGACCGGTATCGTAAGCGCGGTGATGGTTGCGCTGGAACAGTGCCCGCCGGAGCTGGCTTCTGATATCTCCGAACGCGGCATGGTTCTGACTGGTGGTGGTGCGCTGTTGCGTAACCTCGACCGCCTGTTAATGGAAGAGACAGGTATTCCTGTCGTAGTTGCAGAAGATCCACTGACTTGCGTCGCCCGTGGTGGTGGCAAGGCGCTGGAAATGATCGACATGCACGGCGGCGACTTGTTCAGCGAAGAGTAGTCGGTAGAGAAAGGGTAGCAGATAGCTACCCTTTCTCTCTGACGCGAGAATACGCATAGCCTATGAAGCCAATTTTTAGCCGTGGCCCGTCGCTACAGTTTCGCCTTATTCTGGCGGTGCTGGTGGCGCTTGGTGTCATTATTGCCGATAGCCGCCTCGGTACGTTCAGCCAGATCAGAACGTACATGGATACCGCCGTCAGTCCTTTCTACTTTGTATCAAATGGTCCTCGTGAATTACTCGACACCGTTTCCCAAACCTTGTCTTCACGCGATCAACTCGAACTCGAAAACCGGGCTTTGCGTCAGGAACTGCTGTTGAAAAACAGTGAGCTGCTGATGCTGGGTCAATATAAGCAGGAAAACGCGCGTCTGCGTGAACTGCTTGGCTCGCCGTTACGTCAGGATGAGCAGAAAATGGTCACACAGGTGATCTCCACCGTTAACGATCCGTATAGCGATCAGGTGGTGATCGACAAAGGTAGCGTAAACGGTGTTTACGAAGGCCAGCCGGTGATCAGCGATAAAGGTGTGGTCGGCCAGGTGGTTGCTGTCGCTAAATTGACCAGCCGTGTCCTGTTGATTTGCGATGCAACTCATGCCCTGCCTATTCAGGTGCTGCGTAACGATATTCGCGTGATTGCCGCGGGTAATGGTTGTACTGACGATCTGCAACTGGAACACTTGCCAGCCAATACCGATATTCGTGTCGGTGACGTGCTGGTGACATCAGGCCTGGGTGGACGTTTCCCTGAAGGCTACCCTGTTGCGGTTGTCTCATCCGTTAAGCTGGATACGCAACGCGCTTATACTGTTATTCAGGCTCGTCCAACGGCGGGTTTACAGCGTCTGCGTTACCTGTTGCTGCTCTGGGGCGCCGATCGTAACGGAACCAACCCAATGACACCGGAAGATGTCCACCGTGTTGCGAATGAACGCCTAATGCAAATGATGCCTCAGGTTCTGCCGCCGCCGAATACGATGGGGCCGCCAGCGCCTGTGCCAGCACCTGCAACGGGTTTAACACAACCGACTTCGGATGCACCGCCACCGCCGCGACTCTCTCAGGGAGGGCAGTAGTGGCAAGTTATCGTAGCCAGGGACGTTGGGTTATTTGGCTCTCGTTTCTTATTGCACTGTTGCTGCAAATTATGCCCTGGCCGGACGACATTCTCGTTTTCCGGCCAAATTGGGTATTGCTCATTCTGTTGTACTGGATCCTCGCCCTGCCGCACCGCGTAAATGTCGGAACAGGTTTTGTGATGGGTGCCATACTGGATCTCATTAGTGGCTCTACGCTTGGCGTCCGCGCTTTATCCATGAGCATTATTGCGTATCTCGTCGCGCTAAAATTCCAGCTCTTTCGTAATCTCGCGCTCTGGCAACAGGCGCTGGTGGTGATGCTGTTGTCGCTTGCTGCGGATATTGTTGTTTTCTGGGCAGAGTTTTTAGTGATCAACGTCTCTTTCCGACCGGAAGTGTTCTGGAGTAGTGTAGTAAACGGTGTGCTCTGGCCATGGCTGTTCCTGCTGATGCGTAAAATTCGCCAGCAGTTTGCGGTGCAATAAGGTGCAATAAGGTGCAATAAAAGGTTTCTATGACATCTCTCTATCTTGCCTCCGGTTCACCGCGTCGTCAGGAGTTGCTCACTCAATTGGGCGTCATCTTTGAACGTATCGTCACGGGTATCGAAGAAAAACGTGCTGAGGGCGAAAGCGCTCAGCAGTACGTTTCCCGTCTGGCGCGGGAAAAAGCGCAGTCTGGTGTGGCGCAAACGCCACGCGATTTGCCGGTGTTGGGGGCGGATACCATCGTGATTCTTAACGGTGAGGTGCTGGAGAAACCACGCGACGCAGAACATGCGGCGCATATGTTGCGCAAAATGTCCGGACAAACGCATCAGGTGATGACGGCGGTGGCGCTGGCTGATAGTCAGAATGTACTGGATTGCCTGGTCATTACGGATGTCACGTTTAGAGTGCTTACCGACGAAGAGATCGCCGCTTATATCGCCAGCGGTGAACCTATGGATAAAGCAGGTGCATACGGTATTCAGGGGCTGGGTGGCTGTTTTGTCAGGAAGATTAATGGCAGCTATCACGCCGTAGTCGGCTTACCGCTGGTGGAAACGTATGAGTTGCTGAGCAATTTTAACTCACTGCGTGAGGGAAGGGATAATTATGACGGCTGAATTGTTGGTAAACGTAACACCATCGGAAACCCGTGTGGCCTATATTGACGGTGGCATTCTCCAGGAAATCCATATTGAGCGTGAAGCACGACGCGGAATAGTAGGCAATATCTACAAAGGTCGTGTCAGTCGTGTACTACCGGGTATGCAGGCGGCTTTTGTAGATATTGGACTCGACAAGGCGGCATTCCTGCACGCCTCCGACATTATGCCGCATACCGAGTGTGTCGCAGGTGAAGAACAAAAACAGTTCGCCGTTCGCGATATCTCTGAACTGGTCCGTCAGGGTCAGGATCTGATGGTGCAAGTGGTGAAAGATCCACTGGGCACAAAAGGCGCGCGTTTAACGACCGATATTACACTTCCTTCCCGCTATCTGGTCTTCATGCCAGGTGCATCCCATGTTGGTGTCTCACAGCGTATTGAGAGCGAAACCGAGCGTGAACGCCTGAAAAAAGTGGTGAGCGCGTACTGCGATGAGCAAGGCGGATTTATTATCCGTACCGCCGCAGAGGGAATCAGCGAAGATGATCTTGCCTCTGACGCCGCTTACCTGAAGCGTGTCTGGACCAAAGTGATGGAGCGCAAAAAGCGCAACCAGACCCGTTATCAACTGTATGGTGAACTCGCGCTTGCGCAGCGTGTATTACGGGACTTTGCCGACGCACAGCTCGACAGGATCCGTGTCGACTCGCGCCTGACGTATGAAGCCCTGCTGGAATTCACGGCGGAATACATTCCTGAAATGCCGGGTCTGCTGGAACATTACGCCGGCCGTCAGCCAATCTTCGATCTCTATGATGTTGAAAACGAGATCCAGCGTGCGCTGGAGCGCAAAGTTGAGCTGAAATCCGGTGGCTATCTGATTATCGATCAAACCGAAGCGATGACCACCGTGGATATCAACACCGGAGCATTTGTTGGCCATCGCAATCTGGATGACACGATTTTTAATACCAATATTGAAGCGACACAGGCTATCGCACGTCAGCTTCGTCTGCGCAATCTTGGCGGCATCATCATTATCGACTTCATTGATATGAACAATGAAGATCACCGTCGTCGCGTGCTGCATTCCCTGGAACAGGCGCTGAGTAAAGACCGCGTCAAAACCAGTATCAACGGTTTCTCTCAACTGGGTTTGGTTGAGATGACGCGCAAACGCACTCGTGAAAGCGTGGAACATGTGCTGTGCAATGAATGTCCAACTTGCCACGGGCGCGGTACGGTAAAGACGGTCGAGACGGTGTGCTACGAAATCATGCGTGAAGTGGTCCGCGTGCATCATGCTTACGACTCTGACCGTTTTCTGGTCTATGCTTCCCCTGCGGTGGCTGAGGCTCTGAAAGGAGAAGAGTCGCACGCGCTGGCGGAAGTGGAAATCTTTGTCGGCAAACAGGTAAAAGTACAAATCGAACCGCTCTACAACCAGGAGCAGTTCGACGTAGTGATGATGTAAGACGCAGCGAGCTGCGAGACCAGAACGGCTGACAAGGAGAGATGGGTGAGGCGATTGCCGGGGATTTTACTGCTTACAGGGGCAACGCTTGTCGTGATTGTCGCGTTGCTCGTAAGCGGGCTGCGTCTCGTGTTACCTCATCTGGATAGCTGGCGTCCGCAGGTGTTGGCGAAAATCGAATCCGCCACTGGTGTGCCGGTGGATGTGAGCCAGATTACCGCGAACTGGCAAAATTTTGGTCCTACCCTTGATGTACGGGATATCAATGCCAGCCTGAAAGATGGCGGCTACCTGAAAATCAAACGTGTAACTCTGGCGCTGGATGTCTGGCAAAGTTTGCTGCATCTGCGCTGGCAGTTTCGCGATCTCACCTTTTACCAGCTGCATTTTCTGACCAACTCTCCTTTGCGTAGTGGTGACAGCAGCCAGGGGATTGAAACCAACCGTATCAGCGATCTCTTCTTGCGTCAGTTTGATCATTTTGATCTGCGCGATAGCGAGGTGAGCTTTATTACCCTCTCAGGGCAGCGGGCCGAACTGGCTATCCCGCAACTTACCTGGCTTAACGGTAAAGACCGACACCGCGCTGAAGGACAAGTCAACCTTTCCAGTCTAAACGGGCAGCATGGTGTAATGCAGGTTCGTATGGATCTGCGTGACGATAATGGCCTGCTGAATAATGGCAAAGTATGGCTGCAGGCTGACGATGTCGATGTAAAACCGTGGTTGGGAGACTGGTTGCAGAAAAATATGCAACTGGAAACGGCGCGTTTCAGCCTTGAAGGCTGGATGACGTTAACGAAAGGCGAATTTGCCAGCGGTGATATCTGGCTGAAACAGGGGGGCGCGAGCTGGAAAGGTGAAAAACAGCAACACCAACTTTCCGTCGATAACCTCACTGCGCACGTTACCAAAGCAAAAGAGGGCTGGCAGTTCGCTATCCCGGACACGCGCATCACGATGGACAGCAAACCCTGGCCGCGCGGCGCGCTGACGATGGCATGGCTCCCAGAGCAAGATGTTGGCGGCGCTAATGGTAAACGCAGTGATGAGTTGCGTATTCGAGCCAGTAACCTGGACCTGGCTGCGGTGGAAGGGTTGCGTTCAATGGCGGCGAAACTCTCCCCTGATCTGGGGGAGATCTGGCTGGCAACGCAACCGAGCGGCCAAATAGAGTCGCTGGCGCTGGACATTCCACTACAGGCGACAGAAAAAACCCGCTTCCAGGCGTCCTGGAAAGATCTCGCCTGGAAGCAGTGGAAATTACTGCCGGGTGCAGAACATTTTAGCGGCAAGCTTGAGGGGAGCGTTGAAGACGGCAGGCTGACGGCAGAAATGGTCGATGCCAAAATGCCTTACGAAACGGTTTTCCGTGCCCCGCTTGAAATCGAGAAAGGAACGGCCACGCTCAACTGGCAGAGTAACGAAAAGGGCTTTCAACTTGATGGCCGTCATATTGACGTCAAAGCCAGAGCCGTACATGCGCGAGGGGATTTCCGCTATTTGCAACCAGAGGGTGAAGAGCCATGGTTGGGGATCCTCGCAGGAATTAGCACCGATGATGGCTCTCAGGCCTGGCGTTACTTCCCGGAAAATCTGATGGGGAAAGCGCTGGTGGATTACCTGAGCGGTGCAATCCAGGGCGGCCAGGCGGATAACGCTACGCTGGTTTACGGCGGCAACCCACATCTGTTCCCTTATAAACACAATGAAGGCCAGTTCCAGGTTCTTGTTCCCCTGCGCAATGCAACCTTTGCCTTCCAGCCAGACTGGCCCGCGCTGAAAAATCTGGATATCGAGCTTAACTTTCTCAATGACGGATTGTGGATGAAGACAGACAGCGTTGCGCTTGGTGGGGTTAACGCCAGCAACCTGACGGCGAACATTCCTGACTATTCAAAAGAGAAGTTGCTCATAGATGCGGACATTAACGGGCCGGGTAAAGCGGTCGGTCCATACTTTGAAGAAACACCACTGAAAGAGTCGCTGGCGGCCACGCTTCAGCAACTCCAGCTTGATGGCGACGTGAATGCTCGCTTACATCTTGATATTCCACTTGATGGCGAAATGACGACCGCTAAAGGTGATGTCAGACTCAGCAACAACAGCCTGTATATTAAGCCGCTCTCCAGTACGCTGAAAAATCTGAGCGGGCAGTTCAGCTTTGTGAACGGCAATCTCAAGAGCGAGCCGCTGAAAGCTAACTGGTTTAATCAGCTCGTCAATATCGACTTTTCGACCACTGAAGGTGAAAAAGCCTATCAGGTGGCAGTTAATATGGATGCCAACTGGAACCCGTCGCGAATGGACGTGTTACCTAAGCCAATTGCTGAAGCCATCGGTGGCGGAGTGTCCTGGAATGGCAAGGTTGCGATAGACCTGCCTTATCATGCCAGCGCCCAGTATAAAGTTGATATCACTGGTGATTTGAAAAACATCAGTAGCAGTTTACCCGCACCGCTGGATAAGAAATCCGGGCAGTCGCTCCCGGTGAAGATCAATGTTGATGGCAATCTTAATAGCTTTGAATTAACGGGTAATGCGGGTAGCACGAACCACTTTAACAGCCGCTGGTTGCTGACGCATAAGCTGACGCTCGATAAAGCTATCTGGACAACGGATAGCCGTACAATACCGCCTCTGCCGCCGCAGGCGGGTATTGAGCTGAATTTGCCGCCGATGGACGGCGCGCAATGGCTGGCATTGTTCCAGACAGGCGTAGGGCAGAATGTTGATGATACCGTGCAGTTCCCACAGACGATCACCATGCGTACGCCAGCGCTGACGCTGGGTGGTCAGCAGTGGAATAATTTGAGTATTGTTTCGCAGCCCACGGTAGCCGGGCCAAAGGTTGAAGCGCAGGGCAGGGAAATCAACGGTACGCTGACCATGCGTAATAATGCGCCGTGGCAAGCTGCGATACGCTATCTCTATTACAACCCGGCGAGTACGTCCGGAAAGGAACTCGCGGGAAATGGCTCACCTTTTAGTCGCTCGACTCGTGTGAATTTCAGTGGCTGGCCTGACTTACAACTGCGCTGTGCGGAATGCTGGTTGTGGGGGCAAAAATATGGGCGTATCGATGGTGATCTGGCGGTTAAGGGTAATACGCTGACGCTTGCTGGCGGGCTGGTTGATACCGGATTTGGGCGTCTGACGGCCGAGGGCGAATGGGTCAATAACCCTGGTGAGCAACGCACCTCGCTGAAAGGGGACATTAAGGGAAATAAACTGGATGCTGCGACCGGTTTCTTTGGTGTCTCAACGCCAATTCAGGGCTCCTCTTTCGACGTTAATTACGATCTCCACTGGCGTGATGCCCCGTGGCAGCCGGATGAAGCCTCGCTTAACGGGATACTGAAAACCCGGCTTGGTAAGGGCGAGATTGCAGATTTGAGCACCGGGCATGCCGGGCAGCTGTTACGTTTGCTCAGCGTTGATGCGCTGATGCGCAAATTGCGTTTTGATTTTAGCGATACCTTTAATGAAGGTTTCTACTTTGACTCCATTCGCAGTACGGCCTGGATCAAAGACGGGGTACTGCACACGGACGATACGCTGGTAGATGGCCTGGAGGCGGATATTGCCATGAAAGGCTCGGTGGATCTCGTGCGCCGCCAGCTTGATATGGAAGCGGTCGTTGCGCCGGAGATTTCGGCAACCGTCGGCGTTGCAGCTGCTTTTGCGGTGAACCCGATAGTCGGGGCAGCGGTCTTTGCCGCAAGTAAGGTTCTGGGGCCGTTGTGGAGTAAAGTCTCAATTCTGCGTTACCGCATTACAGGCCCGGTTGACAAGCCGCAGATTAATGAGGTGCTGCGTCAGCCACGCAAAGATGCACAGCAATGATTTGACGCGGGCTAATAATTGCCTCACTCTCAATAAATACGTTTTATTTTTACCGCCTTGAGCGGCAACGAACGAGTAGCAAAACGATGAGTCTGAACCTGGTAAGTGAACATTTGCTGGCAGCGAACGGCCTGAGCCATCAGGACCTGTTTTCCATTCTTGGTCAATTGACCGAACGCCGTCTCGACTACGGCGATCTCTATTTTCAGTCGAGCTATCACGAATCCTGGGTTTTAGAAGACAGCATCATCAAAGATGGTTCTTATAACATTGACCAGGGCGTGGGTGTTCGCGCGGTCAGTGGCGAAAAAACCGGTTTTGCTTACGCGGATCAGATAAGCCTCACCGCGCTGGAGCAAAGTGCTCAGGCTGCGCGTACGATCGTGCGTGAAACGGGGGATGGTCGGGTTAAAACGCTGGGTGAAGTTCAGCATTCCGCGCTCTACACCAGCATCGATCCACTGCAAAGCATGAGCCGTGAAGAGAAGCTGGATATTTTGCGTCGCGTGGACAAAGTTGCGCGTGCTGCTGATAAGCGTGTGCACGAAGTGTCAGCCAGCCTGAGTGGCGTATACGAATTGATTCTGGTTGCGGCGACAGACGGTACGCTGGCTGCGGATGTCCGTCCGCTGGTGCGCCTTTCCGTGAGCGTCCAGGTGGAAGACGATGGCAAGCGCGAACGTGGCTCCAGTGGCGGTGGCGGTCGTTTTGGTTATGACTGGTTCCTTGGTGATGTCGACGGCGAAGCTCGTGCTGATGCGTGGGCGAAAGAAGCTGTGCGTATGGCGCTGGTAAATCTTTCTGCAGTTGCTGCTCCTGCTGGTACATTGCCGGTTGTGCTTGGCGCGGGATGGCCGGGCGTGTTGTTGCACGAAGCGGTCGGTCATGGCCTGGAAGGCGATTTTAACCGTCGAGGCACGTCTGTATTCAGTGGTCAAATGGGTGAGCTGGTGGCTTCAGAGCTTTGTACCGTTGTGGATGACGGTACGATGGCCGATCGCCGCGGCTCTGTATCCATTGATGATGAAGGTACGCCGGGTCAGTACAACACACTGATCGAAAACGGTGTGCTGAAAGGCTACATGCAGGACAAACTTAATGCACGCCTGATGGGCGTTGCCCCGACGGGTAACGGTCGTCGCGAGTCTTATGCGCACCTGCCAATGCCACGTATGACCAATACTTACATGCTACCGGGCCAGTCGACTCCACAAGAGATTATCGAATCTGTTGAGTTTGGGATCTATGCGCCGAACTTCGGCGGTGGTCAGGTGGATATCACCTCTGGTAAGTTTGTTTTCTCAACATCAGAAGCGTATCTGATTGAGAAGGGCAAAGTGACCAAAGCGGTGAAAGGTGCAACCCTGATTGGCTCCGGTATTGAAGCCATGCAGCAGATTTCAATGGTTGGCAACGATCTTAAACTGGATAACGGCGTGGGTGTCTGCGGTAAAGAAGGCCAGAGCCTGCCAGTGGGTGTAGGCCAGCCGACGCTGAAGGTCGATAATCTGACGGTGGGCGGCACGGCCTGACGTTTATCTATATCAAGACCAATGGCGCTCCCCAAAAAGGAGCGCCATTTTTACAGGTTAGTCCTGGCGTACATCGCCCAATGGAATTTCAGGATCGGGCTCGTGAGTAATACGGTTGCGTAAATCACGACGAATAATTTCAATAGACCAAAACCAGACCAGATGACCCACAATTTCTGAGACGTGTTCGTACCAGGGAAGATCAAAGAGCGGTGGCGTAAGGTTCATCAAAGGGAAGGTAAGCATGTGGACAAAAAGCTGAGCTAATGCACCCGCGAGTAACCCCTGCCAGAGCTTTATTTTCGGGAAGACCTCTGCCACTACACAATACCCTACGGCAAAGACGACAGAAAAAATAATATGCGTGACGCCAACCCAGTTAAATATATGTCCTGCAAATGTATAAACGGCTGTATTAGGATCAACAACACCTAACCAGTCACGGAGAAATATATAAGGCGGATTAAGAAAATTACGTGAGCAATCAATCTGACTTACGGCTCTTATCAATTGTTCTGGCACGCACGCACTGCTAAATAAATCAGTGGGGCTACGTGGTGGCAAAGGAACCTCTGCGCCCCATTTTACAAATGAAGAGACAATACCGGCAATCAAGCCGATGAACGCAGCCAGTCCGTATCGCCTGCGCGAAGGGGGTGTTTGTTCAAACATATTCATATTTATTCCTTGTTTAAATATATTCCTGAAAATTATTTTTGTAATTTATATATTCCCCAAAGCAATAATTATCAGAGACATTAACTATGCCTTGATATATTACTGTATTTCGGTGAGTTACACGGTAAATGGGTAGTGACCCTGGTGTCAATTAACCCTCTTTTATTGTGTGAAGGGGAATGTCTGAATGACTGATGCAGCCATTCAGTATATATTCATGAAAAATATAAGTTCATGAATAATGAAAGTGAAAAAATCGCCTGATGTTGATGACAAGGTGTCTTGTCAGGTCTGAGCTACTCTTTTCGCCTTCCGCGCATTCCCTGATACAGCTCCGCTACTTCCACAAAATAGTCAGTCAGGTAGTTAATACACACCTGGACTTTCAGCGGTAACTTGTCCTTTTCGGTATACAGCGCGTAGACCGGGCGTGGATCGGATTGATAGCGCGGGAACAGGATCTCAAGTTCACCATTGTTGATCTCATTGATCACCCACATTAGCGGCGCGTAGGCGATCCCCGCCCCCGCAACCAGCCAGCGTGAAATTGTCATCGGATCGTTGGTGACGAACCGCCCCTGTGGTAGCAGTTTGGTCGAGATCCCCTCCGGAGCAATCAGCTCAAATTCGTTATCAGGACGCACGCTGTATTCCAGCCAGGAATGGTTGCTCAGATCGGCGGGTTTTTCAGGCGTACCGTATTGTGCCAGATAGCTTTTCGACGCGCAGACCACCATCGGCATACTGCCCAGGCGGCGGGAGAAGAGGCTGGAATCCTGTAATGCCCCAACACGAATCACCACATCCAGGCCGTCGGCAATCAGGTCTGGTGCGGGGATGCCGGTCACCAGGTTGACGGTTAACCCTGGGTACTCTTTCAGCATTTCTGCGGTCATACCCGCGAGCACATTTTGTGCCATAGTTGAAGAACACCCAATGCGGAGCGTACCGATGGGGGTGTTGTTAAATGCATAGAGTTGCTCATGTACCTCCTGCACTTCCTGCAGCATGCGACGGCAACCCTGATAGTAAATTTTGCCTGCCTCCGTCAGCCCAATGCTGCGGGTGCTGCGGTTTAGCAGCTTGACCTGCAGCTCATCTTCCAGTTTTGAGACGGTCTGACTGATGGATGAGACACTCATTTGAAGCTGTCTGGCAGCGGCGGTAAAGGAGCCAAATTCGACGACTTTGGCAAATACCGACATGCGTTTTAAACGTTCCATTGTTCACTCTGGCTTAAAAGTGATTTAGATCACATATTATAGATAACAGCATAACAGTTACGTTAATATATTATTAATTACATAACGGCTACGCCACTCTCGCCCGGCATTTCTTGCTCTTCCTGCGGTGGTGCATGCTTAAAAATTCTGTCGCCTGCTCGCTCTCTAATCAAGGTCAACATGAGTCTGTTTCCCGTTATCGTGGCGTTCGGTCTGTCGTTCCCACCGATATTTTTCGAACTTCTTTTATCACTGGCGATCTTCTGGCTGGTGCGCAAGATGCTGGTCCCTACTGGGATCTACGATTTCGTCTGGCATCCTGCATTGTTTAATACCGCGCTCTATTGCTGCCTGTTTTATCTGATATCGCGCATGTTTGTTTGAGGTTGATGTGAAAACGCTAACAAGAAAAATCTCCCGCACTGCCATTACCATGGCGCTGGTTATCCTGGCCTTCATCGCTATCTTTCGTGCCTGGGTGTATTACACCGAGTCGCCGTGGACGCGTGATGCGCGCTTTAGCGCCGATATCGTCGCGATTGCACCAGATGTCGCCGGACTGATTACGGCGGTTAATGTTCGTGATAACCAGCTCGTCAAAAAAGATCAGGTGCTGTTCACCATTGATCAGCCACGTTATCAGAAAGCGCTAGAGGAATCAGAAGCGGATGTAGCGTATTACCAGGCGCTGGCCGCAGAGAAACGCCGTGAAGCAGGGCGTCGTAATCAATTGGGTATTCAGGCGATGTCACGCGAAGAGATCGACCAGTCCAATAACGTGCTGCAAACCGTACTGCACCAGTTGGCAAAATCTGAAGCCTCACGCGACCTCGCAAAACTGGATCTGGAACGTACAGTGATCCGCGCCCCTTCTGATGGTTGGGTGACAAACCTGAATGTCTATACCGGCGAATTCATTACACGCGGATCAACAGCCGTTGCTCTGGTCAAACAACACTCCTTCTACGTGCTGGCCTACATGGAAGAGACCAAACTTGAGGGCGTACGCCCAGGTTTTCGCGCGGAGATTACCCCGCTTGGCAGCAACCGTGTGCTGAAGGGCACTGTGGACAGTATCGCAGCAGGTGTGACCAATTCGAGCGCTACCCGTGATAGCAAAGGGATGGCCACCGTTGACTCTAACCTCGAATGGGTGCGTCTGGCGCAGCGTGTGCCTGTACGTATCCGCCTGGATGAGCAGCAGGGTAACTTGTGGCCCGCTGGTACGACGGCGACCGTGGTGATCACCGGCGAGAAAGACAGAGACGCCAGCCAGGACTCTATTTTCCGTAAAATCGCACATCGCCTGCGTGAGTTTGGTTAATCGCTATGGGCATCTTCTCCATCGCCAGCCAGCACATCCGCTTTGCCGTGAAGCTGGCGAGTGCCATTGTGCTGGCGCTGTTTGTTGGCTTTCACTTTCAACTGGAAACGCCACGCTGGGCTGTGCTGACGGCAGCGATTGTCGCGGCGGGCCCTGCGTTTGCAGCAGGCGGTGAGCCGTATTCGGGGGCAATCCGTTATCGCGGGATGCTGCGTATCGTCGGGACGTTTATTGGGTGTATTGCCGCGCTCACGATCATTATCCTGATGATCCGTACCCCGTTATTGATGTTGATGGTGTGTTGCATCTGGGCCGGTTTTTGTACCTGGGTTTCCTCTCTGGTGAGAGTTGAAAACTCCTACGCCTGGGGACTTTCCGGATATACCGCGCTCATTATTGTGATTACGATTCAGACCGATCCGCTGCTTGCGCCACAGTTTGCGGTGGAGCGCTGTAGCGAAATTGTCATTGGTATTGTCTGTGCCATTGTGGCCGATCTGTTGTTCTCTCCACGCTCCATCAAGCAGGAAGTCGACCGTGAGCTGGATGCACTTCTTGTTGCCCACTATCAACTGATGCAACTGTGCATTAAGCATGGTGATAGCGAAGAGGTGGATAAGGCCTGGAGCGGGCTGGTGCGTCGTACTACGGCGCTGGAGGGGATGCGCAGCAACCTGAATATGGAGTCTTCGCGTTGGGCTCGTGCAAACCGCCGTCTGAAAGTGATTAATACGCTGGGATTAACCCTCATCACTCAGGCGTGTGAAACGTACCTGATCCAGAACACGCGGCCAGAAGCCATTACCAATACCTTTCGCGAGCTTTTTGAAGAACCTGTTGAAACGGTACAGGATATCCACAAACAGCTCAAACGTATGCGTCGGGTTATCGCCTGGACTGGCGAACGAGACACGCCAGAGACAATCTACACCTGGGTCGGGGCGGCGACACGTTATCTGTTACTCAAGCGCGGTGTTATCAGCAACACAAAAATCAGTGCTGCAGAAGAAGAGGTGTTGCAAGGGGAAGTGGTCATCAAGGCCGAGTCGGCAGAGCGTCATCACGCGATGGTCAACTTCTGGCGAACTACGCTTGCCTGTATGCTCGGGACGCTGTTCTGGTTGTGGACAGGCTGGACATCGGGAAGCGGGGCAATGGTGATGATTGCCGTTGTGACTTCGCTGGCCATGCGTTTGCCAAATCCGCGAATGGTCGCGATCGATTTTTTATACGGGACTTTAGCCGCGCTGCCTCTGGGGGCATTTTACTTCCTTGTTGTGATCCCCTCGACTCAACAAAGCATGTTATTGCTCTGTATTAGCCTCGCCGTGCTGGCGTTCTTTATTGGTATCGAGGTGCAGAAACGGCGTATTGGTTCACTGGGGGCGCTGGCGAGTACCATCAACATCATCGTGCTGGATAACCCGATGACGTTCCACTTTAGCCAGTTCCTCGACAGTGCGTTGGGGCAACTGGTGGGCTGTTTCCTGGCGATGATGGTGATCCTGCTGGTACGCGATAATTCTCAGGCACGTACAGGGCGCGTATTGTTGAATCAGTTTGTTTCTGCTGCGGTATCGTCCCTGACGACTAATACCGCGCGGCGGAAAGAGAATCACCTGCCAGCGCTTTATCAGCAGCTGTTTTTACTGCTGAATAAGTTCCCTGGCGATATTGCCAAATTCCGTCTGGCGTTGACGATGATCATCGCACATCAACGTCTGCGCGATGCACCAGTGCCCATCAATGACGATCTTTCGTCATTCCACCGCCAGCTTCGGCGCACGGCTGATCAGGTGATATCGGCATCCAGCGATGACAAACGCCGTCGCTACTTCAGGCAATTACTTGAAGAACTGGATATTTATCAGGAAAAACTGCGGGTCTGGGAAGCGCCACCTCAGGTGACGGAACCGGTAGGGCGGCTGGTGGGCATGCTGCATCGTTATCAAAATGCCCTTACCGACAGCTGAGCACTGTAAAAACCGACGCCAAAAGCGTCGGTTTTTTTGTGGCTATACTTAGTCTTGCAGGTTCTTAAACTCAGAAAGGGAGGACACATGACTATGCAGGCTCTCCAGGATAATGCGCTTTTTCAGACCGGATATCTGGTAAACGGCCTATGGAAAACGCTGGATACCACATTCGATGTACTAAACCCGGCAACGGGTGAGGTGATCGCAAAAATCGCGAAGGCAGGTAAAAAAGAAACCGAAGATGCCATCGCGGCAGCGACCAAAGCGTTCCCCGCATGGCGAGCGAAAACGGCGAAAGAGCGTTCGGCGATCCTCTATCGCTGGTATGAACTCATAATTGAAAACAAAAGCTGGCTTGGGCGTCTGATGACTACCGAACAAGGTAAGCCGCTGAAGGAAGCTGAAGGCGAAGTGGAGTATGCCGCCAGCTTTATCCAGTGGTTCGCGGAACAGGCGAAACGCGCCAACGGGGAAATCATTCCGCCGATCAAACCGGGTTCCCGTATCCTGGCTACGCGCGAACCGGTTGGCGTTGTCGCCGCGATTACGCCATGGAATTTCCCGATGGCAATGTTGACGCGCAAGCTTGGTCCGGCGCTGGCGGCCGGCTGCACCGGTGTTATCAAGCCCGCCAATAACACACCACTCAGTGCGTTTGCACTGCTGACGCTGGCAAAGCAGGCGGGGGTTCCTGATGGTGTATTAAACGCCGTCGCCGGAAACACGCACGAGATTAGCGATGCCATTATGGCCAGTCATGACGTGCGTAAAATCTCGTTTACCGGATCGACCGCCGTCGGAAAAACGCTGGTGCGTAATGCCGCTGAGACAATGAAAAAAGTCTCTATGGAACTCGGGGGAAATGCCCCTTATATCGTGTTTGACGATGCTGATATTGCTGCTGCCGTCAAAGGCGCAATCGCCAATAAATTCCGCAATGCAGGGCAGGTCTGCGTCAGCGTTAACCGTTTCTACATTCAGGAAAATGTCTATGACACCTTTGTTAACCAGCTTGCTGAGGCGGTGAAAGCGCTTAAAGTCGGGAATGGGCTTGATGAAGGTGTTGTGGTTGGTCCACTTATCGAACCGTCGGCGGTGAGTAAAGTCCGGGAGCACGTTGAAGATGCGATTGCGAAAGGTGCGACCGTTCTGGCTGGCGGGAAACTGCATGATCTTGGCGGAAATTTCTGGATGCCGACCGTACTGGGTGATTGCCATGAAGGGATGAAGTTGGCGGAGGAAGAGACATTCGGCCCGGTTGCCGCCTGCTTCAGGTTTACCTCGGAAGATGAAGTGATTATGCGTGCCAATAACACACCATTCGGACTGGCAGCCTATTTCTATACCCAGAACTTGTCGCGTGTTTTTCGCGTCTCACAGGCGATAGAAAGCGGCATGATTGGTATCAATGAATGTGCCGTATCCACAGAGCTTGGGCCTTTCGGGGGGGTGAAAGAGTCTGGGCTGGGGCGTGAGGGATCGGTACTGGGGCTGGATGAATTTCTGGAAGTCAAAACCCTGCATATCGGGGGATTATAATAATCAGGGCGGCGTGCGTCGCCCGCCTGGATTGGGTGGCTGGCAATGAAAATCTATACTTTTGATTTTGACGAGATCGACAGTCAGGAAGACTTCTATCGTGAGTTTATTCGGACATTTGAACTCGGACGGGAAAGCGTCACTAACCTTGATTCACTGTGGGATGTTGTTACCAGCGGGCAGTTGCCATTACCGCTGGAGATCGAGTTTATCCATTTACCCGACAAACTGCGCAGGCGTTTCGGTGCACTGATTTTGTTGTTTGATGAAGCGGAAGAAGAGCTGGAAGGGCAGCTACGCTTCAATGCCCGCCACTGAAACACAGATAAAAAAAGCCCCTGACCAAAAGGCCAGGGGCAAGTCGTATGATGAGATACGACGAGGGTTTATTTATACAGTTCAGCTGTTGCGTGCCAGTGATCACCCTGATTCAGTTCGGTGATACGGTAGCTACTGGCCCCTGCTTTTTCAGCTTTTGCGGACAGTTCCTGACGGATATCCATCGGTGAGCCCGCAACGGATGTTACTGATACGCTACCCATTGGCTGCAGGTTCTGTGCTTGATCAGATGAAACCTGATGCACAGCTGCGCTTGCGCCAAATGAAAGAACGGAAGCTAAGCCAAGGGTTGCGATGATTAATTTAGTGTTCATAGTCTTTACTCCATAATCAGGTTTTCTCAACGGAGAGAAGGGTTAAACAGCTTTTTTTATGCCTGGTGCCGTTGAGTGGTCATTTATCTTCAGATATCAGCAAATCTTATTTGTACAGTTCAGCTGTTGCATGCCAGTGGTCGCCAGTGCGTGCTTCAATGATGCGATAAGATGACGCACCCTGTTCTTCTGCTTTTTTGTTCAGCATGTCACGCATATCCATTGGCGAAGCACTGACTGAGCCAACAGAAACTGTACCGATTGCCTGGCGGGATTGCGCCTGATCTGCGTTGATGGAATCGGCCGCGAAAGCACCGAATGACAGGACTGACAGGATACTCAGAGTCGCTACAGTTGTTTTGATTTTCATGATTTTTACCTCGTCGAATTTTTTATTGGGGTCTTTGTTTCGTGACCCTCATCACAAAATCAAGTATACACTAATAACGTCAAAAATTAATACCAGACTAATTGTTTCCTGCGTTATCAGGTGTTAATCAACAGAGTTTTTATAACTAAATTGCATAAAAATGGTCATTTTATCGTCACAATATTAGGTTATGTCTAAAAAAATCATATGGATATGATACTTTGATTTTTTGTGCGGTTTATTGGATGTGTATTCACTGGGTGAATGTGAAAAGGCAGTAAAAAGCACTATTTGCGAAATTAAATGACGATAGAAAGTAGGGAGTAACGAGGCGGGAGCAGGATGATCCCCGCAGCACGGTGCTACGGGGAGATGGTTTACAGCTCTTGTTCGAACAGAACAAGAATCGCTTCGTAGAGATCTTTTACCGAGAAGCTGTTCGCCGGGGTGGTAAAGATGGTGTCATCACCCGCGATTGTACCCAGGATACCTTCCGCTTTACCCAGTGAGTCGAGCAGACGAGCAATAAGCTGTGCAGCACCAGGGCTTGTGTGGATAACCACAACAGCATCGTTGTAGTCGATATCCAGCACCAGATTTTTCAGCGGGCTGGATGTCGTAGGGACGCCCAGTTCAGCGGGTAAACAATAGACCATTTCCATTTTGGCATTACGCGTACGCACTGCGCCAAATTTGGTTAACATGCGGGAGACTTTCGACTGATTGATGTTTTCGAAGCCTTGTTCCTGCAACGCCTGAACAATCTCTCCCTGAGAACTGAATTTCTCTTCTTTGAGCAGCGCTTTAAACGCCCTCACTAATTCTTCTTGCTTAGACGAGCTTCGCATAAATCACCCGGAGTATGACGATAGAAACACCATTATTATGCATGTAGATGAATTTTTATGCAATTAATCTGCCTGAGGTTAGGCTGAAATAATGTTATGAAAGAGACTGATTTTATCAAATTTCGTTATCAGAAAACATGCCTGGGTCACGGCGCGTAAATAAGCTTAAAAGTAAACTAAATGTTATCAAAATGATGTTGTTTTGGTGACGCAGCAGGGTGTATTGTAACCACCTCTTAATTCGTTGCCGCCTATTGCCCGATAGCATTCTGGCGATAGCGAAAGGCGCGTGACCTCAAATTCTTTAGCTACGAAAATTGTAATTATTTACCTGCTGAATTATGGTCGCCGCAACAGAGTTACAGATACTTAAGTTAACCATAATAAGGAGTTTAGGATGAAAGTCGCAGTCCTCGGCGCTGCTGGTGGTATCGGCCAGGCGCTTGCCCTACTACTGAAAACCCAACTGCCTTCAGGCTCAGAACTCTCCCTGTACGATATTGCTCCGGTGACCCCAGGTGTGGCGGTTGACCTGAGCCACATCCCGACAGCTGTGAAAATCAAAGGCTTCTCCGGTGAAGATGCTCGTCCAGCACTGCAAGGTGCTGACGTGGTGCTGATCTCTGCAGGTGTGGCGCGTAAACCCGGTATGGATCGTTCAGACCTGTTTAACGTCAACGCTGGGATCGTAAAAAACCTGGTACAGCAGATTGCAGAAACCTGCCCTAAAGCGTGCATTGGCATCATCACTAACCCAGTAAACACCACGGTTGCTATCGCTGCTGAAGTGTTGAAGAAAGCCGGTGTTTACGACAAAAATAAACTGTTTGGCGTGACCACACTGGATATCATCCGTTCCAACACCTTTGTTGCTGAACTGAAAGGCAAACAGCCTGATGAAATCGAAGTACCGGTTATCGGCGGCCATTCTGGTGTGACTATTCTGCCGCTGTTGTCGCAGATCCCTGGTGTGAGCTTTACCGAGCAGGAAGTCGCGGACCTGACCAAACGTATTCAAAACGCGGGTACTGAAGTGGTGGAAGCGAAGGCGGGTGGCGGGTCAGCAACCCTGTCTATGGGCCAGGCGGCTGCACGTTTTGGTCTGTCACTGGTTCGCGCTATGCAAGGTGAGAAAGGCGTTGTGGAATGTGCGTACGTCGAAGGTGACGGCGAGCATGCGCGTTTCTTCTCTCAGCCTTTGCTGTTGGGTAAAAATGGTGTCGAAGAGCGTCAGTCTATTGGCAAGCTGAGCGCATTTGAGCAAAATGCGATGGAAGGCATGCTGGATACGCTGCGTAAAGATATTACCCTGGGTGAAGAGTTCGTTAACAAGTAAACGAACGCTCGGGATGTAAAAAACCGGAGCCATTGTCATTGGCTCCGGTTTTTTTATCTCTGTCAGTTGGTGGCGGGGTATTCCTGAATCGTCACTTGAAGCGTCAGTTTTTTATCATTTCGCATGACTTCGACTGGGATGATGGAACCCGGACGGATTTCAGCAACCTGATCCATGGTCTCTAATGCAGATACCGCAGGTGTGCCATTCACTGAAACAATCACATCATTAACCTGAAGGCCTGCATTTGCCGCAGGACCGCCAGGCGTTACTTCGTTGACCACGATGCCCTGGATCTGATCAATGCCGCCACCCTGCGTGTGCATAGGGGCAATTTCACGACCGCCAATTCCAATGTAACCACGGATGACGCGACCATCTCGGATAAGTTTGTCCATAATCTTGGTGGCCAACTGAAACGGGATGGCAAAGCCAATCCCTTCGGGTGTCTCACCATCATTGCTCTTATCAAATGATAATGTATTGATGCCCATGAGCTCGCCCAACGAGTTAACCAGCGCGCCGCCGGAGTTACCATGGTTAATGGAAGCATCCGTTTGCAGGAAGTTTTGCCTGCCTGATGGGTTCAGGCCGATTCTACCGGTGGCGCTGATGATCCCCTGTGTGATGGTTTGTCCCAGGTTATACGGGTTACCGATAGCCAGGACCACATCACCAATATGTGGCGTGCGTTTGCGATTAATCGGGATGACGGGCAAGCCGTTATTTGCGTTGATTTTCAATACCGCCAGGTCGGTCAGGCTATCAGAGCCGACCAACAGGGCTTCGAACACACGACCATCCTGCAGAGCAACAATGATCTGGTCGGCATCGTTGATCACGTGTTTGTTGGTAATAATGTAGCCACGTTCATCCATGATCACGCCAGAGCCGAGAGTTCGGATCTCCAGTTGGTTATGGGTTGTACTGTTAAGACCCCGGTTATAAACGTTAACCACCGCAGGTGCGGCACGGCGGACGGCCTGGTTGTAGGTCGCAGGCGTTTCATCCGTACTGTCAAACTGTGGCGTCGTCAGTTTGTTGAACTGACGCAAAGACGGCATGGCCGCCAATAACAGGCCGCCGACGATCAAACCGATAGCAATTGAACGAAAAAGCTTTAAAAGCATGATGCGCGTGTCGTTAAAAAAGGAACGATTTGCAGCATAGCATGAGTTATCCGGACATCACACGCAGCGGTGATGTCCGGATTCGCAAATGCTTAGCGCAGTAAAATATAGATAGTGTCGTTGCCGCGGACAATTTGCAGGGCAATGACTGTCGGCTTGCTCTCCAGCACTTTGCGCATATCGGCAATCGACTGCACGCGGTCGCGGTTCACACCGATGATCACATCATCCTGATGTAAGCCAGCCTGGGCCGCTGGGCTGCTCTTCTCTACGGTGTCGATGGTAATACCTTTGGTTCCATCTTTGAGTTGCCCGTCGCTCAGAGTCGCCCCCTGCAAGGCTGGAGCGATAAGTTCAGCACTGGCGGATGACGAGGTGCTCTTATCCAGGGTAACCTCGACGTCCAGCGGTTTCCCATCGCGAATCAGACCTAACTTCACTTTAGCGCCAGGCTCGGTGGTGGCAATACGGGAACGTAGTTCAGCAAAGCTGCTTAGAGGCTTACCGTTCAGGCTAACAATGACATCACCCGATTTTACACCCGCTTTGGCAGAACCAGAATTAGGCAGAACTTCACTGACAAATGCCCCGCGCTGCACGTCAATGTTAAAGGCTTTGGCGATATCCGCACTCATCTCCATCCCTTTGATACCCAGCAGTCCACGTTTGACCTCACCAAACTGAATGAGTTGCTGCGCCAGAGTTTTGGCCATGTTACTTGGGATAGCAAAACCGATGCCTATACTGCCGCCGCCAGGGGCCAGAATTGCGGTATTGATACCAATCAATTCACCATTAAGGTTGAGCAATGCACCACCGGAGTTACCTCTGTTAATGGAGGCATCTGTCTGGATAAAGTTCTCAAGACCTTCCAGGTTCAGGCCGCTGCGACCCAGTGCGGAGATGATCCCGGACGTGGCGGTTTGCCCTAAACCGAATGGATTTCCGACAGCCACGGCGAAATCACCGACGCGCAGTTTGTCAGAGTCTGCAATCGTTATTTGTGTCAGATTGCTGGGGTTTTGAATCTGTAATAATGCGATGTCACTTTGGTCATCACCACCGATCAACTTGGCGTCAAATTCCCGGCCATCATTCATCTGCACGCTGATCTTATCTGCCTGGCTGATGACGTGGTTGTTGGTCAGGATATAACCTTTTTCGGCATCGATTACCACGCCTGAACCCAGGCCTTCAAAAGGTTGTGCCTGCTGGTCAGGCGATTCATCGCCAAAATACTTTTTCAGTTCTTCTGGTACACGCTGATTTTGCAGCGCAGTACCTTCCACTTTCACGCTGACCACGGCAGGTAAGACTTTCTCCAGCATTGGCGCGAGACTAGGAATCGCCGCTTGCCCTGGAACTTGCGCGGGTAGGGTAGCGGAGGCAGGGAAGGATGCCGAGAGAGATAACCCGACACTTAACGCTAATGCGCTCAACAGCTGGTTTTTTTTCTTCATTGATGCTGACTCTCGTATCCTGGAATGAAAGAAGAACGGCCCCAAAAACACTTTGATGTTATTGAATTTTAAACCGCTGAACAATGAGGTGTTTGACTAAATAATAGCTGGGGTCGGAAAGAAAGGACGGGCGCAATACATGCGCCCGTAAAATATATTTAGGTTATGCGATTAATCGCGTTTTGCGCCACCGCGCAGAAGGCCGGACGCACCATCAGAGTAATCGCGTGGCATTTGCACAGGAGCCTGATCGTTACTGGCTTCGGACTCTGCCAGACGGTTACGGAACGGATTGGTTTCCGCGGTCATTTCCGGCAGCAGGTTGCTTGAGCTTTTGGCCATGTGTTGATACAGCTGACGATAGTCGGTTGCCATGTTATCCAGCAGCTCGGCGCTACGGGCAAAGTGGCTAACCAGCTCTTCACGATACTCTTCCAGTTCAGCTTTATTCTTTTCCAGTTCGTACTGTAAGGACTGCTGCTGACGTAATTTGCGATTACCGAAACGCATGGCCACAGCACCGATGACGATGCCGACGACTAAACCGATTAGCGCATATTCCCAGGTCATGAACTTCTCCCGTTATCTTGTGGTTCCGTAGGGTGTTGGCTCGGCTCCTGCCTGTGCCTGATATTGCCACTATAACCGCTATTTCCGCAGAAGTGGAATCCTGACGTATCATCGCGTAGTGTAGAACGGCCTTTTTTTCATCAGTTGTACGTATTGATGAGTGTTAACCGAAGGAATAACAACAATATTATGCAAAGCCTTTCTCCCTTATCGCGATATCAACTGGCCCTGAATGAGGGGTCACATCAGCCCGATGACGTCCAGCGCGAAGCCGTAAACCAACTGGATATTATTTATCAGGAACTCACGGTCAAACCCGAAGAACTGGTGAGTCGCGGTGGGTTGAAGGCGGCGTTTAGCCGGTTACTGGGAAAAAAAGAGCAGCAGGTCAATGCACCCGCCCGTGGTTTATATATGTGGGGCGGTGTCGGACGTGGAAAAACCTGGTTGATGGACATGTTCTACCAGAGCTTGCCGGGAACGCGGAAACAGCGCCTGCACTTCCATCGATTTATGCTTCGGGTTCATGAAGAACTGACGGCGTTGCAAGGTAAAAGTGACCCGCTGGAGATTGTTGCCGATCGGTTCAAGGCAGAAACTGACGTGCTGTGTTTTGACGAGTTCTTTGTCTCTGATATCACTGATGCCATGCTGCTGGGTGGCTTGATGAAAGCGCTGTTTGCCCGCGGTATCACGCTCGTGGCGACGTCGAATATTCCACCCGATGATCTGTACCGTAACGGCTTACAACGGGCCAGATTCCTGCCCGCCATCGATGCGATTAAACAACACTGCGACATCATGAACGTCGATGCCGGGGTAGATTATCGTCTGCGTACACTGACTCAGGCGCATTTGTGGTTGTCGCCGTTAAATGATGAGACGCAAAGCCAGATGGATAAACTATGGCTGGCACTGGCTGGGGCGAAGCACAATACAGCTCCAGAGCTGGAAATCAATCACCGGCCGCTACAGACTCTGGGTGTGGAAAATCAAACGCTCGCAGTATCCTTTGCAACACTTTGTGTCGATGCCCGTAGCCAGCATGATTACATTGCGCTTTCACGCCTTTTCCATACGGTAATGCTTCACGATGTGCCAGTGATGACGCCGCTAATGGAGAGTGAAGCGCGTCGATTTATCGCACTGGTGGATGAGTTTTATGAGCGGCATGTAAAGCTCGTGGTGAGTTCTGCTGTACCTTTATATGAGGTATACCAGGGTGAAAGACTGAAATTTGAGTTCCAGCGTTGTTTGTCGCGCTTGCAGGAGATGCAAAGCGAAGAGTACCTGAAGCGCCAGCATATGCCATAAATGCGCCCCTCTCCCCGCGGGAGAAGGGTCGGAGGAGAGAGCATCAGGCCGCACAAAACCCACCCACCGAAAAACCCGCTCCGAATCACATTTAGGGGTCGACCTTTGACCCTGACTTCTCTATAATCTTGCGACCCCACGTTACGAGAAGGTTTTTTTCCCAAAACTTTCTATGCGCCGGCATAGGCTATTCGAAGGGGTAGGTTTGCTGGACAATGTCGTGTGAACCTCAACTGACTAAACGTTTGGGTGTTCACCAACGTGTAACTTATTATTTGGGTAAGCTTTTAATGAAAACTTTTACAGCTAAACCAGAAACCGTAAAACGCGACTGGTATGTTGTTGACGCGACCGGTAAAACTCTGGGCCGTCTGGCTTCCGAACTGGCTCGTCGCCTGCGCGGTAAGCACAAAGCGGAATACACTCCGCACGTTGATACTGGTGATTACATCATCGTTCTGAACGCAGAAAAAGTTGCTGTAACCGGCAACAAGCGCGAAGACAAAATGTATTACCACCACACCGGCCACATCGGTGGTATCAAAGAAGCGACCTTTGAAGAGATGATTGCCCGCCGTCCTGAGCGTGTGATTGAAATCGCGGTTAAAGGCATGCTGCCAAAAGGCCCGCTGGGTCGTGCTATGTACCGTAAACTGAAAGTTTACGCGGGTAACGAGCACAACCACGCGGCACAGCAACCGCAAGTTCTTGACATCTAATCGGGATTATAGGCAATGGCTGAAAATCAATACTACGGCACTGGTCGCCGCAAAAGTTCCGCAGCTCGCGTGTTCATCAAACCGGGCAGTGGTAAAATCGTAATCAACCAACGTTCTCTGGAACAGTACTTCGGTCGTGAAACTGCCCGCATGGTAGTTCGCCAGCCGCTGGAACTGGTTGATATGGTAGAAAAACTGGATCTGTACATCACTGTTAAAGGTGGTGGTATCTCCGGTCAGGCAGGTGCGATCCGTCACGGTATCACCCGCGCTCTGATGGAGTACGACGAATCCCTGCGTTCTGAACTGCGTAAAGCTGGCTTCGTTACTCGTGACGCTCGTCAGGTTGAACGTAAGAAAGTGGGTCTGCGTAAAGCACGTCGTCGTCCACAGTTCTCCAAACGTTAATCTGCTTTCTGCTTATTGCAGAACGATTGGCGAAAAACCCGCTCCGGCGGGTTTTTTTATGGATAATGCCCATGTTATCCACAATATGAACGCATATATCTCCTCTTTTTCCTCATTTCCAGAATCCCCTCACCACAAAGGTCGTAAAATCTGGTAAACTATCATCCAATTTTCTGCCCAAATATCGATGAACACTCGGTTTTTGTTCGATTTATGAACAGTAGTGTTTGCTCTTGAATGGGCGATACAACATCTGGCTGGCCCTTGTTGGGCTGGTAGCAGTAAAAATTCTGAATATACCTGGAGGTTTTCATGGCTGTCGCTGCCAACAAACGTTCGGTAATGACGCTGTTTTCTGGTCCTACTGACATTTATAGCCATCAGGTTCGTATCGTGCTGGCCGAGAAGGGTGTCAGTTTTGAGATCGAGCATGTGGAAAAGGATAACCCACCTCAGGATCTTATCGATCTCAACCCGAGCCAAAGTGTTCCGACGTTGGTTGATCGTGAGCTGACCTTGTGGGAATCCCGTATCATTATGGAATATCTGGATGAGCGTTTCCCGCATCCACCACTGATGCCTGTTTACCCTGTTGCACGTGGTGAAAGCCGCCTGTACATGCAGCGCATCGAGAAAGACTGGTACTCGCTGATGAACGTTATCGTTAACGGTTCGTCTTCTGAAGCGGATGCTGCACGTAAGCAACTGCGTGAAGAGCTGCTGGCAATTGCGCCAGTGTTCGGTCAGAAACCGTTCTTCCTGAGCGATGAGTTCAGCCTGGTTGATTGCTACCTGGCTCCACTGCTGTGGCGTCTGCCGACGCTGGGTGTGGAATTCAGTGGCCCTGGTTCTAAAGAGCTGAAAGGTTATATGACGCGTGTGTTTGAACGTGACTCTTTCCTGGCGTCTTTGACTGAGCCTGAACGTGAAATGCGTCTCGGCCGGGGTTAATGATTGTGGAAATGTCACAGCTATCTCCCCGCCGCCCGTATCTGCTGCGTGCATTCTATGAATGGTTGCTGGATAACCAGCTCACGCCGCACCTGGTGGTGGATGTGACGTTGCCGGGAGTGCTTGTTCCTATGGAATACGCCCGTGACGGACAAATTGTTCTGAATATTGCCCCCCGTGCGGTGGGTAATCTGGAGTTGGCTAACGACGAAGTGCGCTTTAATGCGCGCTTTGGTGGTGTGCCGCGTCAGGTGTCCGTTCCGTTGGCTGCGGTGCTGGCGATCTATGCCCGTGAGAACGGTGCTGGAACGATGTTTGAGCCAGAAACGGCTTATGATGAAGATGTTGCCAGTCTCAACGATGATGACGTCTCTGACGAACGCGAAAGCGACACAGTGATGTCTCTTATCGATGGCGATAAGCCCGATCATGATCACGACAACGACCCTGATGACGATCCGCCTCCGCGCGGCGGTCGTCCGGCCTTACGCGTTGTAAAATAAACACATTTAGTTTATTTATAAAACCAGTCAATATTATTCTTGACTGGTTTTTTTATGGCAGTAGTTTATTGAAAGGTATCATAAGTGATGCAGTTAAAACTAACACAAATATATATTTTTAAAAATTTATTTGATAGTGATATTTTAAATTATCCACTACGAAAGTAGGAGAGTTTTTTGTTAGTTTATATCCATTATTGTAATTAAATGACATGAAAAATTCAGTATGTATATAATGATCGAAGTCATGTTGGTAACCGCACTATTAAATAGTGTAGGGGGCGATAATATTCATATTTAATACGAAGAATAGCTAAATAAGTAAAGCTATATATTGGTGAAAAATGATGTGATAAAAATTATATGTGATGAATTATTAATGTCGTGAATTGTTTGTTCTCTTAGTTGTCTTTTATACTACGATTCATACTTACAGCTAATTTATTGAACATTACTGCAAGTCATAGTTAAAAATTCTAAATTGAATGTATTTGTTGATAATGTATTATTTTATAGCATCACTCTCCGTTAGCGTAATATTATTCGGTTTTAGAATGTAAAATATATAACTAATTGATATTTTGTATAAACTATAAGATTTCATATGTTAAGGATTAACTAATGAGAAAAATTATTTTAGCAACCACTCTTGCTCTTTGTGTCAATTCAGCACTTGCGGCATCAAGCACGGTATTAAAGGTAAAAGGAGTGCTCACTAATGCTGCATGTACACCTTCATTAGGCAATGGCGGGGTTGTTGATTATGGTGTTATTCATTTAGCAGATCTGTCTGCAACGGAGGTTAATCAGTTGGGGCACAAAGATATTGATCTTACGATCAGTTGTACTGCGCCAACCAAAGTATCATGGAACCTTGTTGATGACCGTGAGCAGTCCAGTGCTAATGTTGTAGTAGAAGATGGCACGTTTACCGGTCAATCAATGGCAATAATGGGCTATCTTTATGGGGTTGGTACTACTGCTGAGGGTGAAAAAATTGGTAATTACAGTTTGTTTATTAAGGCTGATAGTGTAGAGGCTGATGGTAAAGTGGTTGACCCGATCTCTCAGTTGGGAGGATATCCAAACTGGACTAAAAGAGTTAATGGCGCGACTATGGGGTATAACGCTATGAATATCACCGTTGCTGCTGTGGGTAGTTTAGAACCACTTGCATTCCAGACGGCAACTTTCCCTCTGGTGACTTCCTTGGCAATTAAAGATACTACAACCCTGGCAATTACCGATGATACTCAACTGGATGGCCAGATTACTATCAGCCTGAAATATCTGTAATTAACATTGTAGATATTTAGCTTTTTCTATTACTGAGAGTAAATTCCTGATTTTGCCCAAAATCCCATGGGATTAAAATGGATTTATTTACAATTGCACTTGTGCAATGGATAACCTGGAGTTGGCTAACGATGAAGTACGCTTTAATGTGCGCTTTTTTGTGTGCCGCGTCAGGTGTCCGTTCCGTTGGCTACAGTTGCAGTGCTGGCGATCTATGCCTGTGAAAACGGTGCTGGAACGATGTTTGAGCCAGAAACGGCTTACGATGAAGATGTTGCCAGTCTCAATGATGATGACGATCCGCCTCCGCGCGGTGGTCGTCCGGCCTTACGCGTTGTAAAATAAACACATTCAGTTTATGTATAATAAACTGGTCAATGACCATTTTTTATTGGGCAAGTTATTCAGTATTTTTTGATATATTCAATTGTTATTTTTTATATTTTTATTTTAATAAGCACATTCATTAATCATGTGAATGAACACTGTCTCATTTGATGCTTTTTATTCTTAAAGCATAGGTCTTATTTATAATTAAATATTATCTACAGAGCTTAATTAATTTTTCTAAATTGAAAGGATTCATAGAAACGATATCATAAATAGATGCTTCTCAGCATGCTGATAGGTTTTGTTTAAATAAAATTAACTAAGCCATGCGTTTATAAAATAATTCATACGTTAAGGATTAACAGATGAAAAAAGTTCTTCTCGCAACCACTCTTGCGCTTTGTGTTAACTCCGCATTTGCCGCAGCTCCAACAGCTGTACTGAAAGTTAAGGGTATACTGACGAATGCGGCATGTACACCTGAGTTAAGTAATGGCGGGGTGGTTGATTATGGTTTTATTCGTTTAGGCGGATTGTCTGCCACCGCTGATAACCAGTTAGGGCAAAAAAATATCGATCTGACCATTAACTGTACTGCAGCGACTAAAGTCTCTTGGAATATGGTTGATGATCGTGCGTCATCTCGTGCAGGGATTAAAGTTGAAAACGCCATGGTAGGTGGTACTTCTCAAATTGCACCAAGCCAACTTTATGGCGTAGGTAAAACTTCAAGTGATATTAATATCGGTAACTATGCCATGTTTGTGAATGTGGGCAACGTAGTGGCTGACGGTAATACAGTTGATACTCTTTATCAGCAGGGTGGTGGTACAGCTTGGACTAAAAGTACCAATGGTTCTTCACAGGGCGAGAACTATCGTGACTTCACCGTTGCTACCGCGGGTAGTTTAGAGCCACTGGCATTCCAGACGGCGACCTTCCCTCTGGTGACGTCTCTGGCGATTAAAGATACGGCTACCCTGGCAATTACTGATGATACCCCGCTGGATGGTCAGATCACTATCAGCCTGAAATATCTGTAATTAAAATCGTCGATATTTAATTTCTTCTATTACCGAGAGTCAATGCAGAGCATTGACTCTTTTTTAAACACACGATAGACACGGAGTGTTATCGTGTCATATGCAAGGGATTTTATTATGTTCTGTTCTAAGTCTGTTTTTTTAAAGACCATGCTGACTACGGCGCTGTTATCTTTGCAATTAACAGTGCATGCCGCGGGAATGGTTCCTGAAACAAGTTTGCTGGTAATTGATGAGGCAACTCATAGTGGTACGATTAATATTAAAAATACGGACAGTCATCCTGCGCTGCTTTATACCAATGTCGTTGATTTGCCTGATGATAAAGGGTTAAAACTCATTGTTACACAGCCAGTGGTACGTCTTGAACCAGAGCAAACACAACAACTTCGTTTTATTTTACAAAATAGTATCCCTCTGGATGTCGAGCATTATAAACGTGTGACATTCGAAGGTATTCCACCAAAAAGTGACGACAATAAAATTAAAATCGGTATCAATATTCGCCAGGATATCCCAGTACTGATCCGCCCGGCGAAACTGGCCGTGGTGACTGACGCCTGGAAATATTTGAAGTGGTCAACTGTAGGATCATCAGTCCAGGTAAAAAACCCTAGTAAATACGTCGTCCGCCTTGCGCAAAATATTGTGTTACAGCCCTCTGGTGTGGGTGGCACGTTACCGAAAACCTATATTCTGCCTGGCGAAACGCTCTCGGCTACGTTAACGAAAGTGTCTGGCAGTGACAAAAAAGTGAAGTTTTTCCCTGCAAGCCGTTATGGCGTTGAAGTACCCAGCTTTATCTCTGAACTAAATAATTAAAAAAGGGAAATAGTGGTGCATAAAATTAACCACCTTGCATTTTGTGTCCGCGCTATTCTTTGCGGCACGTTACCTCTGATACTCCTTCCTCCTTCTGACGTATTGGCAAGAGAGGTGACATTCGATACCGGGATTCTGGAATCTCGCGGGTTGAATGCAGACCTTAACCGTTATTTTGCCAAAGCCCCTCGTTTTTTACCCGGAGTTCACTCAGTTTCAGTCAAGGTGAATGGTAAAGATCGTGGAACGGCTGCGGTGCGCTTTAACGATGACGGTGTGCTGTGTATCGATGCAGATTTTATTGAGTTTGCAGGGCTGGTTCCTGTTCCGCTGAAGGCAGATGACGCTTGCCATGATATTCGCCATGATTATGCGCAGGCGGTAGTGAATGCATTACCTAATCAGGAAGCGGTTGAACTGTATCTGCCACAAGAAGCGATCAATGGCCTGGATACGGATATCAAAAATTTCCAGCATGGTGGTACAGCAGGGCTGCTTAATTACTCCCTTTTCAGCACGCGAAACGAGTATGAAGGCAGTGATGCCAGTCGTTATTCGCAGGCAAGCCTTGAAGCTGGGTTGAATGCCATGGACTGGTCGCTGCGCAGTCGCTATATCCTGACGGATGATGATGGCAAAAAAAATGCTGACAGTATTTACACCTACGCTGAGCATGTTTTTGCTTTGCAGAAGCTGACTATGCAGGTCGGTGAAATTAATGCCTATTCTACAGTCCTGAGCGGTGTACCTATCACGGGGGTGCAACTTATGCCAACCCGTGAACTACAGAAAGAGGGGGCCGGTGTCAGTGTTTCAGGTATTGCTCGCTCCGCGCAGGCGCGCGTTGAGGTACGGCAAAACAACCGGCTTATCTTCAGTACGTTAGTCCCCGCAGGGCCGTTCACCTTAGATGATGTCCCAATGGTCCGCAGCAACGTGGATCTGGATGTCACCGTTGTGGAGTCCGATGGGTCAACCAGTCACTACATTGTTCCGGCTTCTGCGGTAAAAGCGCAGAATTTATCGCGCCCACAGGGGCTTACTGTGTCAGCGGGTCAGGTGCGCAGTATTGACAGCGATTATGGTGATCCGCTGGTCCTGAATATTTCAAACGGCTGGAGACTTTTGCCCTGGATGAATTTTTTGGCTTCGGGTGTCGCGGCTGAAAAGTATCAGGCGGCAGGAGGGAGTGCTGAGCTCCAGCTTATGGAGGGATGGGGTGTTTCCTCCACCGTGGCGGCAAGCAAAGAACAGTTCGGTGATGAAAACAGCGGGCTGAAAACAGAACTACAAAGCACGATTGCGCTGGGTAAACAGGTTGGATTATCAGCAAGCGCAGCGCACTTTAGCGGGAATTACCGCGAGCTGGCTGAGGCGATGGATGATGACTACCAGGGGTATGACAATACGTATTCATCAACGCTGAGTTTTGCCTCCCCTCTGGCCGGTAGTTTCAGTTTTGGATTTAACTACAACCAAAGCAACAGTGGTGAAAAAGACACTCGTTACGTCATGCTCTCATGGGGGAAAACCTTCAAATATGCTTCTGTGACGGTTAACTGGCAAAGTGCGGTCGGCAGCGTCGATGATGATCAGGACGATGATCTGCTGTACGTGAACCTGAGCATCCCGCTTGGAGGGGCACAAAGCGTCAGCACCTATATGCGCAAACAAGGTGACAGAACGAATTATGGCGTCGCGAACAGTGGCTCACTGGGAGATAACACGAACTACTATATTTCTGCCGATCGCGATCAAGAGTCACAGGACAATAGCTTTAACGGCAACATCAATACCAACCTGCACTACACGCAGTTGAGTGTGGGGGCTGGCAGTAACGGTAGTCAACAGCGTAACTACAGCACCACGCTGTCCGGCGGTATTGCGATGCACAAAGATGGCGTCACCTTCTCGCCTTATACCATCAGAGACACCTTTGCGATTGCCAAACTGAATGAGCCGAAAAGCGGAGTAGAAATGTCTACGCCTCAGGGAACCGTCTGGACGGATCGATGGGGACAGGCCGTCGTTCCTGGCCTGAATGAATGGCGAAATTCCCGCATAGAGGTCAATGCCAACAAGTTACCCCCGAGTATGACGTTAGCTAACGGGACGAAATATATCGCCGCCGCCAATGCGTCAGTAAGCGAAGTGACGTTTAACGTCCTGAATAGTCGACGTGTCATGCTGCGTGTAAAACGACAAGATGGCAAACCTCTGGCTAAAGGGCTCTCGGTTGTGGATGACAAAGGAAACTACGTTGTTACCACGGTTGATGATGGGCACGTCTTTATCAACGATGCTCAGCAGCTCACCGCCATTTATGCCATGGATGATAACAATAACCGCCTCTGTAAGATTGATTACACATTAAGCGACAAGCGGGATGAAGATGTTTTCTACGAAGAAGTGAATGGAGTGTGCCGATGAAAATGCAGCGTTTAATGGGGATCTTGTTTTTACTTACGTTGTGCCTGCCAGAGCTATCGCATGCAGAGGATTGTCAGATCACGCTATCGCAGCCAGTAGTGGATTACCGTCAAATACGACGGGATGACATAGTGAAAACACAAGATAGCTGGCACAAGATGCCTGAGCGTGAAGTTAGCGTAAATGTCTTTTGTGCAGAAAAAAAACAAATGGCAGTGCTTGTTCAAGGGAATGCCGGGGAGAAAGGGCGTTTTACATTTGGTATGCAGGGCGGTTTAGCGGTAAAAGTCGATAATATGATTGTCGATGGTAAACATTACGCCGTAGGTAAAACGGAAGATAAAATCACTTTTTTACCAGAGGCTGAATCAAGCACTCCGTTTTACATAAAAAATAATGAAGCAATTATTGCCGTAGAAAATAACCAAATCCCATTTGGCCAGCAAATGAGTTTTAACGTTGTTTTATCTCCAGTTATTAATGAAAGGGCGTTTTCTGAAATGTCCGACCAGACTGAACTGGAGAGCGAATTAGCTTGGGTATTATTGTTAAAATAACTACGTGGTTTTTTTTGTATCCAAATTAAGATAGTTGAAGTAATGCATGTCTTTATTTCAATGTGTAGAAGTACGATTGTTAAATTTAAAACGTTAAGGATTAACAGATGAAAAAAGTTTTACTCGTTAGTGCTCTGGCATTCTGTGTAAGTTCTGCATTTGCAGCAGAACCAACCGCGCTTTTGAAAGTTAAAGGTGTTTTGACTAATGCCGCTTGTACCCCAGAACTCAGTAATGGCGGTGTGGTTGATTATGGCTTTATTCGCCTGGGTGAACTATCAAACCAGGCTACCAACCAGCTTGGCCATAAAGATGTGACCTTGACCATCAACTGTACAGCCCCAACGAAAGTAGGTTTTACCAGTACTGACGATCGCGCAAGTACTAAAGCGCCCGGTATTTTGGTAGAAAACGCGACTTTTGCTAATAATACCTATGGTGGGGGTGGTACTACGGGTTATCTCTTTGGTGTTGGTGAAACGGCTCAGGGTGTGAAGATTGGCGCATATACTGTGTTTATGAACTTGGATAAATTGACCGCAGATGGTAAAAGTGTAGACGCTATTTATACCCAGTTCGCAGGTACTTCCTGGGCGAGTGGCACTGTAAGAAGCACTTTGCAGGAGGATAATATTCGTACCTTTACTGTTGCAGAAACAGGTACTCTGGAACCTCTGGCATTTACCACAGCATCTTTCCCGATGACTACATCCCTTGCTATTCAGGATACGAATACGCTGGGTATTACTGATGATACGCCGCTGGATGGTCAGTTAACTCTGACTTTACGATATCTGTAATAGCTCACATCTGTATATTTATATTGTGAGTTAATACGATGGCAACATATAGACGATAATGTCGCATTTATTTATAGCAAGCATTGCTTTATAGAGAATGCTTTCGGCTAATTATATATATTGGCTATATCGAACTCTATATTGAGCGTATAAAAAAGCCGGATGGTTACCCATCCGGCTTTTTACTTTTTGCGACTTACACTTCCAGGTAGTTCATGATGCCATCAGCCGCTTTGCGACCTTCAGCAATGGCGGTAACCACCAGGTCAGAACCGCGAACGATATCGCCACCCGCGAAGATTTTCGGGTTGCTGGTCTGGAACGCGTTTTCGCTGCCTTCAGGGGCAATGATACGGCCCTGAGAGTCCAGCTCAACGCTGTGTTTCGCCAGCCACTCCATGCTGTGAGGACGGAAACCAAACGCCATCACGACGGCATCAGCCGGGATCACATGTTCGGAGCCTGCCACGATTTCTGCACGACGACGGCCTTTCGCATCGGGTGCACCCATTTCAGTGCGTGCCATCTTCACGCCGCTCACTTTGCCGTTGGCATTCACTTCAATACCCAAAGGCTGGATGTTGAACTGGAATTCCACACCTTCTTCACGCGCGTTTTTGACTTCACGTTTAGAGCCAGGCATGTTTTCTTCGTCACGGCGGTAAGCACAAATCACGTGGGCAGCATTCTGACGAATGGATGTACGGACACAGTCCATCGCGGTATCACCACCGCCCAGGACAACCACGCGTTTGCCTTCCATGCTGACATAAGGCTCTTCGGCTGTTTCGCCGAAGCCCATAATCTGCTTGGTATTGGCAATCAGGAACGGCAGGGCATCGAATACGCCTGGGGCTTCTTCATTTTCCAGACCACCGCGCATGGACTGATATGTACCCACGCCCAGGAACACTGCGTCGTACTCTTTCAGCAAATCGTCGAGCTGCACATCACGGCCCACTTCGATATTCAGTTTGAACTCAATACCCATGCCAGTGAAGATTTCGCGGCGGCGAGTCATCACCTCTTTTTCCAGCTTGAAGGCGGGAATACCGAAGGTTAGCAGACCGCCAATTTCTGGGTGACGGTCAAACACTACCGCTTTCACGCCGTTACGGGTCAATACGTCTGCACAGGCCAGGCCCGCAGGGCCTGCGCCAATGATGGCTACGCGTTTGTCGGTCTGACGCACGCCCGTCATATCCGGACGCCAGCCCATTTCGAAGGCTTTATCGTTGATATAGCGTTCGATGTTGCCGATAGTCACCGCACCAAACTCGTCGTTCAGCGTACAGGAACCTTCACACAGACGATCCTGTGGACACACGCGACCACAGACTTCCGGCAGGGTGTTGGTCTGGTGAGACAGCTCCGCAGCTTCAAAAATACGCCCTTCGTTGGCCAGCTTCAGCCAGTTCGGGATGTAGTTATGAACCGGACATTTCCACTCACAGTAAGGGTTACCGCAGGACAGGCAGCGGTCTGCCTGTGCTTTGGCCTGGCCTTCTGAAAACGGCTCGTAGATTTCAATAAATTCAATTTTACGGATCTTCAGCGGTTTCTTTGGCGGATCAACACGCTGCAGGTCGATAAACTGGTATACGTTCTGACTCATTGCTACCCCTTACTGCGCCTGCACACGCAGCTCTGCTGCGCTACGACTACGGTGACCCAACAGTGCTTTAACATCGCTGGACTTCGGTTTAACCAGCGCGAAGTTCGCAGAGAACGCTGGCCAGTTCGCCAGGATCTCTTCGCCACGCGAAGAACCGGTATGCTGCACGTGCTCGGTAATCAAACCGCGCAGATGCTCTTCGTGGATAGGCAAGGTTTCAACGCCCAAGACTTCCACCAGCTCCGGGTTCACGCGTTTGCGGAACTCACCGTCTTCATCCAGGACGTATGCAAAACCGCCCGTCATGCCTGCGCCGAAGTTCACGCCGGTTTTACCCAGTACGCAAACAATCCCGCCCGTCATGTATTCACAACCGTTATCGCCAATGCCTTCCACCACCGTGATAGCACCGGAGTTACGTACGGCAAAACGTTCACCCGCGCGGCCTGCCGCAAACAGGCGACCGCCGGTTGCACCGTATAAGCAGGTGTTGCCGATAATGCTGGCTTTGTGGCTTGGGAACGCGGAGCCCACCGGTGGGCGAACTGCCAGCAGGCCACCAGCCATACCTTTACCGACATAGTCGTTAGCGTCGCCAGTCAGGTACAGCTCAACACCGCCTGCGTTCCACACGCCGAAGCTCTGACCCGCAGTACCGCTGAAGTGCGCGGTGATCGGATCGGCCGCCAGACCCTGGTCGCCATGCGTCTGTGCGATGTAACCAGACAACGAGGCGCCAACCGAGCGGTCAGTGTTGCGGATGTCAAACCAGAACGTTTTGCTCTGTTTGTCATCAACATAAGATTTCGCCTGGTGCAGCAGCTGTGCGTTCAATACACCGTTGTCGAACGGTGGGTTGTTCTCGGTGCAGTAAACCGCTTTGCCTGGATGAGGCTGTGCAGTTTCCAGCAGTTTCGACAACTCCAGTTTCTGCTGCTTGGCGGTAAAGCCTTCCAGCTCTTTCAGCAGGTCTGTACGGCCAATCAGATCCACCAGACGTTTCACACCCAACTGTGCCATCAGCTCGCGGGTTTCACGGGCGATAAAATCAAAGTAGTTTGTCACTTTAAACGGCAGGCCGTGGTAATGGTTCTTGCGCAGCTTCTCGTCCTGGGTTGCTACACCGGTTGCGCAGTTGTTCAGGTGGCAAATACGCAGGTATTTACAACCCAGAGCAACCATTGGACCCGTACCAAAGCCAAAGCTCTCTGCACCCAGAATTGCCGCTTTGATGATATCGAGGCCCGTTTTCAGGCCGCCATCCACCTGCAGACGGATCTTGTGACGCAGTCCGTTAGCGACCAGAGCCTGTTGCGTTTCCACCAGACCCAGCTCCCACGGACAACCTGCATATTTCACGGAGGAAAGCGGGCTTGCCCCTGTACCACCGTCGTAACCGGCAATGGTGATAAGGTCTGCATAGGCTTTAGCAACACCGGTTGCGATTGTGCCGACACCCGGTTCGGACACCAGCTTCACGGAGATCATCGCTTTCGGGTTGACCTGTTTCAGGTCAAAAATCAGCTGCGCTAAATCCTCGATAGAGTAGATATCGTGGTGCGGCGGTGGGGAAATCAGTGTCACGCCCGGTACGGAATAGCGCAGTTTGGCGATATACGGGGTCACTTTGTCACCCGGTAACTGACCGCCTTCGCCCGGTTTTGCACCCTGAGCGACTTTAATCTGAATCACGTCGGCGTTGACCAGGTACGCTGGCGTTACGCCAAAGCGACCGGATGCCACCTGCTTAATACGGGACACTTTGTTTGTGCCGTAACGGGCAGGATCTTCGCCGCCTTCGCCGGAGTTTGAATTACCGCCGATGCTGTTCATCGCCTCAGCCAGCGCTTCGTGGGCTTCCGGACTCAGCGCGCCGATGGACATCGCCGCGGTATCAAAGCGTTTGAACAGTTCTGTAGCGGGTTCAACATCGTTAATGCTGATGGCTTCATCACCAGGATTCAGCGCTAACAGGTCGCGCAGTGTTGCCGCCGGACGGTTGTTAACCAGCTCAGCATATTGCTGATAATCGCTGTACTCGCCACTCTGAACCGCCTGTTGCAGCGTACGCACCACATCCGGGTTGTAAGCGTGGTATTCACCACCGTGGACATATTTCAGCAAGCCGCCTTGATCCAGCGGCTTACGTGCCAGCCAGGCGCGTTTTGACAGGTTAACCAGATCCTGCTGGAAGTCGGTAAAACCGGCTCCGCCGATACGGCTGATCACACCCTGGAAACACAGATTGGCAACGTCATCATGCAAGCCAACGGCTTCGAACAGTTTCGAGCAGCGATAAGAGGCGATGGTCGAGATGCCCATTTTGGACATGATTTTGTACAGGCCTTTGTTGATGCCGTTACGGTAGTTCAGCATCACTGTACGGTACTCTTTCTCGATCGCACGGGTATCGACCAGTCTTGCCAGCGTTTCGTAGGCGAGATACGGGTAGATAGCCGTCGCACCAAAGCCTAACAGCACAGCAAAGTGGTGCGGATCGCGCGCACTGGCGGTCTCAACGATAATGTTGGCGTCGCAGCGCAGGCTCTTATCGACCAGACGGGTCTGGATTGCGCCAACGGCCATTGGCGCAGGAACCGGCAGACGGTTCTTCGCGATGTTACGGTCGGACAGCACCAGCAATACCGTGCCGTTACGCACCATTTGTTCGGCTTTATCGCACAGCGCATTCACCGTCTCTTCGAGACTGGCTTCGGTCACGTCGAAAGTAATATCGAGCGTATCGGCGCGATAATGTTCCTCTTTCATGGTGGTGAGCTGTTTGAAATCGGAGTACAGCAGGATCGGCGATTTAAAGCTCAGGCGGTGTGCCTGGCCTTCTGCTTCACAGAAGACGTTCATCTCGCGGCCGATGCTGGTGGCGAGCGACATGACGTGCGCTTCACGCAGCGGATCGATTGGCGGGTTTGTTACCTGCGCAAACTGCTGACGGAAGTAATCGTAAATAATGCGCGGCTGGCTGGAGAGCACGGCAAACGGGGTGTCATCACCCATAGAGCCGACCGCTTCCTGGCCATTTTCACCGAGAACACGGATAACAGAATCCAGCTCTTCGGCGCTGTAGTTAAACTGTTTCTGGTAGCTGAACAGCGTATCGTCGTCCATTTCGCGGCTGCCGACATCTTCGTCTGGCAAGTCTTCAAATGGCACGAGACGGCGGACGTTTTTCTCCATCCACTCTTTATACGGGTGACGGCTTTTCAGATCGTCATCCGTTTCAGCTGAGTGCAGGATGCGACCGCCACGGGTATCAATCACCATCAGCTCGCCAGGACCGACACGCCCTTTCTCAACCACTTCATCCGGCTGGTAATCCCAGATCCCAACTTCAGAGGCACAGGTGATCAGCTTGTCCTTGGTGATGACGTAGCGCGCCGGACGCAGACCATTACGGTCCAGGTTACAGGCAGCAAAACGACCATCGGACATGACGATGCCCGCAGGGCCATCCCACGGCTCCATATGCATGGAGTTAAAGTCGAAGAAAGAGCGCAGCTCTGGATCCATATCCGGGTTGTTCTGCCATGCCGGTGGCACGAGCAGACGCATCGCGCGGACGATATCCATCCCGCCTGCCAGCAGCAGTTCCAGCATGTTATCCATGGAGCTGGAGTCCGAGCCGGTTTCGTTAACGAACGGCGCAGCATCGTGCAGGTCTGGGATCAGTGGTGTCTGGAACTTATAAGTACGAGCGCGTGCCCACTGGCGGTTACCAGTGATGGTGTTGATCTCGCCGTTATGCGCAAGGTAGCGGAACGGCTGGGCCAGCGGCCAGCGTGGAACGGTGTTGGTGGAGAAGCGCTGGTGGAACAGGCAAATGGCCGATTCCAGACGCAGATCCGCCAGGTCCAGGTAAAAGCGCGGCAGGTCAGCCGGCATACACAGACCTTTATAGATGTTCACCAGGTTCGAGAGGCTACAGACGTAGAACTCTTTGTCTTCCTGGAGACGTTTTTCAATGCGACGGCGGGCGATAAACAGGCGACGTTCCATATCACGTGGACGCCAGCCCGCAGGCGCGTTAACAAAGATTTGCTCAATACGAGGCAGCGAGGAGAGGGCGATTTCACCGAGCACCCCTTCGTTGGTTGGCACATCGCGCCAGCCGACAATTGACAGGGTTTCACGTTGAAGTTCTTCTTCGACGATGCGGCGTGAAGCGGCGGCTTTGTCTGGGTCCTGATTCAGGAACAACATGCCGACAGCATAGTTTTTGGCTAAACGCCAGCCGCGCTCTTCCGCAACGATACGGAAGAAACGATCGGGTTTTTGCAGCAGCAGACCGCAACCGTCGCCGGTTTTACCATCGGCAAGGATCGCGCCTCGGTGCTGCATACGGGCCAGTGCGTGTATTGCGGTACGCACTACCTTGTGGCTAGGTTCGCCTTCTATGTGGGCGATCAGGCCGAAACCACAGTTATCCTTCTCAAGGGATTTATCGTACAACATATCAGTGAACCTCCCCAGGCTCTTCGGGATCCTATCTGGACCGTGGCGCACAGGCACAGAAAGAGCATGGCGACGGGGTTTGCGCTTCATACGCGTACCTCGCATTCGCCCTCTTAATATCCTTTTCGCACAGGTCAAACAAGTTTGAGGACTTGCTTCAGAGGGAATCTCAATTACTGCATAAATATGATGAGCAGTGGCTCATCCAGAAAGCTTCCAGCGGATTTCCAACTTATCGGGAATTGGTACACAGGTCAAATGGCAAACTTATTTATACAAAAATGTGCTAAAGGATGGTTATCTTATTGAATGTAAAAAGTATTTCACTATTTTTACATCCAATAAACCTCAAACAAAGTCACCAGGGAGTGTGATCTGACTCACTATATGAAAGCGGTATTATCAATGCAGCATGCTGAATGGTGTTTTTTTTGCAGAATTATAATCTGGTATTATGCTCTAACCCGCATAATCACACTGTTTTTCAGCTGTGATGCTATAAGTGAAAAAAACAATCAGAACATAAGGAAAAGTAATTGCAGGTCGTATGAATGAAATTGCAGTAATCGTGAGTTTTTATTCAAATGAATAATAGCAGTCCAGGGCGCTTGATCCAGGTCATCGCCGACTGAAGCTAAAAATGGCAGGCTTATCCCCTTTCTCCGGGGCGGTCTAACAGATTATGCAGTTACAGAAATTAGTCAATATGTTTGGTGGGGATCTTTCACGTCGATACGGACAAAAGGTTCATAAGCTGACATTACACGGTGGTTTTAGCTGTCCAAATCGTGACGGGACGATTGGCCGTGGTGGCTGTACTTTCTGTAATGTCGCCTCGTTTGCTGATGAGGCGCAGCAACATCATTCCATCGCTGAGCAACTTACCCATCAGGCAAAGCGGGTGAATCGCGCAAAGCAGTATCTGGCCTATTTTCAGGCGTATACCAGCACCTGGGCGGAAGTGCAGGTGCTGCGTTCGATGTACCAGCAGGCGGTAAGTCAGGCCAGTATCGTGGGGTTATGTGTGGGTACGCGCCCGGACTGTGTGCCAGAAGCGGTGCTGGATTTGCTGAGTGAGTACAACGCTCTGGGTTATGAAATTTGGCTGGAGTTGGGGTTACAAACGGCACATGACAAAACCTTGCACCGTATCAATCGTGGTCACGACTTTGCCTGTTATCAGCAAACCACGCGTTTGGCCCGTGAACGCGGGCTCAAGGTGTGCTCGCACCTGATTGTCGGTTTGCCAGGCGAAGGACTTCAGCACAGTCTTGAGACACTGGAGAAGGTGGTTGAGACGGGTGTTGACGGGATTAAGCTGCACCCGTTGCATATCGTGAAAGGCAGTACGATGGCGAAAGCGTGGGAGGCCGGGCGGCTTAACGGTATTGCGCTGGAAGACTATACCGTGACGGCGGGTGAGATGATTCGGCATACTCCACCCGAGATTATTTATCATCGCATCTCAGCCAGTGCTCGCCGGCCAACGCTCCTCGCACCACTGTGGTGTGAGAACCGCTGGACGGGGATGGTTGAAATTGACCGTTACCTGAATGAGCACGGGGTTCAGGGATCGGCTATTGGACGTCCGTGGAGTCCTTTACTACCTGCGACGGCCCCCTAGCAGGCTTCCCAGCATGCCGCGCACAATTTGATTGGTAACTTGCCGCGCCGCGCTTTTAGCCATGGTCTGTACCACGCCATCGCGCTTGCCACCGCGAGGCCCTGTACTGCCAAACAGAATGTCTTTCAGCCCCCCGAGGAGCCCATCATCTGTGGAATCTGATACCTCTTTGGTGGCGGCGGCGCCTTGTGAGTCCGTCGTCGCTTGTACCCCTTTTTGCAGCATCTCGAACGCTGATTCTCTGTCTATCTCATCTTCATACTTACCGTAGACAGGAGAGTGGTTTATCAGGCTGTTGCGCTCGTCATCGGTGACTGGTCCCATACGTGAGTAGGGGGCAATCACCATTGCACGTTCTACCACGGACGGGCTGCCTTTCGCGTCCAGGAAGGAGATCAGTGCTTCACCGGTCCCTAAAGCCTGGATGGCTGCTTCAGTATCAAATGCAGGATTCGCCCGCATGGTTTGCGCTGCGGCTTTGACGGCCTTCTGATCTTTAGGCGTGAAGGCTCGCAGGGCATGTTGCACACGGTTCCCGAGTTGCCCCAGAACGTTATCGGGGATATCCGACGGGTTTTGCGAAACGAAGTAAACGCCCACCCCTTTGGAACGTATCAGACGGATCACCTGTTCGATCTTATCCAGCAGCACCTGCGGAGCATCGCTGAACAGCAGGTGGGCCTCGTCAAAGAAGAACACCAGTTTCGGTTTTTCCAGATCGCCTGCCTCTGGCAATTGTTCATAGAGCTCGGAGAGCATCCACAGCAGACTCGCGGCGTAGAGTTTTGGCATCTGGTAGAGTTTTTCCGCACTCAGAATATTGAGGATGCCGTGGCCGTTGCTGTCTGTACGCATCCAGTCCCTGATGTCCAGCATCGGTTCGCCGAAGAAGTGCTCTGCGCCTTGTTGTTCAAGCGTCAGTAACCCACGCTGAATAGCACCAATGGAAGCAGCGCTGATATTGCCATACTGATTCTGGAAAGATTTGGCGTTCTCCCCGATGTACTGAGTTATCGCCCGCAGATCTTTGAAATCAAGCAGCAGTAACCCCTGGTCGTCGGCAATACGGAAGATAATATTCAGCACGCCGGACTGCACATCGTTCAAATTCAGAAGCCGCGCCAGCAGCAAGGGACCGAGATCGGAAACGGTAGCGCGCACGGGATGGCCTTTCTCACCGAAAATGTCCCAGACAACGACCGGGCTGGCCTGCGGTTGCCAGTCGTTCACGCCAATATTTTGCAGACGCTCGAGCAGTTTTTCCGATGCCGTTCCTTCCTGAGCAACGCCAGTTAAATCACCTTTCACATCGGCCATAAACACCGGAACGCCAATGGCAGAAAAGGACTCCGCCAGCTTTTGCAGGGTGACGGTTTTACCCGTCCCGGTTGCACCGGTAATCAGCCCGTGGCGGTTTGCCATTGCAGGCAGTAAAAACAACTCTTTCTCCAGCGTCCTGGCGATCAATAGTGGTGTACTCATGATGCACGTCCTCTCATTGTCATGCGTGGAGTATAGGCAAACCGACGGCAATGTGACGCAGAAAATTCCTTACTTTGCGGCGTATTACCCAGTGCGGACTATGCTTTTGCATAGGGTTCACAACATTTTGGGAAACTATGTCCAGATTCTTTTTTAATGACCGCAAACAGCTGGTCAACGACGCCATTGAAGGTATTTTGATTTCTGCCCCGCACGGTAATCTCGTCAAACTTGATATCGACCCGGCTATTCGTGTCATCGCGCGCAGTGACTGGGATAAAAGCCGCGTGGCGGTGATTTCCGGTGGCGGTTCCGGTCATGAGCCTGCGCATGCTGGTTTTGTGGGTAAAGGCATGCTCACGGCTGCAGTTTGTGGGGATCTGTTTGCCTCGCCGAGCGTGGACGCCGTGCTCAATGCCATTGTTGCGGTCACAGGCGATCGCGGCTGTCTGCTGATCGTGAAAAACTATACAGGGGATCGCCTTAACTTTGGCCTGGCAGCAGAAAAGGCTAAGCGGTATGGCCTGAAGGTTGAGATGGTGATCGTCGCGGATGATATCGCCCTGCCGGATAACAAACAGCCGCGGGGAATTGCCGGGACGGCGTTGGTACACAAAATCGCAGGCTTCGCGGCGGAACACGGTAAATCGCTCGGTGAAGTGCGCGATATTGCCCGGCAGGCCTGCGATAACCTCTGGAGCCTGGGAGTCGCGATGCAAACCTGCAATCTGCCGGGCAGTGATGACGATGAAGGGCGTATCCGGAAAGGGCATGTTGAACTGGGGTTGGGGATCCATGGCGAGCCAGGTGCTTCTGTTGTCGATACGCAAAACAGTAAAGCCATAATCGATACGCTTGTCACACCACTCAAAGCGCAGGCAGGGAAGGGACGATTTGCGGTGCTAATCAATAATCTCGGTGGCGTGTCGGCACTGGAAATGGCTCTGCTGACTAAAGAGCTGGCCCACTCGGCATTGAAAGAGGATATCGCCTACCTGATTGGCCCTGCTCCGCTGGTCAGTTCGCTGGACATGAAAGGCTTTTCGCTGTCGCTGTTAAAGCTCAACGCTACCTTTGAGCAGGCGATAAACGAAAGTGTTGAAACGCTGGGCTGGCAGAAACCTGTGGCGTTTGCGCCGTTGCGTACATTGCCCCATACCGCGATTCATGATCGCGTTGAATTTACGCCGTCGGAGAATGCCGGGGTAGGTGCGTTGGTTGCGGTGGGAACCCAGACACTTCTGGCTCTGGAGAATCGGTTGAATGCACTGGATGCGAAAGTGGGTGATGGTGATACGGGGTCAACCTTTGCACAAGGGGCGCGTGATATTGCGCAGCGCCTTGAGAAACAACAACTTCCGCTTAACGATGTGCCCGCGTTGCTGTTGTTGACGGGAGATCGTCTGGCGACGGTAATGGGGGGATCTAGTGGCGTATTGATGTCGATCTTCTTCACGGCGGCCGGGCAGAAGCTGCATGATGGTCAATCACTCCCCGAGGCGTTATTGAGCGGTCTTGCGCAGATGAAGCAATATGGGGGGGCGGATCTCGGCGATCGTACATTGATCGACGCACTGCAACCAGCGCTGGAGGCATTACAGCGAGGCGATCTTCAGTCAGCAGCGCAGGCTGCGCAAGCAGGGGCTGACGCGACCGCGAAAATGGTGAAAGCCGGGGCGGGGCGTTCGTCGTATGTGAATAAAGACAATCTGGAAGGGGTCACCGATCCGGGGGCGGTAGCGGTGGCTGAAGTCTTTAAGGCCATGGTAAAAGCAAAACGGTAACACCCGTTACCGTTATTCATGTTTGCACCCTCTCCCACAAGGAGAGGGTTGAGGTGAGGGCATCAGGCCGCTCGTTGCTCCGGCAAACGGCTATCAGAAATCGGCTTTTAGCACCACGCGGTAACGAGCTTTACCGTCGCGTACGTGCTGGATTGCTTCATTGATTTTTGACATTGGATACAGTTCGGTTGTTGGTGCAACTTTGGTGCGACCGGCAAATTTCATCAGTTTGCGCAACTCGAACGGCGTACCGGTTGCGGAGCCTGAAACGCTGCGATCGCCGCCGATCAGTGTAAATGCCGGAACCGGCAGCGGTTTCAGCACTGCACCCACGGTGTGGAAATTACCGCCGTAGGCCAGGGCTTCGAAATATGGCTGCCAGTCGAGATCGACGTTGACGGTGTTGATGATTAGATCAAACTGACCTGCGAGTGCTTTCAGCGCTTCTGGATCGCGGCTGTTAACCACTTTATCTGCACCCATCGCCAGCACTTCTTTCTCTTTTGCCGGGTTAGAGCTAAAGGCGGTCACTTCACAGCCCATGGCATGCAGCAGTTTGATGGCGATGTGACCCAGACCGCCAATACCAATCACACCCACGCGGCTGGTGGCGGTGATGTGGTGCATCAGCAGTGGTTTGAAGACGGTGATACCCCCGCAAAGCAGCGGGCCGGCGGATTCGATATCAATGCTTTCTGGCAGAGGAATGACCCATTGCCAGTCGGCGCGCAGTTTATCGGCGAAACCGCCTTTGTTCAGAATGGTGGGGACGGAGCCTTCGAGGCAGTTGATCTGGTTGCCGCTGATACAGGCATCACAGTGTCCGCAGCTGCGAGCCGTCCAGCCGATACCGACACGCTGACCAATCTTCAGCCCTTTATCCTGTGCTGCCGCGCCCAGGGCAACGACATGACCAATCACTTCGTGTCCGGCAACCAGGGGATACTGTGAAAAGCCCCATTCGTTATCGATCATCGAGAGGTCTGAATGGCAGATCCCGCAGTAATCAACCTGTACTTCGACGTCTTCTGCTTTGAGATCGCCCGCATCGTATTCATACAGTTCCAGCTCTGCACCCGCCTGCGGTGCGGCGTAGCTTTTTATCTTCGACATCGTATTTCCCCCGTTATGGTGTGAACTGAGAGTGTAGAGCATTCAGTTTACAGCCGCTTAACAGAAGAGGGCAGGAACGAAATTTACAGACTTTTCAGCATCCTGACTTCACAGTCTACGTGCCCGGTGCAACCCAGCGGTGCATCGATATGCGCAAAGCCCAGGTGCTCATACAGGCCAATCGCCTCTTTGAGGAATTCGGTGGTTTCGAGGTAACAGCGTTTAAAGCCCTGGGTGCGGGCATGATCGAGGGCGGCCAGCGCCAGTTTTTTCGCCAGACCTTGTCCGCGTACGCTGGGCAGGAAATACATTTTCTGCAGTTCGCAGATATCCGGTTCACTGCAACTGAGCGGTGCAACACCACCTCCGCCCACGACTTTCCCATCCTGCTCAATCACCCAATATGCATGACCGGGTTGGGTATAAAGCTGGAATAACTCATCCAGATTAGGGTCGGCAACGGTATAGCCTTTATCGGCTGTCAGACCATATTCCGCTGAAACGATACGGATCACCGCCGCAATGGCTGCGTTGTCCTGCTCAGTGATCCGACGCATGGTGGCGGCGACGGGGGTAATCACGCTCATAGTATTACTCATGACAAAAATGACACACAATTGCTGTTAATAGCACCGTAAAAAGGGGAGTGCAAGCGAGGATATTTCAGGAAGGATACCCCTTACGCTATGAAGCGTAAGGGGTAAAAGCATTACAGGGCAGCGATAACGGCCTGCTGCTCGATCAGCTTAGTTTTCGCATCAGCAAAAGCAACCAGACGTTCACGCTCTTTGGCGATGACCGCTTCCGGCGCACGGGCAACAAAGCCTTCGTTTGCCAGTTTGCTTTCGATTTTGCCGATTTCCACATCGACTTTCGCCACTTCTTTCGCCAGACGAGCCAGCTCGGCATCTTTGTCGATCAGGCCAGCCATCGGAATCAGCAGTTCTGCGCCGTCGATGATTTTGGTCACAGAGACCGGACCTTTGTCATCGGCAGGTAATACTGTGATGCTTTCCAGACGAGCCATCGTCTTCAGGAAGGTGTTGTTCTCGGTGACACGACGAACAGCAGCCTCGCTGCAACCACGCAGCAGCAGCTCCAGTGGTTTGCCTGGGGCAATGTTCATTTCTGCACGAATGTTACGTACAGCCACGATCGCCTGTTTCAGCCATTCGGTATCGGCCGCGGCGGCTTCATCAACACGGGAAGCATCGAATGCCGGGAACGGCTGCAGCATGATAGTGTCGGCCTCGATACCTGCAATCACTTTCACACGCTGCCAGATGGTTTCGGTGATGAATGGAATGATTGGGTGTGCAAGGCGCAGCAGACCTTCCAGAACGGTGATCAGCGTGTTGCGCGTGCCGCGCAGTTCCGCATCTGTACCGCCGTTCATCACCGGTTTAGCCAGCTCCAGATACCAGTCACAGAACTGGTTCCAGGTGAATTCGTACAGGATTCCCGCCGCAATATCGAAGCGGAAGCTGTCCAACGCTTCACGATACGCTCTCACCGTCTGGTTAAACTCGGCCAGGATCCAGCGGTCGGCCAGAGAGAGAACCATTTCGCCGCCGTTGAATCCGCAATCCTGATCTTCGGTGTTCATCAACACGAAGCGGCTGGCGTTCCACAGCTTGTTACAGAAGTTACGGTAACCTTCCAGACGTTTCATGTCCCAGTTGATGTCGCGACCCGTAGAGGCCAGCGCTGCCAGGGTGAAACGCAGGGCATCAGTACCGTGAGATTCAATGCCGTTCGGGAACTGTTTCTCGGTACGTTTGCGGATTTTCTCTGCCAGTTGTGGCTGCATCATGTTGCCGGTACGTTTTTCCAGCAGCTCTTCCAGCGAGATCCCGTCAACCATATCCAGTGGGTCAATCACGTTGCCCTTGGATTTGGACATCTTCTGACCTTCGTCGTCACGGATCAGACCGGTCATGTAGACGGTATGGAACGGAACCTGAGGTTTGCCATTTTCATCTTTGATGAAGTGCATGGTCATCATGATCATGCGGGCAATCCAGAAGAAGATGATATCAAAGCCAGAAACCATCACGCTGGTAGGGTGGAACTGACGCAGTGCGTCGGTGTTTTCCGGCCAGCCGAGAGTGGAGAACGTCCACAGCGCGGAGGAGAACCAGGTATCCAGAACGTCTTCGTCCTGACGCAGCGCGATGTCGGCGCTCAGGTTGTTTTCCTGACGCACTTCCTCTTCAGTACGGCCTACGTAAACGTTGCCCGCTTCGTCGTACCATGCCGGGATACGGTGACCCCACCATAGCTGACGGGAGATACACCAGTCCTGAATATCACGCATCCAGGAGAAGTACATGTTTTCGTACTGTTTTGGTACGAACTGGATGTCACCGTTTTCAACGGCTTCAACGGCTGGCTTCGCCAGTACGTCAGCACGGACATACCACTGGTCAGTCAGCATCGGCTCGATAACCACACCGCCACGATCGCCGTACGGCACGGTCAGATCGTGAGGTTTGATCTCTTCCAGCAAGCCGAGTGCGTCAACAGCAGCGACTACCGCTTTACGTGCGGCAAAACGTTCCAGTTTCTGGAATTCAGCCGGGATTTCACTGGAGTAGACGTCAGACTCTTCACCTTTGGTATCGTAGACTTCCGCGCTTTCACGGATATCGCCATCAAAGGTCAGAATGTTGATCATCGGCAGGGCATGACGACGGCCAACTTCGTAGTCGTTAAAGTCATGTGCAGGGGTGATTTTTACGCAACCTGTGCCTTTTTCCATGTCGGCATGTTCGTCACCGAGGATTGGAATGCGGCGGTTCACCAGCGGCAGTACCACGAACTTACCGATCAGATCTTTATAGCGCGGATCTTCCGGATTCACCGCTACGCCGGTATCGCCGAGCAGGGTTTCTGGGCGCGTGGTGGCGACAACCAGGTAATCTTTTCCGTCAGCCGTTTTCGCGCCATCAGCCAGCGGATAGCGGATATGCCACATGGAGCCTTTAGACTCGCGGTTTTCCACTTCCAGGTCAGAGATGGCGGTACGCAGTTTCGGATCCCAGTTTACCAGGCGTTTGCCTCGGTAAATCAGATCTTCTTTGTACAGACGGACGAACACTTCTTTAACCGCATTGGAAAGACCTTCATCCATGGTGAAGCGCTCACGCTCCCAGTCCACGGAGTTGCCGAGACGGCGCATCTGACGAGTAATCGTGCCGCCAGATTCTGCTTTCCACTGCCAAATTTTGTCGATGAAGGCATCGCGACCGTAGTCGTGGCGAGTTTTACCTTCTTCAGCGGCAATCTTACGCTCAACTACCATTTGGGTTGCGATACCCGCATGGTCAGTACCAGCCTGCCACAGGGTGTTTTTGCCCTGCATGCGCTGGTAACGGATCATGGTGTCCATGATAGTCTGCTGGAAGGCATGACCCATATGCAAACTGCCGGTGACGTTCGGCGGCGGGATCATGATGCAGAAGGACTCTTTGCTTTCATCGCCATTAGGCTTGAAATAGCCCTGCTGCTCCCAGTGCTCGTAAAGCGGCTGTTCGATATCTCGTGGGTTGTATGTCTTTTCCATTATTTCCAGGTTGCCGTATTCAGGTTAAAACCAGCCAGGCGGTACGCTTTATAACGTTCGCGCGCCAGTTGTTTCAGAGAGTCTTCGTAAGGGACGAAGTCTACCACTTCTGTGAAAGCGGTGGCAAAATCTGCAAAGCTTGTACGCAGGCTAATCAGAATATCGCGTGCACTGCTGTTGCGCTTTTGCGGCCAGGCAATTTCGACGGGTGCACCGCCTCGTGGCCCTTCGCCCGACAGATTGTGTGGGACAAAACTTTCAGGTGGTCGTGCCCACAGCGCCTCGTCCAGACGAATGGCCTGCTGTTCATCTTCACAGGCGATCAGGACGCGTTTCCCGTTGCGCCAACGTTCTGCGGCAATTTCACACACCAGTTGCTCGACGGCGCTTAAACCGTCTGCGGTAGTGTCATTGTCCAGAAGGTAGAACGTTGCATTCTTCATATATGGGGTTTCTTTTGCTCACTTTAAATGCTTAAGCCGGGTGGCGGCATCGCCTTACCCGGCCTATAGTTTGCTGCCGTTCTTAACTTACTCTTCGCCGTTAAACCCGGCGCGATTCAGCAGGAACTGCGACAGCAAGGCTACTGGACGACCCGTAGCACCTTTGGCTTTACCGGAGCGCCATGCCGTTCCGGCAATGTCCAGGTGAGCCCAGTTGTACTTACGGGTAAAGCGTGACAGGAAGCAGCCCGCCGTAATTGCACCGCCAGGACGACCACCAATATTCGCCATATCGGCAAAGTTGGACTCTAACTGCTCCTGATATTCATCACCCAGCGGCAGACGCCATGCGCGATCGCCAGCCTGCTCAGATGCACCAATCAGTTCATGCGCCAACGGGTTGTGGTTCGACATCAGGCCCGTGATGTGGTGGCCCAGAGCAATCACGCACGCACCGGTAAGTGTGGCGACGTCGATAACCGCTTCAGGTTCGAAACGCTCAACGTAGGTCAGTACGTCGCACAGTACCAGACGCCCTTCAGCATCGGTATTCAGCACTTCAACGGTTTGACCGGACATGGTGGTCAGAACATCACCCGGACGGTATGCGCGACCGCCAGGCATGTTTTCACAGCCCGCAAGCACGCCAATAACGTTAATCGGTAACTGAAGTTCCGCCACCATTCTCATCACGCCGTAGACTGCAGCCGCGCCACACATGTCGTACTTCATCTCGTCCATGCCTTCGGCAGGTTTGATGGAGATACCACCGGAGTCGAAGGTCAGACCTTTACCGACCAAAACGATCGGGCGTGCGTCTTCAGACGGGTTGCCTTTGTATTCGATAACCGACATCAGGGATTCATTCTGGGAGCCGTTGCCCACCGCCAGATACGAATGCATGCCCAGCTCTTTCATCTGCTGCTCGCCAATCACGCGGGTGATGACGTTCTTGCTGTATGAGTCTGCCAGTTGACGAGCCTGAGAGGCGAGGTAAGCCGCGTTGCAAATATTTGGCGGCATGTTGCCCAGATCTTTTGCTGCTTTAATGCCTGCTGCAATCGCCAGACCGTGCTGAATCGCACGTTCCCCGCTGGTCAGCTCACGACGCGTCGGCACGTTGAAGACCATTTTGCGCAGTGGGCGGCGTGGCTCGCTTTTATTCGTCTTCAGTTGATCGAAGCTATACAGGCTTTCTTTGGCGGTCTCTACCGCCTGACGTACTTTCCAGTAAGTGTTACGGCCTTTGACGTGCAGTTCAGTCAGGAAGCAGACGGCTTCCATTGAGCCGGTATCATTCAGCGTATTGATTGTTTTCTGAATAACCTGCTTGTACTGACGCTCATCCAGCTCGCGCTCTTTGCCACAGCCAATCAGCAAAATACGTTCGGACAGCACGTTAGGAACATGGTGCAGTAACAGCGTCTGCCCAGGTTTGCCTTCCAGTTCGCCACGGCGCAACAGGGCGCTGATATAGCCATCACTGATTTTATCGAGTTGTTCGGCGATCGGGGAGAGGCGGCGTGGTTCAAAGACACCCACAACGATGCAGGCACTCCGCTGTTTCTCCGGGCTACCGCTTTTTACACTGAACTCCATGCACTACGCTCCTGAATCTTAAAGACAACGGCGGCGGCTACAGATAGAATTGAAACCTTTCGTAACTCATGTCCGCTGTTGTGGTGACTTCGT